>JAFZZY010000048.1 GCA_017615545.1 Lachnospiraceae bacterium
CCGCGGCAGCAGTCCAGGCGGCGCAGCAGGCAGCAGCACCGCAGGCGCCGGCACAAGCACCGCAGGCAGCGCCCCAGGCGGCACAGCCCCAGGGGAAGACTGCGCTTCCCCAGTACCAGATGATCAACGGACACTACGTGTTGGTTCCGCAGCAGTTGCAGCAGATCCAGCAGACGCCGCAGGCGCAGCCGGGAGTTCCCGTACCGCCCGTGGCACCCGGAGCAGCTCCGACGAAAGCAAAGACCGATGCTGCGTCGATCCTGAGCGCCATTGCCCTGATCAGCGCGATCCTCGCGGTCGGCGGAAGTGTTTGGAATTATTTCAGGAACCTCGGGGACGGTAAATTCATCGTTTATAACTTGCTTTCGACGATCTCGATGGAGTTGTATATACTGGTCGGCATTTGCGTGTTTATGGCGACGAAGAAGGTGAAACGTGACTATGCGGCGCCTTCCATGGCGGTGTCGTATACGCTGATCTCGATGCCGTTGCTGATCGATCTGATGACGAGACCGACATCCTATCTGCGGTATATCCCGGATACGTTTGAGAAGTGGGCGACACGACTGACTCCGATCTTTTTGATCATCGGCCTGCTTTTGATCATAGCTTGTGCATCGACCATGTTTGCTCCGAAGTTGAACGCGGCAAATTATGCGCAGAAGGCATTGAATGCTAAATTCCTGTCCGGCTTCTGCGGACTGGTCACACTCGCAGCGGTGCTTTCGGTCGGTTATTATGCTTTGTGGGACGGGACGCTGCATCCTCTGTTCAAAGACTTCGATCGCTACTCCAAGATCGATTTTTGGTGGCTGAGTTTTGGCACGGCGACGTTCTACTATCTGGCGATGATCTTCGGCTGGCTGGCAGTGATCGCGGCCGGATTTACCTATCGTAAGAAGCTGACATCGAGATAAACGAGAAAATGTGGAGGTTTACAAAATGATACCGGAGATAAAAAAGATCGATGATACTACGTGGGCTCTGGATGAGGGCGGAGTCAGGTTCTTCCTGCTGGCCGGCAGCGAGCGCTCACTGATGATCGATAGCGGCATGCAGACGGAGGATGCGCGCGGCATCGCGGAGGAGATCCTGACCGCGGCCGGGGCGCCGCATGGCGAAGCGCTGGTGCTTATTCATACCCATGCAGATCGGGATCATATCCATTGCTCTGACCAGTTTCCTTGGTTTTACATGCATCCCGCGGAGGCGACGAATTTCTATGGAACGAAGGGCGCGAACGGGGAAATGCATGCGGTCTGGGACGATGAGGAGATCGATCTGGGTGACCGCACCCTCCGCGTGATCGAGATCCCGGGGCATACGCCGGGAAGTGTGGCCCTCCTGGATGAGGAGCGCAGGCGCCTGTTCTCCGGTGACTCGGTGCAGGACGGCCGGATCTTTATGTTTGGGCCTCAGCGGGAAATGCACGCCTACCGCGCGAGCATGGAGAAACTCATGTGGATGACGGATCTGTTTGATATCGTCTATCCTTCCCATGGCTCTTTGGAAGTGAAGCCGGAGCTGATCGAGCAGTTGTATGACGCTGCGGGACGGGTGCTTGCGGGACAGGTCGAAAGTCGCGAAGGCGAGATGTTTGGCCATCATTTCAGGATTTATGACTGCGGATGCGCTACGTTCCTGGGAGAAGCCGGGGATCAATAAATCGTGTGAAGGGCATGCGCATCATGAAACGGAGAGGATAGGATATGATAAATGGCTTTTTTGGCGGGGGAGCCCGTGTCGAGTGCGGCGGCTACGCCAGCCATCAAACGCAGATGAAATCACTGGTCGGAAAGGTGAGCGGCCTGAAGAAATTCAACCTGAATTATAGCACGGAGAGCATGGGGGTATCGTTTTCGGCGAACCTGGAGACAGGTGTTATGGATTCGAGCATAGTCGTGGCGCCGCGCTACTCCAGAGGCCAGCCGGACGAGTGTTCCCGCACGTTGACGCCCGAGGAATGCGCGCAGCTTTCGGAGACGGTTTTTGCGACCAACATCCTGGAATACAACGGATACGCGGTGATAGTGAACGGCCTGCCGCCGATCGAGGATATGACGATCAGCATGAACTTTGAAAAGGGCGACGACTACTACATGTCGTACAATGGCGGCCGTGGTCCCGGAAACGTAGTCCAAGAGGTGCAGAAGCTGTTCCCGCTGATCTTTGAGCTGGCGGATTATTCTCCCGGAAAGGGCCGCCCGATCATGCCGACTATGCCGTCGGTTCTTGGAACGCACCGCTTTGAGTTTACAGAAGGCAAAAAACACGGGACATTGACCATAAGGATCGACACGCTGCGGCGTCGGGATGAGGGCCAGGGCGAACTGTTCTCGGAAGGCGACTTCGGTAAGAAGCACTTCATCTTCAATACGGGTTTCGTACATACGGGCAATGGACGGTACGACCTGAAGATGATCAAAGAGCTGGAGGACTCGATCGGAACGACGCCGGACAACTGGCATTTCGCAGCCATGCTGACGTTTGACTGGGATGGCCGGATGAAATGCGAGGCGTTTTCGGCCATGCCGGACCTGAAGGATCGGGCGCCGGTGTACGAGATCGATCCGGTGGAGAAACTGGCTTCGGCGTTCCTGTACTGCGATTCCGGCGATACCTTCAAGACGTTTGCCGTCTTCCTGGATGATAACGAAAAAACCGACTATCTCGTGCGGACGGGCTGGGAGGATCCGGAGACGAAGCGTTTCTTCTATTCGGACTATAAGGCGGATACGGAGCGGTTTGCGGATTTCGAAAAGCTGGCAACGCTGGTGAAACTGCATGACTGGAGGGAATACCTGAAACTGGGTTCGGATGCGCCGCTTAAGTCGAAGGTCTGGCTGGAGCTGAATTATCGCTACGGACGCTCAGTGATCCTGTCGGAAGAGAAGATCCTGGAGGCCGTGGAACGCACAAAGGATGAAAGCATCAAGGAACCGCATCTGGAACTGTTCCGGCAGCTGTGCAAGATGATCCAGGAGCTTACGAAGCCGGAAAACATCGTTTCCCAGGGCTTCTGGCGGTCCGGCAGGGAAGTGGGGCAGTTGATGGCAGAGACGGAGATCCTGCAATACTTCAATACACCGCTCGTGCGTGTTGTTGCGGTGACACCGAAGACGGCCATGAGCCCCGAGCAACTTTCGAAACTTATGTAAGGAGAAGAGTATGAATAACTTAAGAATGATACGTGTCACGGGCACGGGCAGGCTGTCCCTGCCGCCGGACCGGACCATCGTCTACATGGAGTTGACCGACAGCAATAAGGACTATGCGAAGGTGGTCGAGGCGAGCACGAAGCACACCGGCGAGCTGAAGGATGCACTTTCCGAGCTGGGTTTCGACCGTGATAAGATCAAAACGATCGGCTTCCGCGTGGACGTCGAGAAGGAAGGCTACCAGGATGATAAACACTGCTGGCGCGAGCGTTTCGTCGGCTATAAGGCGGTGCATTCCGCGAAGGTCGAATTTGGCGTGGACAATGAACTCCTGGGCCGTGTGATGACGGTGCTGGCGAAGCTGCCGTTCAATCCGACGTTTAGCATTACCTATACGATCAGAGACCTCGATAAGGCGCGCAAGACGCTCCTGACGAACGCGATGAAGGACGCGAAGGAGAAGGCGCATGTGCTGGCGAAGGCCGCGGGCGCGAAGCTCGGCCCCGTGTCGAGGATCGTGTACGGCGACGAGATGCCGAACTTCGTGGCGGACGGAATGCCGCGGATGGCGCGCATGGACAATATGCTCGCGAAGGGGGCGGCGCCGCTGAAGGTGGACATTAACCCCGATGACATCACCGAAGAAGAAACGGTGAATGTAGTATACGAGATGATACTTGATTAAGTGCTTTCGTCAGAATTTTGTTAGATTCATGACTGAAATACGTAAAGAACGAGCCCGAATTTTGCTTGATATTTCGCATTTTCTATGATATGATACGAGCAGAGTGGTAAAGGTGCTCGGGAAGGGTTACGAATTACGAGTGAGTAATCCGGATAATAAGACATCCTTGAAAGGAGATAAGAAACTATGGGATTGATTTCAACAGTAACAGGTGCATTGACTAGCGCAGCCGGTACCGTATTGGGTGCAGGCGCAGGTGCTCTCGGCGGAGTATTGGCAGATCAGTGGAAAGAGTATTTCTACTGCGAAGCTATCCCGAACGACATCCTGGTCGTAAAGGGCGAGAAGAGGACCGGCGGCCGTTCCGTTAATAAGAAGGGCAGCGACAATATCATTTCTAACGGTTCCGTGATCGCTGTTGCAGACGGTCAGTGTATGATCATCGTAGAGCAGGGTAAGATCGTTGAGGTCTGCGCTGAACCCGGTGAGTTCATTTATGATACTTCTACAGAGCCCAGCATTTTCGCAGGCAGCCTCGGATCCTCCATTATCGCTACATTCCAGGCGATCGGCCGCAGATTTACCTTCGGCGGCGACACCGGTAAGGATCAGAGAGTTTATTACTTCAATACGAAGGAGATCATGGATAATAAGTTCGGTACCAACAACCCGATCGATTTCCGTGTAGTTGACTCCAAGGTCGGCTTCGACATGGACGTTTCCTTGCGTATCAATGGTTCCTATACCTTCAAGCTCGTTAACCCGCTGCTGTTCTATGCGAACGTTTGCGGTAACGTTGAGAACGCTTACAACAAGAGCAATCTTACAAATCAGATGCGCACAGAGTTCGTTGATGCTTTGGCACCCGCTCTGTCCCGCGTTTCCGATCTGGAGATCCGTCCTTCGAAGCTGCCTCAGTACACGAATCAGTTGAAGGATGCCATCAACATCGAGCTTGCTAAGACTTGGACCGAGACCCGTGGTATCGCTGTCGAGAACATCGCTTTGAATCCTCCGACACTTACCGAGGAAGACAAGCAGAAGCTCCAGAACGCTCAGGAAGCAGCTGTTTATTCGAACCCGCTCCTTGCAGCTGGTGCGATCGCAGGTGGCCAGGCTCAGGCATGGCGCAACATGGACGGCGCTTCTCCTTCCAACATGATGGTTATGAGCGGTATTGCCGGTGGCATGAGCCCCAACTCTCTGTTTGAGACCGCAGCTGCCCAGGGCGCTAAGATGCCCGCTCAGACTGCACAGCCCGCAGCAACTCCTGCTGCAGCAGCTCCCGCAGCTGACAGCTGGGTATGCGCTAAGTGCGGCAAGACGAACACAGGTAAGTTCTGCGAAGAGTGCGGCGAGAAGAAGCCCGAAGCAGTAGCAGGATGGACTTGCCCGGAATGCAGTAGCGTAAACCAGGGTAAGTTCTGCACAAACTGTGGAGCTAAGAAGCCTGCTGACGCACCTCTTTACAAGTGCGACAAGTGCGGTTGGATGCCGGCGGATCCTAAGAACCCGCCGAAGTTCTGCCCTCAGTGCGGCGATCCCTTTGATGACAAAGACATTCAGTAATATGACAGGTTGACTCTGTCGACCTATCGATTTACGCTGTCGGGCCAGGCTATTATGTCCGGCTCGGCAGCGTTTTTGTGTGAAAGGGGAAATATGGCAAATCTGCTTGAGTACAAATGTCCGTGCTGCGGCGGCTCTCTGGAGTTTAATTCACAGGCTCAGAAGATGGCTTGTCCGTACTGCGGTAATGAATTTGATATGGCCACGCTGGCGTCTTATGATGAGGCGCTGAACACTTCACAGGCCGAAGACCAGATGAATTGGCAGAGTGAGACCGATGACAACTGGTCGGCGGATGAAGTTTCCGGCATGGTCACGTATACCTGTAAATCGTGCGGCGGTGAGATCGTCGGCGATCAGACATTGGGTGCATCCAGCTGTCCGTTCTGCGGCAACCCCGTAGTCATGACGGGGCAGTTCTCCGGCGCTCTGCGTCCGGACCTGGTCATTCCGTTCAAACTGGATAAGGAAGCGGCGAAGGCCGGCCTGGAGAAGCATCTGGAAGGCAGAAAACTTCTGCCGAAGGTTTTTAAGAGTCAAAATCACATCGATGAGATCAAGGGCGTGTACATTCCGTTCTGGTTGTTCGACTCCGACGCGAATGCGAACATCCGTTACAGCGCGACGAAGGAGCGCACCTGGAGCGACGCCGACTACAACTACACCGAGACCGAGTATTATTCGGTACTGCGTAGTGGAACACTCGATTTCGACAACGTTCCGGTCGACGGTTCTTCGACCATCGATAACAAATTGATGGAGTCCATCGAGCCTTACGATATTTCGGATGCCGTGGATTTCCAGACCGCGTACCTGTCGGGCTATTTCGCCAACAAGTACGACGAGACCGCAGAGGATTGCGCACCGATCGCAAACGAGCGTATCAAAACGAGTACGCGTGCCGTTTTCCGCGATACGGTAAAGGGTTATCACTCGGTCAATGAGGAGGCGTGCAGCATTAGCCTCGAAAACGCGAAGACGCGTTATGCGTTGTATCCGGCGTGGCTCCTGTCCACGACCTGGAACGGTCAGAATTTCCTGTTTGCCATGAACGGTCAGACCGGTAAGTTCGTCGGAAACCTGCCGACGGATAAGGGGGCATACTGGAAGTATTATGGTATCGGAGCGGGTATTTCGGCGGCCGCCTTCAACCTGATCGCATGGCTTATGAAAGGCTCGGAGTTCGGGGCGACGCATGTGATCATTGCGTGCATCATTGCATTGTTATTCGGTTTCCTGCCGGTCGGCATCATGAAGAGTAGCATGACTTCGGTTCGCCATAAGGTGGAAGCGCAGAATTATATCAGGCAGGATAGCCTGAACCTGACGGTTTCCGACGATCTCTACCTGTATAAGAAGCTCGAAAAACGGGCCAGACCGAAACCCAGTCAACAATAGTGCGTATGTAGGAGGTACAGTACAATGGGATTTTTTGACAAATTGAAGAACATGGTTAAGAACGACATCAAGTCGGATATCCGCGGTTCCGTGAACAGAGCGGAAAATGCAGCTGCGAACGCTGTTTACCAGTCGGCGAAGAATGCCGCTCAGAACTCGGCGCAGAAGAAGGAAACTTTTACCTTCACGGCAGTTCCGAAGAGTGTAGAGGAGCTGAAAGCATTGCCCGAGGCAGACCTGACGACTCCGTTCAAGACCACAGCTCTGGTTATGCTAGTTCTCATGAACTATAAGAACGACGTGGACGGCACGCTTGCGATGCTGAATTTCCTGAAGGGACCGGAAGATCTCTCCCAGAAGGAGATCCAGTTCCTGCAGGATCGTCTGGTAGGCAAGGAGTACGTTCCGGCTTCTTTCTTCGAGGGCGCTACCCCGGAGAACGATTATACGCCGGCGCAGCCGTTTAAGATCACGGTAAGCGATTATGTTTATTCGTACCAGAATGAAGGCTATGCGATGCTGAATATCCACTCCTCAGGAGCGGATGACGACCGCCAGGTTCAGCTGCGCCGTAAGGGCGAGCAGTGGTTCCTGTGGGAGAACTTCGCACTGTCCGATATGCGCATTCCGAAGAGCCAGGATAAATGGGCCTGACAGGGACGGAGATGCGAGAGGACCTTGGAAAGCGAGGTTGTGTGAGGCGAAATTCTGCACGGATGGGCAGGAAGAGAAATAATTTCATTGGGATTAGTTTCAATGAGATACGTTTACACGGGTAAATGAGCCCGGGGTGTTTAGTTTTATAGGAGGTAGTTGTCATGGATGTTAAGAAAGTTTCAGAGGATATCACAGAGAAGGTTTCCGCAGCCGGCGCTAAGGCTGAGGAGAAGATCCGTTCTGCAGCCGAGAAGGTTGGCGAGAAGCAGGGCGCACCGAAGTGCTGCCCGAACTGCGGTTCGTCGAACTGGCATCTGGTTGAGACCGATACCAATAAGTTTTCCTTGGGAAAGGCTTTCGTGGGAACTCTGTTCCTGGGACCGCTCGGCCTCGGCGTAGGCGCTCTCGGAAAGCAGAAAGAGCGTTGGTTCTGCAGTGACTGCAAGTACAATGCAGAGTACTCCAAACTGAACGCTAATTTCACAGATGTAAGCTTATAATGTGACTACGGGAGAGGACTCCCGAGGTACATTGGCCGAAAGAGTTTCACAGGCTCGGAGCGAAAAGCCCGGGCCTGTTTTTTTATAAAGAAGACTTGACTGAACCTACGGAAGGATGGTAATATATTGCTATGATATAGGGGAGGTGATCGTGATGCTTAAGAAAGTGTTAGTACTTCTTATATTTCCGCTCGTTTGTGCGCTTTCACTGGTTCATTTCTGGTGTTTTATGTCTCCTGACGGAGGTATAGGTTTTACGATCTTGTATTTGTATTTAGCGTATCCTGCCGCGATTTTTGGAACATCGTTTTACATTGCCCGAAAGGATATACTAGGTCGCAAGAAGTGGTTGCTTTGCGTCATTTATGGCATCCTGATGATGGTCGCATACTATTGTACGTTCCCTTTGGCTAATAATCTGGCGTTCCATAAGGTGAATTTTCCGAACATCGGGATCATGTTCGGCGGGGGAGTGCTGGCAGCAATTGGGATGATAGTGGGAGAACCAAGACGGCATTAAGTGTACCCCAAACAATCCGAAATCCATCTTTTTTGGCCTAGGGGAATGCCATTGACTCAAAACGACTCTCTGAAAAACACGAAAAAGCGAGAAAAAACGAGTTAACAAGAGAAAAACTAAGATAATTATGGGAGGAATCATTATGCAGGACGATTCAATTCGTGATATGTTTGAGGAGATCAAGGATGCGCTCGAGGAGCTGGTCGGCGGGATCGAGGAAGCGGTGGATGAGGCCGTGATGGGTTCATTTCCCGAGAGCTTCGTTGAGGGCTGGGAGCAGTTCATGGCGGACCATACGTTTGTGAAGAAGGACGGAACGGTCGTGCAGGGATGGCCCGTGACGCGGGTGCTGAGCCCGGATAAGAAGAAGCAGCTCAACTGCTACGGCGGGCTGAAGGTCGACGGGCGGACATTGATCGTGCAGACCCGAATTTCGTCGTGGGAGCCGCTGTACACGTTCGAGATGGAGGAGGCTGCGGTAGAGGCGCTGAAGAAGATCAGCGAGGCGATGAAACGGGGGGATTCGTTTATTGAATTGTAGTAAGATAGAGGAATAGAAACGATTTTCGGTTGGCAAATTCGAAATAAACATAAATGGAGGCGGCCAATGAAAGAGAAAAAACAAAGGGAACCACACGATAAAGCGTTTATTACCGCGGGGTTATTCTTGGGGGGCATTCTCTTTATTATTCATATTTGCAAGACACACCAGTACTGGGCGTTTACGTTTGTTGCGTCGATCGCCTTGATCGTTGCGGTACCGTTTCTGGTCTACGCAGAAACAGCCCACCCGAATAGGGTGAAACAAGTTCTATGATCTGTCGCAGATCGCGCTTTGGGGCGCAGGAGTTATTTTCCTGGTAGGTGCTATTTGGTGGTTTGTTGATCAGATGGAAAAAAGGTATAAAGAGGAAGCGTGAGATCAGACGCCATGTTTTTTGTGGCGACATATTGACAGAGTGGTCCATGCATGCTAGAATCGCTGTGTATCATATCGAAAACCGATGATTGAGAAGAGTACTCCGGGATGGACGAAACCAGAGAGCCGCGGCGGTGGAATGCGGCAAACGTATCACGGACGAATGGACTCAGAAGGGCGGGAGGAACGGCCGCAGGCCTAGTAAAACCCGACGCTGCCCACGTTACGGGATCAGAGCGGATGATTCTTCATCAATTGAGGTGGTACCGCGAGCTAAAGAAAAGAACGACGTAATGTCGTATATAGGCCCGCCCTCGTGTCAGGTTTAATGCCCGGCACGGGGGCGTTTTTTGTGGGAAGAAGCCCCGAACTCGCGTGGAAGTGTTCTTCGGAGCGGGCGCCGCGCAGCCTCCGAGGGGCGGAACAGTCACTAAAGTGAGGGATTATGACTAAAGCGAGCGAAATCAAACGGCTTAGGCATAAAACAAGCTATTCCACCAGGAGCTGAGCAATCGCAGGAGAGAAGAATTATGACTAAAGCGAGCGAAAACTCTTGGTTTAGGCATGAAACAAGCTTTTCCGACTAGAGCGGAGACGGCACGAGGCCTAAGGATTATGCCTAAGGCGAGAGAAAGCAAGAGGTTTAGGCATAAAACAAGCTTTTCCACTAGGCGCTGAGCAGGCGCAAGAGAGAAGAATTATGACTAAAGCGAGCGAAAACTCTTGGTTTAGGCATGAAACAAGTTTTTTCGGGCCAGCCGCGCATTCAAAAAACAAGAATTCAAGTACCAAAAAATAAAACGAAAGGTATACCCGACCTGAGAGGGGGGTAAAAAGGTAACAAACTATGTCACAGACGAGTAAAGAGATCCCTTACAAGATCTATCTGGAGGAGAGCGAGCTGCCGAAGCAGTGGTATAACCTGCGCGCGGATATGAAGAAGAAGCCGGCGCCGCTGCTGAACCCGGGCACAGGTAAGCCCATGACACTGGATGAACTGAGCGTTGTTTTCTGCCGCGAGCTGGCGAAGCAGGAGCTGGATAACGACACGAAGTTCTTCGACATCCCGCAGGAGATCTTTGATTTCTATAAGATGTATCGTCCGGCACCGTTGGTACGCGCTTATTTCCTGGAGCGTGCGCTCGGTACTCCGGCGAAGATCTACTATAAGTTTGAGGGCAACAACACCTCCGGCAGCCATAAGTTGAATTCCGCGATCGCGCAGGCTTACTATGCGAAGAAGCAGGGCCTGAAGGGCGTGACCACGGAGACCGGCGCAGGCCAGTGGGGTACAGCGCTCTCCATGGCATGTGCATTCCTGGATATGGACTGTCAGGTTTACATGGTAAAGGTTTCTTATGAGCAGAAGCCTTTCCGCCGCGAAGTAATGAGAACTTACGGTGCGAAGGTTACCCCTTCCCCGTCCAATACAACAAATGTTGGTCGCAAGATCCTGGAAGAGTTCCCGGGAACGGGCGGTTCTTTGGGTTGCGCGATCTCTGAGGCAGTTGAGGCAGCGGTTTCCCAGGAAGGCTACCGTTACGTGCTCGGTTCCGTTTTGAACCAGGTACTGCTGCATCAGTCCGTGATCGGCCTCGAGGCAAAGGCTGCGCTCGATAAGTACGGCGTGAAGCCCGACATCATCATCGGCTGCGCAGGCGGCGGCTCCAATTTGGGCGGCCTGATCGCACCGTTCATGGGCGAGAAGCTCCGCGGCGAGGCAGACTACCGCATCATCGCTGTAGAGCCTGCATCCTGCCCGAGCTTCACCAGAGGTACCTATGCATACGATTTCTGCGATACCGGCGCTGTATGCCCGCTCGCTAAGATGTACACCCTCGGTTCGACCTTCATGCCGTCACCGAACCATGCCGGCGGCCTGCGTTACCACGGCATGAGCTCGACATTGTCCGAACTGTACGATCAGGGCCTGATGGAGGCAACGAGCGTAGAGCAGACTTCCGTATTCGCAGCAGCAGAGCAGTTCGCCCGTGTGGAGGGCATCCTGCCGGCACCGGAATCCAGCCATGCGATCCGCGTTGCGATCGACGAAGCACTGAAGTGTAAGGAGACCGGAGAGGAGAAAACTATCCTTTTCGGCTTGACAGGAACCGGATATTTTGATATGGTAGCATATGAGAAGTATAACAATGGTGAAATGTCCGATTACATCCCCACGGATGAGGATATCGCTAAGAGCCTTGCGAAGCTTCCCAAAGTGCCCGGCGCGAATGATTAAACGTTGAGCAGTCAGGGTTCGCGGAACGTTCATTTTCCGAAAGGGAATGACGCAGCCAACATACCTTTAGCAGATTTTAGAGAAGAAGGTGACTTGTTATGAAGAAGGATTTGGATTGGTCGAGCTTGGGTTTCGGCTACATTGCAACGGATTATCGTTATTCCTCTAAGTTCAAGGATGGCGCATGGGATGAAGGTCAGTTGATCACCGACAGCATGATCACACTCAGCGAGTGTGCAGGTGTATTCCAGTACGCACAGACGATCTTTGAAGGACTGAAAGCGTATTCAACAAAGGATGGACACATCGTGTGCTTCCGCCCGGACCTGAATGCTGCTCGTATGGCAGACTCCGCGAAGCGTTTGGAGATGCCGGTGTTCCCTGAGGATCGTTTCATCGACGCTGTTTGTCAGGTCGTTAAGGCAAACCAGGATTGGGTGCCTCCGTACGGCAGCGGCGCAACATTATATATTCGCCCTTACATGATGGGCACGAACCCCGTTATTGGCGTTAAGCCGGCCAATGAATACGAGTTCCGTGTGTTTGCTACACCGGTAGGCCCGTACTTCAAGGGCGGCGCGAAGCCGATCGTTATCAAGGTCAGCGATTTCGACCGTGCGGCTCCGCATGGAACCGGCCACATCAAGGCTGGTCTGAACTACGCAATGAGCCTGCATGCGATCGTAACTGCGCATGACGAGGGATTTGCCGAGAACATGTATCTCGATCCCGAAAGCCGCACAAAGGTTGAAGAGACCGGCGGCGCAAACTTCATCTTCATCACAAAGGATGGAACACTCGTTACACCGAAGTCGGACAGCATCCTGCCGTCCATCACACGTCGCTCCATCATGTATGTTGCAGAGCATTATCTGGGCATGAAGGTAGAGCATCGTCCCGTTTACTTCGACGAGGTGAAAGATTTCGCGGAGTGCGGCCTGTGTGGTACTGCAGCCGTTATCTCTCCGGTAGGCCGTATCGTTAACCACGATACCGTGATCGACATCCCGGCCGGCATGGAGGAGATGGGTCCTGTAACGAAGAAGTTGTATGATACATTGACCGGTATCCAGATGGGTAGCATCGAAGCACCCGAAGGCTGGATCAAGAAGATTTGTTGATACCAGGCTCGAAAAGTTGAAGAGCCGAATGCTTGCATTCGAGCTCGAGACCTTGAGAGCCGCCCAAACATGAGCCGACCCGATTTCCGACAGGAAATCGAATAGGGCGGCGAATGATTGTAGGATTTCGGGAGCGCGAAGCGCGGAGAAATCCGTGGTATCAACGAAGCGGTAAGCAGGCTCGAAAAGTAGAAGAGCCGAATAAACATGAAACATGAGGCGGACGCGTGCTTAGCGGGTCCGCCCTCAGTTTATGGATGGAAAGGAGCGCATGCGGACATGAAAAAATGGAAATACGTACTCGGCACCGCAATGATGCTCCTGCTTTTGTTGGCGCTGCTGATCGGTGTGATCGAGAATTCGATCTTCGGCAATCGTGATTTCTACCGTGAGCAGTACGAGAAGATCGGCGTGGCCGAGGACGTGCGGATGGAGATGGACGACCTCATGCTGGTCACGGACCACATGCTCGATTACCTTCAGGATAACGTGTCGACGCTGGGGATCATGGCGGTCGTGGACGGGGAATACCGCCCGTTCTTTAATGAGCGCGAGACCCTGCACATGGAGGATGTGAAAAATCTGAACCTGGGGGCGAAATTATTCGGTGAGATCTGCCTGTGGATCTTCCTGATCTCGTGCATGGGGTATACGACCATGCTGGTGCGCTACTACCGCAAGGTGAAGGGTATCAAAACTCCGGCGGATCCGGACTACATGGACCCGGCATCCAAAGCACCCGTGGAAACGAACGGGCCGGTCCCGAAAGAGGAAACGACGGGCCTGTTTGTATTTGCCGTGTACCGCAGGACGCTGATCTTTGCGATCCTGTTCCTGCTTCTGGTCGTCGGCCTTGGCGCCGCGATCGTAGCATCGGATTTCACGCATTATTGGACCATTTTCCACAAGATCTTCTTCACGAATGATCTGTGGTTACTCAATCCGAGGACGGATCTTCTGATCAATATCGTTCCGGAAGAGTTTTTTGTGGCGCTGGTTTCGCGCTGCGCCATTCGCTACGTGATCGCACTGATCGTGCTGGCGGTAGTGGCCATCGGGGGATATTTTGTCGCCCTGGGGATCCACAAAGCGAAGAAAAAGAAAGCAAGCGCTGCAGCGCTGATGATGGCGATCGCCCTGGCGGTCGTGCCCGCGACTTCCGCTTCTGCAGGGGAAAATGATGCGTCCTACCGCGAGGCGCAGGAGCTGCTGTCGAAGATACCGACGAGCGCACCCTGGCCGGAGGCGCCGGAACTCTCATCGCAGAGCGCCATCCTGATCGAGGAAAACAGCGGCAAGATCCTGTACCAGAAGAATGCTCTGGACGCACAGGAACCGGCCGATCTGAATAAACTGATGACGGCATATCTGACATTGACCCGGGCGGCCGACACGGCGCGCACGGACATCGTGGTCTACCCGCAGAGCGTCATCTACATGGTGAAGAAAGGCGATACACACATTGGCCTGAAGACCAACGAGGTATTGACCGTTTACGACAGTCTGTGCGGCCTCCTGCTGCCTTCGGCGGACGATTGCGCCGCGGGACTTTCACATTTTGTCAACGCGAAGAACGAGGATTTCGTGTCGGCGATGAACATGTCGGCGATGCTTATGAACTTCGCAAATACGAACTACAAGGCGGCCGGCGGACGACCGGTGGAGGGGCAGTACTCCTGCGCCTACGATGTCGCCAAATTGTACGAGGAGTTGCTGACCTATCCGATCTTCGTGGAGATCAGCCGAAAGACCACGTATACGATCGAGCCGACGAACATCACGAACGAGAAGCGCCCCATGAAAAATAAGCATCGCATGCTGTTTAAGGATGATGCGTATTACGATGCACGCGTGGTGTGCGGGAAGAATGGACGCGGAACGGACCACGACAACAGCCTCGTTACGTATGCACGCTCGGGCGATGTTTCCCTGCTCTGCGTGGTCATGGGAGCAGATGCGGACGGCCAGTACACCGACACGAAGAAGCTTCTGGACTACGGCTTCAACGAGTTCGAGAATGTGAATATTTCGGCCAATGACTCCCGGTTCTACCAGGGAGCCAGCGATACGGGCATCCTGACTGCGGGCAGCCAGCTCCAGTTCTATCGTTTCGACGCGAAGGCGTCGCTGCTGCTTCCGAAGAATACTTCGGTCAATGACCTCACGACGACGGTCATCCGTAGCATGAATTCGTCGTACAGCCTGATCCGCTATTACATCGGCGACTATTTCCTGGGCGAGGCAGAAGTCATCGAGGCCAGCCCCGCATTGGCCGACGTAAAAAGCCCTCTGTTTGAGGAAAACGGCGGCATGCTGCCGTATAAAGCCCTGACGCCCATGGAGCGGGCGAAAGAGGGTCTGCCGTGGTACCTGATCCCCGCGATCACCGCGGGCGTCCTGCTCATCATCATCTTTATCTGCGCGTACAACAGCAAGACGAACAAACGCCGCAGACGTCATCGCAGGACGAAGATCGTAAAGAATATCGGCATATAAGGAGTTCAAATGAGATTACGTAATGTTCCGGGAGCGCGCCAGGAAATGCTGGTGAATCCCTATGTTATCCAGGAGCCGGAGCGCTTTAAGGGCGTGTGGAGCAGCGAGGTTTTTCACAACGACCACCCGTTGCACATCGAGATCGGCACCGGAAAGGGGCAGTTCCTGATGGCGATGGCCGAGCTGCACCCCGACATCAATTATATCGGCATCGAGAAGTATTCATCCGTCCTGTTTCGGGCGCTGCAGAAGCGGCCCGCGCTGGAGCAGCAGAACCTGTTTTTCCTGCGCCTGGACGCGGAGGATTCGGCCGATATCTTCGGACCTGACGAGGTTTCGAAGATCTACCTGAACTTCTCGGATCCCTGGCCGAAGGAGCGCCACGCGAAGCGCCGCCTGACGTCGAAGGAGTTTCTGACCCGGTACCGCAACTTCCTGAAGGCGGGCGGACCGGTCGAATTTAAGACGGATAATCGGGATCTTTTCGATTTTTCGTTGGAGCAGATCGAGGAAGCCGGGTATGTCATGGACCTGTGCACCTTTGACTTGCATCATGACGAAGCCGCTTGCGCGGGCAATGTCATGACCGAGTACGAGGAGCGTTTCTCACGGGCCGGACATCCCATCAACAAATACATCATACATTGGGAGGTAAAAAAGAATGGTTAAACATGTTAACACAGCAGAATTTAAAGAAGTGATCGCTAAGGATAAGGTCGTGTTTGCGGATTTCTTCGCAACCTGGTGCGGACCTTGCAAGATGCTGGCGCCGATGATCGACCAGATCTCCGAGATGCCCGAGTATGCGGATCGCGTAGAGTTTGTCAAGATCGACGTAGACGAAGAGGAGGAGCTCGCGGAGTCTTATGGCATCATGAGCATCCCCACCCTGATGATCTTCAAGGGCGGCGAGGTCGTGAAGACGCAGGTCGGCGGCGTTCCGAAGCCCATGCTCACGGCGATGATCGACGAAGTTCTGTAATCGAAACAAATCAAATAGTATCAAAACCGCCAAGGGGATCTCCCTTGGCGGTTTTTTTGAGAAGGCGCAGGCCTAAGGCATCATTTGGCTAAGGAAAATTGGAAAAAGTCATTTTTCTTAGCCATTTCATCGAGAAGGCGCCGGCCTAAAGCGTCATCCGGCTAAGGAAAATTGGAAAAGGTCATTTTTCTTAGCCGGATCATCGAGAAAAGGCAGGCCTAAAGCATCATCCGGCTAAGGAAAATTGAAGAATAGCATTTTTCTTAGCCATTTCATCGAGAAGGCGCAGGCCTAAAGCGTCATCCAGCTAAGGAAAATTGGAAAAAGTCATTTTTCTTAGCCGGATCATCGAGAAAAGGCAGGCCTAAAGCGTCATCCGGCTAAGGAAAATTGGAAAAAGTCATTTTTCTTAGCCATTTCATCGAGAAAGCGCCGGTCTAAGGCGTCATCCGGCTAAGGAAAATTGAAAAGAGGTGTTTTCCTTAGCCTTTAGAAAAGAATGGGCCGCCGGACGAATGATCGCCCGGCGGCTCGCATATATTAAGGACCATTTGAACAGTCCTGTTTATTCTTCTGTTCCTTCTTCGGAAGCCGGGGTTTTTATTTCCGGTTCCGTTTTCGTAGAAGCGTCGATCGAGGGATCTGACGGCGTTACGTCTTTTTCCGCCTCTGTATTCTCGCCTTCCGGCGCGAGGGACGGATCCTTCAGGTATTCGATGTTGTCGATGCCGTCGGCGAAGGAGCCGGGCATTTCATCGAGACCCTTCGGAAGCGAGGTGTGGTCGTGGGTCTGGAGGGCATCGGAGCCTTCCATGCCGCCGACCTTAGGCAGCATCGCTGCTTCGTCGTACGAAATGTTCTTAGCTTTCAAACGATGGCGCACCCAGTCGTCCAACAGGTAACTGAGAACTGCGACCACGGGAACACCGAGGAACATGCCGATCCAGCCGGCGACGCTTCCGCCGATCGTGATGGCGAAGATGATCCAGAGCGGGCGAAGACCGGTCGAGTCGCCGAGGATCTTCGGGCCCAGGTACAGGCCGTCGAACTGCTGCAGCACCAGGATCAGGATCAGGTAAATGATCAACTGAACGGGGTCGGTCATGAGGATGATCAGACCGCCGGGGATGGCGCCGATAAACGGACCGAAGTACGGAATCATGTTGGTGATGCCGACGATCAAACTGATGACCAGTGCATACGGAAGATGCAGGATGGTCATGGCGATGAAGCAAAGGATGCCGATGATGATCGAGTCGATGGTCTTACCGACCAGGAAACGGCTGAATACATGGTTACAAGTGTTTAATGTCGAAATGATCGAGTTCGCATGCTTCTCACGGAAGATCGCGCGGATCAGACGCGAGGAAGCGCGACCCAGACGGTAGCGGTCTACGATCATGTAGATCGAAACGATGATGGCGATGAACAGATTGAATACGAAGCTGACCGCGCTGATGACACTTGAGAAGATGATCATCAGGAATTCCTTCGTGAATACATTCTCCTGGAACTCTTTCAGAACCTTAGGAAGCGTATCGGTGACCTGCTCGCGTATCTGCGCCATGTCCAGGGAAGGGAAGCGCTCCTGCAACCCTGCCAGCCAGTGGTCGATCTGGTTCGGCCAATCCTGCGCCTTCTGCATCAGGTCGCTGATGCTCTGACCTACTTGCGGTATCAGGAAGACCAGGATGATCACGATGAAGCCGAAGAAGAGCAGATACGACAGAAGGAGCGATATCAGCAACCGGGCTTTCGCGGATTTGATCTTGAGAACACGCGCTAAAAACAAGCGGTCTAGCCGCTGTACCAGCGGGTTCAGGAAATAGGCCAGCAGGAAGCCGACCAGGAACGGCCAGATCGCTTTGATCAGTGCTCGAAAGCCGGTCTGGACGATGTCCCAGGAAAAGATCATTTTTACGATCACGGCGCTGATGGCGATCGTTATGATCGCATAGACGCTTATCGTATAGTATTTGGAATCTATGTCAAAACGGTTTTTGTTAGATCGATTCTTCACGACGTTATACTCCTTCTTGTATTCAGTCCCTTGTAGTTATAATGTATCACATTTCCCATCAAATCACAACCAAAAAGCGGGCTAAATTCACGGAAAATGCAGGTCGGAAAAGGGGTGAAAAAAATTCTCAAAAATTTTTGAAAAAACTGCTTGCATTTTTCGGGGAGTTGTTATATAATCGTACTTGCCTGTTGTGAGGGAAACAAATTCACTCCGACAGCACAAACAAAATATGCGCGATTAGCTCAGTTGGTAGAGCACCTGACTCTTAATCAGGGTGTCCAGGGTTCGAGCCCCTGATCGCGCACTTAAGGTTCGAGTTTGACAGACGCAGGAGCTGTTGGGTTCGGGCTTTTTTTTTGCCCGAAACGGGGCGGGGCCGTTCGCCCCGCCTCACCTTGCATTCACCTGTGTTTTGTGCTATGATTAAAGATAGATTTCTATGCAATTAAGGGGGTACGAAATGTCCATACCTAAAAACGAAAAACCGAAAAATGATGACGCGCAGGCGCAGGCTGCAAAGAAGAACGATAAGAGGAACGATACTGCATTTTCCCTGATGAAAGCCAGGGAGCCGTGGTCGATGAAGGGAAAGATTATCTTCTGGCCGGTGTCGGTGATCCTGTCGTTCGTGCTCGTCGCGATCTATCTGTACATGATCATGCATGTATGCTATACGGTTTGGGGTGAAGGAAGTTATCTTCTGCATAAGCCGCAGTTGGTCGCAGCAGCGATCGGCTTTTTTGCGATCCTCTTCCTGCTCGAGTGTGCCGTTCGCGGTCGCAACCGGCATCTGTCGATCGTAGAGTTCTGTTCGTCGGTATATTTGGTTCCGTCGATCGTGTACTTCGTCCTGGCTCTGGTCTTTGGGGCAGACATGGATTCGAAGGTCGATATTTCCATGGATCAGTTTGTTGATAATTCAGCTTTTGGCCACTATCTGTTTCTGCTGATGTTCTACTATGTGTTCTTCGCATTTCTGATCCGTTGCTTCGTGGCCTTCCTCGGTCTTATGTCCGAATACGCGAAGATGAAGAAGTACGAGGAAAAAAAGAAAAAGAAAAAGTAAACTTGCAAGGCGAACTCCGGAGGGCATATGGAACTTCTCATTATCATTGCGATGGGGCTTATCGTTCTGTTTATGTTGGGCTACACTCTGTGGCCCCTTGTTTCCGGTGTGTTATTTTTGGCGTTTATGTTCGCCATCGTGTGCGAACTGTTTTTCGTGATCTCCGGCATCCTGTGGCTTCTGGCCCGCCGCCGGAACGCGAAATATCTGGGGCTTTCGGATGATGACGGCCCGGCGAACTTCGCCTACTACGAGATCGACGGAGAGGAGTATCGGAACATTTTCCCGACCGACGCTTTTATGCGCCGCTTCCTCTATCGGAAGGAGGAGGTCAATGTCCGCCTCTGGAAGAGAAAGAAGAAAAGTTATGTGTTCGACCGTGTGACGACCCTCGTCATCGGTCTCGGACTGATCTCATTTTCCGTGATCATAGTTTTGTTGTCAGCGTTTGTCCGGTAAGCCGGAAGAAGCGAGGTTAATATGAATAGTTTGAAGCGGCGGCTGCCGTATGTGCTGCTCGCCATAATGATGTGTCTGGCTCTGATCGGCTGCGGACGCAAATCGAAGAAAGCGGTCGAGACGACCGGATATGATGTAGAGATCGTTGATGCTACGAAGGCGCCTGCGGTCAATGTGACCACGGAGGCCGCGAAGGCTCCGGAAACGACGGCGGCTCCGGCAACGGAAGCACCGACGACAAAGGCGCCCGAGACCACGGCAGCGCCGACGGAACCACCTACGACGAAAGCCCCGGAAACGACGGCAGCTCCGACCGAGGCACCGACGACAAAAGCGCCCGAGACCACGGCGGCCCCGACGAAGGCGGCCATCGATGAGAACGGCACCTACACTTCGAAGGAAGACGTGGCGCTGTACATCCACACTTACAACAAGCTTCCGAGCAACTACATCACAAAGCAGGAAGCCGAGGATCTGGGCTGGATCAGTTCCAAGGGAAATCTTAAGAAGGTGGCGCCGGGTAAAAGCATCGGCGGCGACCGCTTCGGAAATTATGAAGGCAAACTTCCGAAGGCGCGCGGCCGCAGTTACACAGAGTGTGATATCGACTTCGACGGCGGCTACCGCAACAGTAAGCGCATCATCTTTTCCAACGACGGTCTGATCTTCTACACGGAGGATCATTACGAGACCTTCGAACAGCTTTACTAGTGACATTTTCCGTACATGGAGTGAAATATGGATATCTTAGTGATCGACGGAGAGAACGTCTCCGATATGAAACAATTGCATGAGCGCATCGCGGCCCAGCTGCATTTTCCGAGACATTATGGAAAGAACCTGGACGCTTTGTATGACTGCCTGACCGATCTGAGAAACGTGGCGATCACCGTGCATAATTACGGGGCGCTGAAGGAGCATCTGGGCAATGCGAATGCCGAGGGCCTGATGGATGTGTTCCTGGACCTGTGCGCGACCTGCCCGGCCTGCTCGCTGACGGTCTCGCCTACGCCGATGTCGGAGTCGGGGACTTTTAACGAGATCTTCGACGAAGCGTGCGAAGAGGAAGACACGCTGGCGCACGGTAAGGAAGAGGAGGATTGGTAAGATGGTGAAGGATACACTGCTCAGAAAGTATGCGCGACTCATTGTCCGCGTGGGTGTGAATGTGCAGCCTGAACAGGAAGTTGAGATCTCTGCCGCAGTCGACCAGACGCGGCTCGTACATATGTTGGTGGCCGAGGCATACGCGGCCGGCGCTTCTGCGGTGCGCGTGGAGTGGCAGGACGAGGAGCTGGTGCGCCAGAACTACAAGCATATGTCGCTGAAGAAACTGTCCCGCGTGCATAAGTGGCAGCGCGAGAAGATGAAACTAAAGGTGGAAGTTCTGCCGTGCCAGATCCACATTGTGTCCGACGATCCCGACGGACGCAAGGGCGTGGATGTGCAGAAGATGATGAAGGCAAATGCCGCGCGCGCGAAGGTTTTCAAGCCGTTCCGTGACGCGATGGAGAATAAATACCAGTGGGTGATCGCCGCTGCATCGTCCGAAAAATGGGCGAAGAAAGTATTTCCCGAGGAGACGACCGCACAGGCCGTGGACCATTTGTGGAAACTGATCTTCGAGTGTGTGTACCTGGACGAAGAGAGTGACCCGATCGAGAACTGGAAGGCGCACAATCAGCGCTTTGTCGAGAAGTGTGACTGGCTGAACGCGCAGCATTTTGCGAAGTTGCGTTACCACAGCGCGAACGGGACCGATTTTGAGGTCGGCCTGATCCCGACGGCGAATTTCATGGGTGGCGGCGAGTATTCGACGCAGAACATCTATTACAACCCGAACATGCCGACGGAGGAGATCTACACATCGCCCATGCGTGGACAGGCGGAAGGAACGCTGGTCGCGACGAAGCCGCTGTCCTACCAGGGACAGCTGATCGACGGCTTTTCCGTGACGTTTAAGGACGGTAAGGTCAGCGAGGTTCATGCGAAGACGGGCGAGGAGCTTCTGCAGAAGATGGTGCAGATGGACCCGGGCGCGTCGTTCCTGGGCGAGGTCGCTCTGGTGCCGAAGGAGTCGCCGATCAACGTTAGCAACGTGCTGTTTTACGAGACGCTGTTCGACGAGAACGCGAGCTGCCACGTGGCGCTCGGCATGGGATTTTCCAACGTCCTGCAGGGCTTCGAGAAGATGGATGATAAGGAGATATTGGCCGCAGGCATCAATGACTCCATCATCCACGTGGATTTCATGATCGGCAGTCCGGACCTGGAGATCGTCGGCATCAAGGCCGACGGAACGGAAGTGCCCGTCTTCAAGAACGGAAGTTGGGCGTGACAGTGGGGACGGTTCCACATGTCACATTTTCCGAATCGAAAAACTAGATAAAATCAGCGTGACAGACGTGAGGGAAGGTGACAAAAAGAACCGTCCCCACTGTCACATGGGAGTTGAGTATGGGAGAGGATGAAAAGAAGGTTTCCGATATTCCGATGCCGGACGGGGGCCGATTTAAGGATAAAAAGTGGTTGATGGTGACCGTGATCGGCCTGATGGTCGTGGTCGCGATCATCGTCTTGATAAAGGTGTTGCCCGGGAAGAAGGACGAACCGAACGAGGTGGCGTCGAATTCGACGACGGCGAGTCAGGAGGGTTCGGCCAATGCTTCGCAGCCCGGAAAGACGGAAGCATCCACGGGCTCCGGCGCGACTAACGCGGCCGATCCGTCGAAGGACGCGACGAAGCCGACCGAGTCGAAGCTGGACGAATCCAAGCAGGATCCGAACGGGACCGAACCGACGAAGGAGGATCCGGAGCAGCCGACCGGTAAGTCGGAGCTGAACACCGGAAACCTGTCCGCGTACTCGACGACCTACGAAGGCACGAAGGGCACGGGCGATTTCAACTATGGTGAGGCTCTGCAGAAGTCGCTGCTGTTCTACGAGCTCCAGCGCTCCGGCGCATTGCCCGATGAGGTGCGGTGCAACTGGCGCGGCGACTCGGGCTTAGAGGACGGAAAGAGCGTGGGCCTGGACCTGACGGGCGGCCTGTACGACGCGGGCGACAACGTGAAGTTCAACCTGCCCATGGCGTACACGGGCACGATGCTCGCGTGGTCGATCTACGAGGATAAGGCTTCTTACGTGGAGAGCGGACAGCTCGAGTATGCGCTCGGAAATATCCGCTGGATCAATGATTATCTGATCAAATGTCATCCGCAGCCGGATGTGTATTACTATCAGGTCGGCAATGGAAGCACCGACCATGGTTGGTGGGGCCCCTGCGAGGTCATGCAGATGGACCGCCCGTGCTATAAGGTCGACAAATCGAACCCCGGCTCGTGCGTGGCGGGGCAGGCGGCGGCGTCTCTGGCGGCGGCCTCCGTGGTCTTCAAAGACAGCGACCCGACCTATTCCGCGCTTTGCTTAAAACACGCAAAGGAACTCTATGCATTTGCCGATTCGACCCGCAGCGACGCGGGCTACACCGCGGCCAATGATTTCTACAAATCGTGGAGCGGTTTCTGGGACGAACTATGCTGGTCCGCGACCTGGCTCTATATCGCTACCGGCGACAACGCCTACCTGACTGCGGCAAAAGAAGCAGCGAAGAAGACATCGGCCGACTATGACTGGGCAATGTGTTGGGACAATTCCACCTTCGGCGCAAACCTTTTGCTCGCGCGGATCACCGGCGAGAAGGCCTACAAAGATGAGATCGAGCACAACCTCGACACCTGGACGGTCGGCTACAACGGCAAGAAGGTGACCTACTCTCCGAAGGGGATGGCGTTCATCGACGGCTGGGGAAATCTGCGATATTCCACGACGACGGCGTTTCTTGCGCTGGTCTACAGCCGCAGCGATGCATGCCCGGCAGCAAAGAAGACGATCTACCATGATTTTGCTTTGCAGCAGGTGAATTACGCCCTTGGTTCGACCGGACGTAGCTTCGTAGTCGGTTTCGGCGAGAACCCGCCCGAGCACCCGCACCATCGTACGGCGCACGGCTCCTGGGCGGATAATCAGAACGAGCCGAAGGAACATCGCCACACGCTGTACGGAGCGCTGGTCGGCGGACCGGACGCCTCCGACAACTACCGTGACGTGGTTTCGGATTACAACATGAACGAAGTAGCCTGCGACTACAACGCAGGATTTACCGGAGCATTGGCCGCTCTGTATGCAGAGTTTAAGGGCCAGACCCTGAAGGATTTCGGCGCCGTGGAGAAGATCACGGACGACGAACTCTATGTGGAGGCCGGGGCGAACGTCAAAGGCCAGGATTTCATCGAGATCAAGGCATATATCTACAATAAGACTGCATATCCGGCACGTGTGACGGATAAACTCGAGTTGCGCTATTACATGGATCTGTCCGAGGTTTACGCGGCGGGCGGCAGCGCAGCCGATCTGCAGCTGACGAACAACTACATGGCGGCGGGCGCTCTCGGCGGCATCTACGCGTGGGACGAAGAGAAGCATATCTACTATGCGTCGATCGATTTCACCGGCGCGAAGATCTACCCGGGCGGCCAGTCAAGTTACAAGAAAGAGGTGCAGTTCCGCATCCGCAATGCGGGCGGCATCTGGGACGATGCGAACGATCCTTCGTTTGCATCCATCGCTTCGGTGGCCCAGGGTCAGGTGACCCGCGCGGCTTCGCTGGCGCTGTACGACGACGGCAAGCTCGTGTTCGGTACCGAGCCGGCCTCCGGTTCTTCCGCGGGTAAGCAGGTCGTGCTGAACCCGAACGGCAATCAGAACCAGGGCGGTCAGGGCAATCAGAATCAGGGTGGCCAGGGTAATCAGAACCAAGGCGGCCAGGGCGGCACGGTTTCTCCTTCCGAGAAGGCGGCGTCGAGCGCGGTGCTGACGGTGGAGAATACCGCAGGCGCGATGCAGGCGAACGGGAACACGATCTCCATGATGCTGAAGATCACGAATAAGTCCGATGGTTATCTGGATGTGAAGGATCTGGCGATCGAGTACTATTTCACGAAAGATGCGGCCGGCGGCCTGTCCTTCTGGAATGACTACAGCTCGATCTCATCCGGCGGCTACAGTGAGATGAAGGGCGTGACCGGTACATTTGCCGATGCCAAAGGAAACGACACGGACACCGTGTGCAAGATCCAGCTGCCCGACGCAGGTAAACTGGGTAAGGGCGGAGAACTTCAGGTGCAGATCCGCATCACGAAGTCTGACTGGTCGAATTTCAATCTGGCAAATGATTATTCGACAAAGAGTGTAAAGAACATTGTAATTACCAACAAGGGTGAGGTAGTCTTCGGAACCCGCCCGTAAGCGAAGGGAGGACAGACCATGGCAGAGGCTCTTATCTACATCGTGGAAGATGACCGGAATATCCGGGAGATCGAGTCGTTTGCGCTGAAGAACAGCGGCTACGAGATACGTGAGTTCGAGACGGCGCAGCAGTTTTATGCCGGTCTGGCTTCCGAGATACCGCAGCTGGTGCTGCTGGACATCATGCTGCCGGAGGAGGACGGCCTGTCCATCCTGCAGAAGATCCGGCAGAACCCGGCGACGGGACGCGTGCCGGTCATCATGGTGACCGCGAAGTCCTCCGAGATGGATAAGGTGCGCGGCCTCGACTATGGCGCGGACGACTATATCACAAAACCGTTCGGCGTACTGGAACTCATTTCCCGCGTGAAGGCGCTGCTGCGCCGCGTGGAGACGCCGAAGGAGGATGCTCAGCCGGCGCGCGCCGGCATCACGCTGGGACGGGTGACGCTGGACGACGACCGCTACCTCGTGAAGGTCGACGGCGAGCCCTGCGACCTGACCTATAAAGAATTTGAATTGTTGCGTTATCTGATGCAGAACAACGGGATCGTGCTTTCGCGCAGCCGCATCATGGAGCGTGTTTGGGGCGAGGATTACGAGGGCGAGACCCGTACGGTGGATATGCACATCAAGACGCTCCGGCAGAAACTGAAGGACGCCGGCAGCATGATCAAGACCGTGCGCAACGTCGGCTACATGATGGAAGCCGAGCCACGCAGGGGATAGGAGGGACTGCCTATGAAAAAACAGGCTACTGTATATCTGACGGTGATCGTTGTAGCTATGATCGTCGGCGCCTGCTTCCTGACGACGCTGGTGATCGGTCTGGTCGACGACGTGAATCCCCTGCCGCTGGATTCCCCCTACCTGTATCTGGGGCTGGCGTCGGTCGTGATCGTGTGCCTGCTGATCGCGGTCCTGATGTGTCGACACATCGTCCGGCGCATCGTCGAGCCGGTCGAGCGGCTGACGGAGGATCCGGAGGATACTTCGGTGGAACTGTACCGCGAGCTCGAGCCGGTGGCGCAGACCATGCGCGCGCAGCATGAGGAGATCGTGAAGAACGACCGCATGCGTAGCGAGTTTACGGCCAATGTCTCGCACGAGCTGAAGACGCCGCTGACGGCGATCTCCGGCTACGCTGAACTTATCGCCAGCGGGATGGGAAGTCCCGAAGACCAGAAGCATTTCGCTGATGAGATCCACCGGAATTCGAACCGCCTGCTGATGCTCATCGATGACATAATCCGCCTGTCGGAGCTGGACACCGCGCAGATCCAGGTGGACATGGAAAATGTGAACCTGCTCGAGATCGCGCAGTCCTGCGTCGAGAATCTGAAGGCGAGCGCGGCGGACCACAAGGTGACGCTGCATTGCGACGGAAAACCGGCGCATATGAAGGCGGACCGCACCATGATGGAGGAACTCATCTTTAATCTGTGCGACAACGCCATCCGCTACAATAATGAGGGTGGCCAGGTGTTCGTGAACGTTTCGACGAACCGCGGCGTGGTCCTGCTGTCGGTGAAGGACACCGGCATCGGCATCCCGAAGGAGCACCAGGATCGTATTTTCGAGCGCTTCTACCGCGTGGATAAAAGCCGGTCGAAGCGGAGCGGCGGCACCGGCCTGGGCTTGGCGATCGTGAAGCACGTGGCGGCGCTGCATGACGGCGAGATCACCGTGGAAAGCGAAGCCGGCCAGGGAACTGAGATCACCATCGCATTTAAATGATCGCAAAATAAAGAACGGGACATCCGCAGATGCGGATGTCCCGTTTGGTTTATGGTCCATTTGTATTTACTTCTTTCCTTGAAGCTTCTCTGTCATGGCGTCGTACTGTTTGTACATGTACTGCACCCCATTTTCCAAAAGGTAGTAGTGGGAAATGTAAGGGATGAGCAGCACGAGGAGCAGGACGAAAAGAATGACTAACATGATCTGAAAATCGGCCAGCAGGAAGCCGAGCGACATAAAGGTGAAGATCGCGAAGGCGAGCGTCACCATCAGGTGGATGAGGCGTTCATGCTGGAAGAAGCCGACCTGGATGAGGTGTTCCCTGCGGACTTCCTCCCAGTCGGTCTCGGGCGCATCGGCCGCGAGCAGTTCGTCAATATGCTTCATATAATTCAGGATCCTACTTTTCATAAGCACTCCCTCGGCGCGGTTCAGGCCGTGCCTTCCTTTCTGTTTTTCGACTCCTGCAACGACCGCAGAGCCGACGTCTCTCATTCATTATACCACAGATTCGCGGGAAAATAAATGTAACCCTTGATTCTTCAATGGTTTTATGTTAGAATGAAATCGCTTTAAATACTACACACTCATAGGAGGGAAAATATGAGAAAAGCGAAAGTAATTTCTTTAGTGCTGTCATTTGTATTGATGCTGTCCCTGGTTGCATGCGGTGGCGGTGGAATTAAGACCGGTAAGTACGCGCTTAAGAGCATGACGATGGACGGTCAGGATTATCTGGCTATGATTCAGGGCCTTGCTGCATTGACCGGCCAGGAGTTGGGGGATCTCGGAAGTCTTGAGATCAAAGACGACAAAAATGCCGTAATGGTCAGCGCTGACGGCAAAACCACACAGCTTACTTACGATGATAAGTACTTCATGTCCGCTGACGGCGAGAAGATGGAATACAAAGCCAGCGGCAGCTCAATTACTTTTACGTATACACAAGAAGGCCATTCGGTCGAGATGGTATTTAAAAAGTAATAAGGATCCGTTGCGATCTTGACACACGGCCTGTGTCTCCCCGGAGACACAGGCCGGTTATTTATTCAAAATGCGTTAATTTTTTCACAAGACCGGTTGACAAGCAGGGCCATCCGTGATACGATAACCATGTCGAAAGACAACAAGGGCAGGTCGCAAATGCGTAAGCAAGCTTCCGTATTGCGGACTTTTCGACCCTTGTATCATAACATAATATCTTCGGGGCAAGGTGAGATTCCTTACCGGCGGTAGAGTCCGCGAGTCGGCGTATGCTGACAGATCAGGTGCGATTCCTGAACCGACAGTAACGTGCGAAAGCACGAAGTCTGGATGAGAGAAGAGAAAAAACGAACGTTGCGTGCGGCGTTTCTGCCTGCGTGTGTTCCGACCCGAAGTTTGTGTGAGATTCCTCGCGCAAGCTTATTTTTTTGTCGGAACTGCCTTCGTCCGTTCGTACCAACTCCATGTTTCGATCCCCGGATCGGAGGAAAAAATGATTGAAAAAACTGTAACTGTAGTGGCGGAAAAAGCCGCCGAAGGGTATGACTTGGGGAAGAATTTCTCTAAGTTTGCATCATCGATCAAAGACAACCTCGGTTTCTTTCTGGTCGTAGTCGGAACGGCCGTAGGGCTGATCTTGATCTCACTGCTTTTGGAGAGTGTTGCGTACAAGATCAACGGACAGAAGCGCGTTCGCATGAACACATTGACCATATCGGTCTGCGGCATGCTCAGCGCCATCGCTGCCGTGCTGATGTTCTTCGAATTCCCGGTGTTTTTTGCACCGCCGACCATGTATAAGATGGACTTTTCCGATATTCCGGCGATCATCGCGGGCATGACGTTCGGCCCGGTATCCGGCGTTGTCGTTGAGTTCGTGAAGATCATGTTGAAGGCATTGATCCTGAAGCCTACATCGACCGCTTTTGTCGGCGAGTATGCTAACTTTGTAGTTGGCTGTGCTTTGGTAGTGCCGGCATCGTTCATTTTCCAGTGCCGCAGAAGCTTCAAGGGCATGCTGTTCGGAGGTATCGCCGGCGTCCTGGTCATGACAACGTTCGGAACCGCAATGAACGCGATCTACTTCATTCCGAAGTTCGCTGACATGTTTGGCGCTCCGGTTGAAGCGATCGTTGCCGCAGGCACGAAGATCTGGCCGTCGGTCGACAGCCTGACTAAATTCGTATTCTACTGCGTAGCTCCGCTGAACCTGCTGAAGGGCAGCGCGGCGATCGCTTTGGTCCTGGTTATCTACAGCCCCATCATGAGCGCGATCCGCGCGTTGATGAGCTCACAGAACAGCGCGCCGGTCGGACCGGAGCTTGCAGAAATCCAGCCGATGAAAGACTGATACAGACCTTAAATCATCATAATATCACCTGCCGGGGGCTCGGGCCTGCCGGCAGGTTTGCTTTTGTAAACGGAGAGTTCCGTCTGTCAAAGATAGGAAAATTGCCTTGCAAATCTTTCTAAAATGAGTTATAGTAAAGGATAGAAAACTGGGTTAATAGCCCGTGTATCTAGGAGAAGGAGAATGAAGCGACTTATCAGGTACTTGAAAGAGTACAGAAAAGAATGTATCATCGGCCCCGTATTTAAGTTACTGGAGGCCATTTTTGAGTTGAGCATTCCGATCGTAATGATGAATATTATCCGGCATGTCAGTGACTATCTGACGCTTTCGCCCGTTGACACGGAAACGAAAATGCCGATCGGATATATGATCGGAATGGGCATCGTTTTGCTGGTTCTGGGAGCCATCGGTCTCGCGTGTGCACTCACCGCGCAGTTCTTCGCGGCGAAAGCGGCGACCGGCATGGCGGCATCCCTGCGTAGAGATATGTTCCAGCAGATCAACTACTTATCGTACAATGAACTTGATAAAGTGGGGACATCGACATTGATCTCTCGTATGATCAACGATGTAAATCAGGTTCAGACCGCGTTGAACCTTACGCTTCGTCTGGTTCTGCGTTCACCGTTTATCGTATTCGGTGCCATGATCATGGCATTTACCATTCAAAAAGATATGGGTATCGTCTTCCTCCTTGCGATCGGCCTTCTGTCCGTCATCGTATTCGGTATCATGCTGAAGACGCTTCCCATTATGAAGAATACCCAGAAGCAGTTTGACCGGGTATTGTTATCCACACGCGAAAACCTTGCAGGCGTTCGCGTGGTTCGTGCGTTCAATCGTGAGGAAGATGAAAAAACTTCCTACTACAATGAAAGCAATCGTTTGATGGCTTTCCAGCGCGCTACGGCAAACTGGACCATCCTGATGAACCCGCTTACCTTTGCGGTCGTTAACCTGGGTATCATGGTCATCCTTTGGTGGGGCAGCAACAAAGTCAGCTCCTATCAGGCGACGATCGATGCAGCATCCCTGATCGCGTTGGTTCAGTACATGACGATGATCCTGGCTGAGCTCGTGAAACTTGCAAATCTCATCATCACATTGACCCGTTCGGTGGCTTGCGGCCAGCGTATCGTTGAAGTGCTGGAACTGCAGTCCTCCGTGAAGGACGACAACACCTATCCGGCCAGCCCGGCGGCCAATGCTCCGAAGATCGAGTTCAAGGATGTTTCCATGAAGTACGTCGACGCGGAAGAGGATGCCCTGTCCAACATTTCGTTTAAGGTCCAGAAGGGTGAGATGATCGGTATCATCGGCGGTACCGGCTCCGGTAAGTCCACACTGGTCAATATGATCCCGCGTTTCTATGATGCTTCGGCCGGCATGATCCTGATCGACGGCCGTGATATCGAGGGTTACCCTCTGAAACAACTTCGAAACAAAGTCGGTTTGGTTCCGCAGCAGCCCGTTCTGTTTAAGGGAACCATCCGTGATAATATCCTTTGGGGCAGCCCGGTAGCGACCGATCGTGAGATCAACGAAGCGCTGAAGGTGGCTCAGGCGATGAACATCGTTGAGGAGAAGCAGGAAAAACTGGATTTCATGGTCGAGCAGGGGGGCCGCAACCTCTCCGGCGGGCAGCGTCAGCGTCTGACGATCGCCCGTGCTTTGGTGCGCCGTCCCGACATCCTGATCATGGATGACAGCGCGTCTGCACTGGATTTCCTGACAGAGTCGAATCTGCGTAAGGCGATCCGTGAGGAGCGCAAGAACATGACCGTTATCATCGTCACCCAGCGCGTTGCGTCCATCATGGATGCTGACCGCATCATTGTTATGGATGACGGCGCTATCATCGGCATGGGAACACATAACGAGTTGCTGGAAAGCTGCGAGGCTTATAAAGAGATCTGCGCTTCCCAGTTGACGGTAGAGGAGGTGTAAGTCATGAAGAAGAAAAACGACACGACGAATTTTTCTGATCTTACTCCTCAGGACGAACCGCAGGTAACCGGCGAGAACAGCAGCTGGAAGCCGCACATGAAGGTGAAGTCGACAAAGGATCAGGCGGTCGATTGGCAGCGTGAGCTTTTGGCGAAGATGTACCCGACGAAGCAGAGTGCCGAGGAGACGCCGGCGTCTCAGGTCGAGACGGAGGCGCAGGTTCCGCTTCGCGCAGAAGAAACCCATTATGCACTGGAAGTTGTAGACCCGAGAGGTCAGAACGAGACCGTGCGCAACGCATACAGTGATGCATACAGTGATACCACACCCGAGGAGATCGAAACGGGCGGCGAGGCTTACAGCCGGCTGGCGAAGCCGAAGACCCGTGATGAAAAGGAAGGTTCCGCGGGCGGTTCCAGACGTACCTATCGGAGAATGCCCGGCGCCGGCGAGGCTCAGACGGGCGCAACCGAAGGATCGAGGATCCGCAAACTGGGTCAGGAATATGCATCCGGAGACGGGGATGACTCCCGTCTGACTCCTGAGTTTGATCGCGAGCAGGCTCCGGTCGAGGATGAGAAGCCGAAGGTGCTGGATGCTCTGGATCGTCTTTTCGGAGACGAGGTTCCGCAGATGACGGAAGAAGAGGTAGAGCGCATGGCGGCTGAGCAGGCGATCGCAGCCCGCAAGGCGGCACAGCATGCTCAGGAAGAGGCGGCACGCGCCCAGGCCGAGGCAGAAGCAGCGGCAGCACGTGCGCACGAGGCGGCTATGGCAGCGCAGGAGAAGGCTCGTTCCGCTCAGGAAGCAGAGCAGGTTCAGGTTGCCGAGGAGAAGCCGAAGAAGGTAAAGAAGAAGGCTAAGAAGGCTCCGGTCGAGGAACAGCCGAAGCAGCAGCCGAAGCCGCAGGCACAACCTGCACAGCCCGTTGCGCCCGCAGAGCCCGCGCAGCCGGCAGCAGAGGGAATGCCGCAGTCCCGCCGCAGAAGAAGAAATCTTCTGATGAGTGAGGAAGATGTGAATAATGTTTGGAACATGAGCGGTTTCTTCGGAGACGGCGCTAAGAAGAGTGCGCCCGCTCCGCAGGAAGAGGTTCGCGTAGAAGAGCCGGTCGAGGAGTACGAGGAAGAGTACGAGGAGACCGAAGAATATGAGGAGACTCCCGAGACGTTCGAGGGTGAGGAGTACGACGAGGCACCCGAAGAAGCGGAGGATGAGGAGTACGAGGAAGAAACCGAGGACGAAGAGTACGACGAGGAGTCTGAGGAAGAGACTGAGGACGAAGAGTACGACGAAGAGTCTGAGGAAGAGACTGAGGACGAAGAGTACGACGAAGAGTCCGAAGACGAAGAATACGACGAGGAGTCGGAAGACGAAGAATACGAGGAAGAAGAGGAACCTACCGCTACTGCCGCTGCTTCGTTTAAGAAAGAGTCCGCCAGTGTAATGGCGCAGCGCGCTCGAGTAAGAGCCGCTACCGCGGGCATGAATGCTGATGAAGTCCACGATCAGATGAAAGAGATGGTGGAGGCCGCAGCATTGGCCGCAGAAGAAGCACGTAACGCACAGGCAGAGGCTGCCGAGGAGGTCGACCGCATCGCAGCGGCTCTTCAGGTTGCGAAAGCAAAGGCAGACGCTGCTGAAGAGAAGGCTAAAAATTCGGCCGGCGCAGCTCCGCAGGCCGCGAAGGCATCACCCGCAGAAAGCGAGGCAGATGCAGCCGCAAGACGCCGTAAGCGTTTGATGGATTTCTCCAACGACGAGATTCTTCAGAGCACCGGCGGTTCCAGAAGTTTCCACCTGCCCGCAAGCATGATGAAGGGCACTTCGAAGGCTGGCAATGCACCTGTCGACGATAAGAAACTCGCGCAGGAAGCCCGTGAAAAGGCGAATAAACTCCAGGAGGAGCTGAGAAGAGCAGAAGCGATCCTTGCAGCACGTGAGCGTGCGGTCGAGGAAGCCCAGGAGGTTCTGGCAGCTACCGAGGAGATGGCGGAAAATGCCGACGTTGAGGCATACATTGCCCAGGGTAAGATCCTCTATCAGGAAGTTGATAATAAGACCGAGTCCGGTAAGCCGGATAAGCTCTCGGAGAATACGGTGAAGAAAGAGGATTCTTCCTCTCATGCATCCCTGTCTGCCCGCAGCGCAGCCCGTGCGAAGGAAGAGGCCCGCGCGAAGGAAGAGGCTCCGAAGCAGAATAAGCTCCGTAAGGAGGATATCTTCGTAGGCGGTGCTATGTCCACCTATGAGCAGGAGCTCGATGCGAAGCGCAGAAAGCAGCGCGGCGCCGCTACGTCGCCGATCGCGCCGACGGTCGTTCCGCCTTCACCTGCACAGAAAAACAAATTCGAAGAGATGTCGGACGAGCCGGCAGAGTCGCCGATCCCGACCGCTAAGAAGGGACCGAAGACCAAAAACAAGGTATTCGGTAAACTGATGAAGTATACCGGCCCGCAGATGCCGTACATCCTCTTCTCGATGGCGATGACATTGGTTTGCGTATTTGGTCAGCTGTTCATCGTTATGTCGATCGGTAATGTGATCGATAATATCCGCGAGTACAAGAGTATGAACAGCCCGGGCGGCCATAACATGCTCATCCTGCTGTTCGCAGCGATCGTAGTCGTTATCGTTACCCAGTGGGCGAGCGAGGCGGCCAATGCACACGTTACGTACCACATTGTCCGCAATATCCGTACCAAAGCATTTAATCATCTGCAGCAGTTGCCGATCCGCTTCTTGGATTCCAAGCAGCATGGCGAACTGATCAATACCGTAATGACGGATGTTGAGCAGATTTCCGACGGCCTGTTGATGGGCTTCTCGCAGTTCTTCTCAGGCATTGCGATGATCGTATTTACGATCTTGTTCATGCTCTACATCAACTGGAAGTTGGCAGGAGTTGTTATCATCCTGACTCCGATGTCCATTTGGGTGGCGAAGGAGATCGCGAAGCGTACTCACAACATGTTCTCGACTCAGTCGAAGGAGCGCGCGGACCTGTCCGCATTTGTTGAGGAGATGGTCGGCAACCAGAAGACCGTCATCGCTTTCGGTCACGAAGCATATAACATCGATACATTTAATACGATGAACTCGGCTTTGGAAGAGAGTGCCCGTAAGGCGGTATTCTACTCCTCGATCACTAACCCGGCGACACGTTTTGTCAATGGCGTTGTATATGCATTTATCGGTATCATCGGTGCATTCGGCGGTGTATTCGGCTGGATCACCATCGGTGAGATCACCGCATTCCTGCAGTATTCCAAGCAGTATGCGAAACCGTTCAACGAGATCTCCGGCGTTATGGCTGAGTTCCAGAACGCACTCGCGAGCGCGGAGAGAGTCTTCGATCTCATGGAGACTCCGACCGAGGAGCCCGAGGCCAGAGATACATTCGTGCTTACTTCACCGAGAGGCGAGGTTGCATGGCGCGGCGTGAACTTCTCTTATGAGTCGTGGAAGCCGCTCATTAAGGATTTCTCCATGAAGGCAGAGCCCGGCCAGCGCATAGCGATCGTCGGACCGACCGGCTGCGGTAAGACAACACTCATCAACCTGTTGATGCGTTTCTACGATGCACAGTCCGGAACCATTGAAGTGGATAACCGTGACATTACAAAGATGACGAAGTCCAGCCTGCGCGGCAACTTCGGCATGGTGCTTCAGGATACCTGGATCCGTAGCGGAACCATCCTGGAGAATATCGCGATCGGTAAGCCGGGCGCGACGGAAGATCAGGTCATCGAGGCGGCAAAGACCGTACATGCGCACAGTTTCATTCGCCGTATGCCGCAGGGCTACCGGACCTTGGTATCTGAGGGCGGCGGCAACCTGTCACAGGGCCAGCGCCAGTTGATCTGTTTGGCACGAGTAATGCTTAAGCATCCTCCGATGTTGATCCTCGATGAGGCTACGTCCTCTGTCGATACACGTACCGAGATCAAGATCCAGGAAGCTTTTGATAAGTTGATGAAAGGTCGCACCAGCATCGTTGTTGCTCACCGTCTGTCGACGATCCGCAGTGCTGACCGCATCATCGTCATGAAGAACGGCGGCATCGTGGAGCAGGGTACACATGAAGAACTGCTCGAGAAGGGCGGTTTCTATTCCGAACTGTTCAACGCACAGTATGCAGCACAGATCCAGCTCGCTAAGGAAGCGGCTGTGAGAGCGGTAGCGGAGAAGGCGGAGCGCGCAGAACGCGAAGCTAGGGCGCGTGCGGAACTGGAAGCTCAGGAGGCTCGTGAGAGAGCAGAGCGTGAGGCCCGCGAAGCAGAACTGGCTGCACAGGAGGCAGCGGAACTGGCGGCAGCAGAAGCGGCAGAGCGTGAAGCAGCAGAAGCAGCAGAACGTTTGGCAGCGGAGCGTGAGGCTAATGCGGCAGCAGAAGCTGCGCGTGTAGCAGAAGACTTCGAGGCTGAAGCAGAGCCGACAGGTATGCCGGACCCGGATCCGAACCGTTGGACAGAGTTTGATGCGGAAAGAGCAGCAAGAGAGGCTCAGGATCGCGAGACCGAGGATCTGCTCCGTAAGGCAGCAGAAGAAGCGACCAGAGAGGCACAGGGCCGTTGGGACGATATTGGAAGCGGAATGAGCTTCGGAAACTCCGGCAGCTCCTCTGAGGAAGTTGACCTGAATAAGCTTGCGGAAGCAGCAGCGGCTGCGGCACTGGCTCAGCTTAATGCTACGACGAAGCCTCTGACGGATGACTACGACGATTATATGGGTGGTCCGATCCATGATGACGACGACTCGATGGGTGGTCCGATCCACGATGATGACGACTCGATGGGTGGTCCGATCCACGACGATGATGATGACTCGATGGGCGGTCCGATCCACGATGACGACGACTCGATGGGCGGTCCGATCCACGATGATGACGACGCAATGGGCGGTCCGATCCGTGACGACGAAGAATAATTCACTCACAAAAGAAAGACAATTAAAGAATATTATATTCTGAGATAAACAGGGCTTATGCAAACATGCATTGGCCCTGTTCTTTCTTGTGGGGCGAAAAATGGTAAAAAATGGAGGAAAAAGGGGAAAAAACGTGGAAAAAACGTGGAAAAATGGGTCTTTCCCTTGACTTTTTTGCCATTATATGCTAATATGATAAAATGGTGCGAGAAATCGGACCAGCTCAAATGTGTGTAAATAAGGACATTGCGAAAAGGGCGAGGGGGTTTATCCGACGCCGGTTGCAAACTGTTCAAAAGCACCGGAAAGTAAAGGAGGATTTTCATGAACAAAAGGAACTTGAAACGGGCTTTGGCACTCTTTATGTCGGTCGTAATGATCGTGACCGGCATCAAGTTGTCAGGCCGGGTGACTTATGCGGACGACTATACTACTTCGCATAATGAAGGCGACTCGCTGAATTATATCGAGCAGTCGTACTATGAGTTGGCAGAGTATAGCGAGGATGATATTCTCGGGGCTGCGCAGAGATTTCTGCTCTTCGGTCGCGATAGTGTTACCGTTGGAATTCATACGAACGGTAATCTCGCCTCTCCGATATTGGTCACGAAGGGTGGCGGTACGTTCACCGTTAACGGTATGGAACACCAGACGGTTCCGAACGGCAACTACCGACTGATCAACTATCTCGGCGAGTTGCAGACAGAAGGAAGCGGTACCGTGGGGTTGAACGGTAACGGTTATCTTTTGGTTATCGGTCAGAGCGGTACCTATGCATCCACGAACCCGAAGAAGATCGCAGGAAAAGACCTCCAGGGTAACTGGGAAGATATCGTTTATGCAAATCCTAATAAGGAATTCCTGGATTTTGATAAAGAGTTTGCACATCTGGAACGTTTGTCACAGGCATTGTCCACATTCACGGGAGATCAGACTAAGACGGCGAGTGATTTCGTAGAAATGGGAGCCGCCGGATCCGGACAGAACCACGTGCTCGATGTACCATCAGGTGTGACCGTTGTTTCGATGACCGGAAGCGAACTGGCAACACTCGGAAAGGACATGCTCTTTGATAACATCCAGTCGGATGGCTCGTTGACTATTGGGGGACAGAGTTATGAGCAGGTTTCCGGTTCGCAGGTCGTTATCGTGAATGTCGATCTGAGTGGTGCCGATGCGTATACGTTCGTACACGAAGTAAAGTATCGCTTTGAAGATGCTACTGTAGTACAGAACATGGAGTCCACGATCTACAATGGAAATAACATCCTGTGGAATTTCTATGATTCTTCATCTCCGGATGGTTTGTACCATGGCACACTCACGTTTGCGGACTCGCCTGTAGTCGGAGCTATCCTGGCACCGGCAGCAACCATCAGAGCGCGTGCGATCAATGGTACCATCATGGGTAAGAATGTAGAGACGTACGGCGCAGAGGTGCACCGTTCGGACTTCAAGCCCACATCGATCCCCGGATTGAAGATGTATAAGATCACATACGATCCGAATGCATTGGATGCTACTCTGGGAACCAATGATACGGCAGTAACAGACGCTACTGTATATGAATACAACGAACTTGCTACGATCAAGAATAACAACGATCTGACTACGCCCGGCAACTGGCGCAGAACCGGCTATCGTTTTGTCGGCTGGTCGGAGAATCCTTCCGCTACCACGCCGGATTATGTTGCAAACGATACCATTAAGATGAACTCGGATAAGACGCTGTATGCGCTCTGGACGCCGGTTTATACAGTGACCTATCATGAGAATCTGACGACGGCCAGCGCTGCACCGGTGGACTCTCAGAGCCCGTATGTGAAGGACTCCACAGTAACTGTCCTGGGTCAGGGCAGCATGACTGCGGCAGGTTATGCCTTTATGGGTTGGAACACCGATGCTACAGCAGCAACGAACGGGACCGTTCAGTTCAACGCGAATGATACATTTACCATCACGCAGAACACGGATCTGTATGCAGTATGGAGTGAGATCCCGAAGTATACGGTGACTTACGATAAGAACCTCGCAGCAGCGACCGGATCCCAGACGGATGCGAACAGCCCGTACCTGAAGGACAGCACGGTAACGATCCTGGATAAGGGATCTATGGCTGCAGTTGGTTACAATTTTGTTGGTTGGAACACTGATCAGACGGCAGCAACGAATGGAACGGTACAGTACAACGTAGGTGATACATTTGTTATCAACCAGGACACCACCCTGTACGCAGTATGGAGCGAGATCCCGAAGTATACGGTAACCTACGATAAGAACCTCGCAGCAGCGACCGGATCCCAGACGGATGCGAACAGCCCGTACCTGAAGGACAGCACGGTAACGGTTCTGAACCAGGGTACCATGACAGCTGCTGAATACGAGTTCCAGGGTTGGAACACCGATCAGACGGCAGCAACGAATGGAACGGTACAGTACAAGGCTAATGATACATTCACCATTACTCAGGATACCACCCTGTACGCAGTATGGAGTCCGATCCCGAAGTATAAGGTAACCTATCACAAGAATCTGGAAGTTGCGACCGGATCCCAGACGGATGCGAACAGCCCGTACCTGAGCGGCAGCACCGTAACGGTTCTGGATAAGGGAACTATGGCAGCTAGCGGCTATGTATTCCAGGGATGGAGTTTGAGCTCGACAGCAGCAACGCCGGATCCTGCATACGCAGCGGGTGAAACATTTACGATCACAAAAGATACCGTACTGTATGCGATCTGGAAACCGCAGTATACGGTAACCTATGATAAGAACCTCGCAGCAGCGACCGGATCTCAGACGGATGCGAACAGCCCGTACCTGAGTGGCAGCAAAGTAACCGTTCTCGACCAGGGGACGATCGCGGCTACCGACTACATCTTCAAGGGTTGGAACACTGATCAGACGGCGGCAAACGCGGGAACAGTACAGTACAAAGCAAACGATACATTTACCATTTCGCAGAACACGACGCTCTATGCGGTATGGGAGCCGAAAGTAAAGGTGACCTATAACCCGAATATTGAGCTCATCAGCGGCTCTGCTCCTGTGGACTCACTGAGCCCGTACGTGAGCGGCAGCACAGTGACCGTGCTCGGCGAAAATGATATGAAGGTTTCCGGCTTCGTATTCTACGGCTGGAACACGGACCGGACGGCTGCTTATAACGGAGCTGTACAGTATGCAGAAGGCGACACATTTACCATTACGCAGGACACTACATTGTACGGCGTATGGGGCACGGCGCCGAAGTACACAGTAACCTACGATGCGAACCTCGCAACGGCGACCGGTGCACAGACGGATGCGAAAAGTCCGTACCTGAAGGACAGCACGGTAACGGTTCTCAACCAGGGAACCATGGCGGCAGAAGGTTATACGTTTAAGGGCTGGAATACCGATGCGAAGGCAGCGACCGCCGGAACGGTACAGTACAAGGCAGACGATACATTTACTATTTCGCAGAACACCACACTGTACGCAGTATGGGAAGCATTGCCCAAGTATACGGTAACGTATGACAAGACCCTTGCGGTAGCGACCGGATCTCAGACCGACGCAAAGAGCCCGTATTTAACCGGTTCGACCGTAACCGTGCTCGATGAGGGTACGATGAAGGCGGACGGCTATGTATTCAAGGGCTGGAACCTCGAGAAGGAACTGGCACTGACCGGAACTGTGGATGCAAGTAATGCTCCGGGTCAGACCTTTACGATCACTTCGGACGTAACACTTTACGCAGTATGGGTGCCGTTGTACACGGTGACCTACGATAAGAACCTCGATAAGGCGAGCGCGGCTCCGACCGACGCGAACAGCCCGTACGAAGATGGCTCGACCGTAACCGTACTCGATGAGGGTAAGATGAAGGCAGACGGCTACACCTTCAAGGGTTGGAGCGAGGATAAGGATGCTACCACCGCGGACAGCGATTATGATCCGGGCGAAGAGTTCGTGATCCTGGGCAATGTAGTCCTTTACGCAGTATGGGAGAAGATCCCGACCTTCACGGTAACCTATGATAAGAACCTCACGGCGGCAACCGGCGCACAGACGGATGCAAATAGTCCGTATACGACCGGCAGCACGGTAACGATTCTGGATCAGGGAACCATGGCGGCGAATGGTTATTCGTTCCTGGGCTGGAATACCGATCAGACGGCTGCAACCGCCGGAACGGTACAGTACAAGGCTAATGATACATTTGACATTACAAAGGACACCACTCTGTACGCAGTATGGAAAGAGATCCCGAAGTACACTGTAACCTATCATGAGACACTTGAGATAGCTTCGGCGGCACCGACGGATGCGAACAGCCCGTACCTGAGCGGCAGCTCCGTGACGGTTCTGGATAAGGGAACCATGGAGGCTGACGGCTATGTATTCAAGGGTTGGAACCCGGATCAGACGGCCGCAGCGAACGGCGTGGCAGATGTGACATACGATCCCGGCCTGTGTTTTGAGATCGGACAGAATGTTGATCTGTACGCAGCTTGGGAGCAGCTTCCTACCTATACGGTAACGTACGATAAGAACCTGGCGACAGCGACCGGATCTCAGACCGACGCGAACAGCCCGTACGTAACAGGCTCGACCGTAACCGTACTTGATGCGGGTACGATGAAGGCGGATGGTTACGTATTCAAGGGTTGGAACACGAATCAGGATCAGGCGAAGGCCGGAACCGTGGATGCAAATTATGCACCCGGTCAGACCTTTACGATCACTTCGGACGTAACACTTTACGCAGCATGGACACCGGTTTACACGGTGACCTATGATAAGAACCTCGATAAGGCGAGCGACGCTCCTGTGGATGCGAACAGCCCGTACGAGGCAGGCACATTCGTGACTGTACTCGACCAGGGTACGATGGAAGCGACCGGCTACACGTTCTGGGGTTGGAGCACAGATAAGGACGCAACCGATGGCGACAGCAATTACCAGCCGGGCGGAGAGTTCGTACTCACGGACAATGTAACACTCTACGCGGTATGGCATAAGGTTCCGACCCACACGGTAACGTATGATAAGAACCTTGCGACAGCGACCGGATCGCAGACGGATACTAAGAGCCCGTATTTATCAGGTTCGACCGTGACCGTACTCGACCAGGGCACGATGAAGGCGGACGGCTACGTATTCAAGGGCTGGAAGCCGGATCTCGGCTCCACAGGCCCGAATGCAGACTACGCACCCGGCAAGACCTTCACGATCACCCAGGATGTAACATTGTACGCAGTATGGGCTCCGACCTATACCGTGAACTTCGATACCGACGGCGGTGTGAACGGCCCGACCGATGATAATCGTTATGAAGCAGGCGAAAGCGTTAAGATCCCGGAGGGAACTCCTGAGAAGACCGGCGCACGCTTTGACGGATGGACATCCGATCCTACCGATCCGGATGCTCCGGTATACCAGCCCGGCGATACCGTGATCGTGACCGAAGGCGGTGTAACACTTACCGCAGTATGGACAGACGTTTACACGGTAGAATATGACCCGAACGGCGGTTCCGATGAGCCGAAGGACGATAAGAAGTACGAAAACGGCGAAGAAGTGCAAGTTCCGAGCGATATCCCGACGAAGAAAGGCTTTGAATTCAAGGGATGGAGCCTCGATCCCAGCGATCCGGACGCACCTCTCTATCAGGTCGGCGACACCGTAACAGTCAACGGCAAAGACATTACATTTACCGCAGTTTGGTCGAAGATCAACAGTCAGCCTATTATCATTTACTCGGTAACCTACGATCCGGCCGGCGGAGTTCCGACACCGGATGATACGACCGAATACGTGGACGGCGCGACCGTGATCGTTACCGACGATGTTCCGGCGAAGGACGGCTTCACATTTGTGGGCTGGTCCCTGGATCCTACCGATCCTGCAAAGCCCGTTCTGAAAGGTGGCGACACCACGACGATCCAGGGCGACAATATTACATTTACCGCGATCTGGACACCGAATTACGTTGTGATCTACGATAAGAACGCGGACGATGCGACCGGAACACAGAAGGATCTCAACAACCCGTACGAGTCCGGCGAGACCGTGACCGTACTCGGCGCAGGCAGCATCGCACGTACCGGCTATGTATTCAAGGGCTGGGCGAAAACTGCTTCTGAAACAACAGCATCTTTCACGGAGGGCAATAACTTCGTGATCACCGCAGACACCACCCTGTATGCGGTTTGGGAAGCTCTTCCTACCTATAAGGTTGTTTACAACCCGAACGGCGGTTTCGGAGAGCCTACCGACGACACTAAGTATGACGACGGCGCGACCGTGACCGTATCCGCTACCGAGCCGGTTAAGAACGGCTTCATCTTCCAGGGCTGGACGCTCGATCCTTCAGATCCTGACGCGAAACTCCTGAAGAGCGGCGATACCACGACGATCCAGGGCGGCGATGTAACATTGACCGCAGTATGGAAGTCCGATCCGAATACACAGATCGTGGTACTGTTTAAGGTTACCTACGATCCTCAGGGCGGTACACCTGCACCGGTCGACACCACCGAATATGTGGATGGCGCGACCGTGATCGTAACATCGGACGTTCCGGTGAAGGACGGCTTCGTGCTGGACGGCTGGACACTGGATCCGAACGCTGCTACACCGGTTCTGCTGGGAGGCGGCGAGACCACAAAGATCGACGGCAGCGACCTCACCTTCTATGCTGTATGGGCACCGGTCTACACGGTGGACTACAACGCAAGCGGCGCTTCTTCGACTCCGAAGGATGAGAAGAAATATCGCAATGGCGAGAAGGCAGTTATCATGGCGGATATCCCGGTAGTTGAAGGTAAGACATTCAAGGGCTGGACCACAGATCCCGCGGATACATCGAACCTGCTTCAGAACGGCGACTCCGTAACGATCGAGGGTAAGAACATTATCCTGTACGCTGTATTTGAGGACAATGCTTCTTCGACATTCACCGTTAAGTATGACCTGAACGGCGGTTCCGGCACGGCTCCGGTCGACCCGAATAAGTACGGGCTCGACTCCTCCGTAACGATCGTGAACGATGTTCCTAAGCGCGACGGTTATACATTTACCGGTTGGTCACTGAAGATCAATGGCTCCGCAGATTATAATGGCGGAGATACCTACAAGATCTCGACCGATACTACGTTCTATGCGATCTGGACGCCGATCGCTTCGGGCGCGAAGACAGGCGACCCGATGCAGGCGCTTCCTTGGGTGCTGATGGCACTCCTGTCTATGGCAGGTGCTTCCGCAGCAATGATCCGCAGTAAGAAGAGAGCGAAGTAAAAAACACAAATAGTATAAAAAAG
>JAFZZY010000049.1 GCA_017615545.1 Lachnospiraceae bacterium
ACTTGTGCGGCAAGTGCGGTATATGGCGAACGTCCCTCATGAACCGTGAAGAAACGCGCAGCGTTTCGAGAGCGGTGAATGAGGTAGCGCAGGTAAAGGGCGTAGCCCGTCTGCGCGGTGTTTATCGAACACAACGTACACAATAAACATTGAGCCGTGCACCGTCACTGCCGCACTCGCACGGCAAGGGCGGTATATGGCGAACGTACCGCCCCCCCTTGCTTTGTTTCGAAAACCATGTTATACTCTACAGAGCCCAAAATGCAGCAGAAGGGCACGTAGAAACATGAGAAAAGGAGGGGCACATATTCACATGTGCCGAATCAAAATGAGGAAATTTACAAGCATTGCATTGTCCGCATGCCTGTGTCTGGCGCTCGCCGGTTGTAAGACCGACGACAAGCCCACGACAGCAGCTGCGGATACGACCGCAGCTGTGACCGCCGAGGCAACTACGGCAGAGGCAGCGCCAACCACGGAAAATGCCACCACGGCAGCGCCGACGACCGCGGCTCCGACCACAGCAGCGCCTACCACGGCAGCGCCGACGACCGCAGCGCCGACCACGGCAGCACCGCTCCCGGAGGACCCGAAGTACACCATCCCGACTGATATGACAGAAAAACTCACTACTCAGGCAGAAAAGCACGGCTTCACCTTCGGCGGTTGCATCGGCAACAACGAGATGAACAACGCCGGCTACAAATCCATGATCGCCGACAACTTCGCGAGCGTTACCGCGACGAACGAATTGAAGGCCTACTCGCTGCTCTCCCAGAAGGCATCGAAGGACGACCCGAACGGCATGCCCGGCATGAACTACACACAGGCAGACCGCATCGTTAAATGGGCGCAGGAGAACGGCCTCGGCGTGCGCGGCCACGTACTGGTTTGGGACGCATATATGACCGACTGGTTCTTCCGCGAAGGCTACGACAGCAAGGGCGAGTACGTTGACGCCGAGACCATGAAGAAGCGCCTCGAGTACTACATCGACGCAGTCATTACCCACTTTGAGACCGAATTCCCCGGCGTAGTTTACTGTTGGGACGTGGTCAATGAAGCGGTCGGCGACAGTTCGAGCGAATACGCGGCGGGCGACCCCTGCCACATCCGCACGAAGCGTAACGGCGACGACAACATCTTCTACACAAAGGTCGGCGAGGACTACATCTACCTCTCCTTCCTGTATGCGCGCAACACCGTCGAGAAGCTAGGCGCGAACATCAAGTTGTTCTACAACGATTACAACACCTTCTATTCCGATAAACGCAACGCGATCATCAACCTGGTGAAGAACATCAACTCCTATGCGAAGAACGCGGACGGAACCGATCGCAAGCTCTGCGACGGCGTCGGAATGCAGGGTTACATCGGCGGCTACGGCACCCAGGCCGGCTGCATGAATGCCGGCGACATCGAAAACATCCGCCTGGCGATCGTTAAATATGCGGAACTCGATGTGGAAGTTCACATGACGGAGGTATCCGTTCGCAACTATGAAGGCGACGAACAGACTGTTGAGAAGCATGCCCGCTTCTACGCCGACCTGTTCGAAATGCTGAAAAAGATCAATAGCGAAGATGAACTTCTCAGCGCGCACGGCAAGTTCACAAACTTCACTTCCTGGGGTCTGTGCGACAACCCGAAGTTGCCGAAGAACAACTACTCCTACAAGATGAACGGCCCGTACTGCGGTCTCTTCAACGAGAAGTACGAGAAGAAGAACTCTTTCTACTACGTGTATAACGTATTGCAGAATTGATCACGGTCCGAAGGTCACAACAAATACAACCATAAAAAGCGGAGGTGTCGCAATGCGACACCTCCTTTCTGTTTATGTATTATACTTATCTAGCGAGTAGTAAAAGCAACCGCTTTCGAAAAATCACCTTTCCAAAAATCCTCCGCAGAAATATAGCCGCTGCCCGAAGTTCCGTTTTTAGATACACTTCCATAACAGCTCTCACCGATTATGACGTAAGGGAAGATCGTATTTTGCGGTATCGTTACCCTCTTCAGTTCTTCCCCTGTGGTTTCATCGATCATCATGCAATCTGCCGGTGTTTCCTCAAAGAAGCAGATCAGATGTTCATCACTTCGAATGCCCCTGGTCATGGTATGATCCAATTCGCGAAAACACTCTCCGCTATACCTGTATAGTTTTGTCTTTCCGGATCCCGGTACTGCTATAGCAAAAAAGTCCTTGCAAAAGCATACGTTTATGATCGGTTCATTCTCTAATACTGCTTTCAATTCCCCGGTAGAGATATCATAGTCGTATATATACATTTTATACCGTCGATTCCGCTCTGCAATGTACTCCTCAATGCTGAGTTCTTTATACTCTTCCGGAAGTTCAAGTCCAAACATATTTCCGTCGGGAGCCATGTAGGGAAGATCCGTATAAGAATACTGAAAATAGAGGTGATTTCCACGTATATCTCGTTGCGAAACCATGGCATTGTATCCCTCCGCCCTGAACACCTCTGTAAAGGTTCCGTCATTCAGATCAAACCGTGCGATTCCGCATGTATCCAGATCCTTTTTCTCACCGACCACCCACTGTGATTCCCCGCCTTCATTTTTTATCTCGATCATTTCATACTGTGTTGCATAAGTCGCAAATAGCGCATCCTTTGAAAAAAACACATTATTTGCCTGAATATAGGTCGGAATGTTGCCGAGTAGCCTCCGATTTTCTCCCTGTCGATCCGAGCAGTAGACTTCCCCGGTAAATCGATCCATAAAATAGCAGTTCTCGTCTTGGAGTAACACAGTATCCGTGTAAAACTCGTAAGCTATACATCCCTTTTTGATCACCTCGCCGGTTTGGGATTTCTGGCCTCTCTCATGTTCACAGCCCGGATCAAAGCAAAAAACCAGATCCTTTCCGCTTTTTACATCGTAAATCATCAACCGCTCATGAAAATCATGATATAGCGCGATATCCTCTGTAAGGAAACCGTTTCTCATATAGTAGTCACAATCGAAACCTTTATCTGCTTCTGGCGTTTGTGAAGCTATTGTCGCGTCTATGTCGACCTCCGCTGTCTGCGCAGTTGTTGTCACAATTGTATCGCTTTTGCAAGCACACAGCAACAAACAAGCCAACCAAAGCCCCCCTTGCTTAATCCTATATTTCACGGAAACCTCCACTATTGTTTCTTATCAATCCATCTCTGAATCTGATCGTTGACTTTCTCTAAAATCGGTCCATAGTCTTTGGGCGAAGAAAAAAACTGATCCACCACATCCGGGAAATTCGGATTGAGGGCGCGTGACTCGCCGTGTGCCTGATAAAGCTCCCGTCCCAAATTCCCAAGATCATTATCATAAGTTTTTAGCATTGAAAACTCTTCCGGGGTAATGTCCGGTATGAAATTATTAAGCGAACTTGGTACACATGTCTTTAGAAACTGTGTTCTCTCATTCCATCGATCTTCATCCGCAACACGCCAAAAAATCAGAGACGCAATCTTAGGATCCGAATAACATGCTGAAAGAACCTGAAATGCGAGATCCTGTTTTTCCGAAAAAGCCGAAATACCATAAGCGCCCCCCCCCGGGGAGGAAAGATATCTTTCCGGAGCTAAGACATATTCTGTGTATCCCTCTGGTATGTTATAATATCCATCTACCTCTCCTGAAAAGCCAATATATGCACATGCATATCCGTTTACCTGTTCTGCAGTTTCTATATCGATCAGCATCCCTCTCTGATAATCCTCATAAATGTCCAATAATAGTTCTTTAAAGTCATTTTCTCTCGTTAAATCGATTATCTCATTTCTTTCCCAACAGTATGGCGCAGAAAAAACCGCCTGGGTTTGAAAAAACGAGTAAGCATGATATATGTCGAAGTTTGGCACCACTGCAATTTTGGGGAGGTCAGGAATAGCATCTATTACCTTTCTTAGAGAAGCATAGGTCCCGTCATACCACTCATCAAAGAATGACTTGTATTGATCACCCACACACAGAAAAAATCTGCCTTGCGAATTTTTATATTGTCTTATCCGATATGGAATCGAATAGAAAACACCATTTATTGCAGTTCTGTTCCATTCTACTTCTGCATAAGAATTATAAAGCTTTTTCCCCTCTTCAGTTTCTAAATAGCTATTCAATGGTAATAATTCTTTTTGCACAAACGAAACCAAATCCACTATGCCATGCTCCCAAAAACATCCCGATAGAATATCAGGTGTGGTTCCCTCTTTTTTTCGTTCATCTAGCCATTTTGCATACGCCTGCCCACCTTGATCTAACAATGGAGTGAATTCGATACGACAGTTGATGCCTTTTTCATCCAAAAATCTTTGGATTTCTGCTTGTGTTTCTTCTGAAATAAATGCAAAACGAGAAACTGCCCAAATCAATTTCGGTGTGTGATCATCTTCCAGAGGAACATGCTCTGAACTTGAAGCTTCATCCGCTGTTAACGAGGGGGCAGACGTATCCGAAGAATCCGACATATGGCAGGATGTCATTAACAACAATATGATAAACAATACATTCAGGGTCAAATATTTTCTTGCCATATTACTGTCCTCCAAAGTTTTAGCCGAAGTCATAACCTACGGAACAGATATAAAGAGGTTATTCATATATGTACCTCCATTGCCTCCATAATACGTTACAGAGTGATACGAAGATACACAATAATAATTTCCATTTATAGCCCTCAGAGAAGGGGGACTAACCGTAACTGCACCGTCATGCCCATCCGCCAAATAGGTAGATTCAAGCGACATATCATCCAGATTTTCCCAGAGAAAATGAGCTGAAACGTACGTGCTGGTACCAGTTGGAACCGATGTCCACGTTGAAGCAGACGCAGTTTTCTGATTGGCACTTATAAAATTATCAAAGCTGAAACTAATCGTCGGGGATCCCATAGTTCCCCCATCATGATCACCATATGCTCCGACAGAGGTTGTCTGACAAACCAGAAACACCATTGCAACTAATACAGAAACCAATTTTTTCATTTGCAAAACCCTCCTAGAATATATTATATTTTTTTCGTACACTTAGTCTTCTCGACTAATTAACTATAATATAGCAAAGGAAAAAATTCATGTCAAGGGGTAAGGCAAAAAAATCTGTGACAGAAAACCATTCTGCCACAGATTTACAGTTACTTCGTATATCCGAACGCGAAGATGGTGAATTCTTTTTCTTCATCACCTTCTGCCATCCGCACTTCGATGGTGTGGTCGGCCGCGGTCTCTTCATCGAGGATGATCGCCAGCCACGGGTTGTTCCAACCGCCGGCGCTGTAGCTCTCCACACGCGCTACATTGGCCTTCTGGTTGAAGGAGGGGGAAATGAGCGGCTTCACGAGCTCGCCGTCCACCAGGACCTCTACAGCTCCCGCCAGGTCCTTCGCGCTGCTGCGCTTATATGCCATGATCAGGCTCTTGCAGTTCAGGCTCATGGTAAAGGACTCGCTGCCGCCGTCCTTCGCATGCATCCAGTTGTCGCCGAGCTTTTCACGCTTGTTATCGAACTGGAACACACCGCTCGTCTTATCCTTCTGGGTGAAGGAACCGGGGTTGATCACGATCGCAGGATCGTTGATCGTCGTATCGATCATCGTCATGTTCTCGAACGAATTTCCGATGACAGTATCCTGGGGCATGGTGTAGGAAGCGTCCGTCTCTGCCTCCGCAACGCGGTCGAAATAGTAGGTGATGCAGTCGCTCATGATCTGATGGCCGTAGTCCATGGGATGGTAGCCGTCGCGCGCGAAAAACTCGCGGTTGGTGATGTTACCCGCATGGATCTGCGGGATCACGGCGTTCTTGATACTGATCATGGGCAGGTCGTAATGCTTACCCAGCGGCATCAGGCGCTCCTGCAGGTTGAATTCGGACTCGAATACCGCGAACAGAAGGACCACCACGGGTTCGTTCGGGGCGTTCAGCGCCTGGCGGATCATGCTCTCGTAGCACTCGCCGAAAGTCGGATCGTCGCCGTCATTGACTGCGAACTCGATGAAAATGATGTCCGGATAGGTGACCGGCGTCGTGTAGCCGCTCATCAGCATATCACGGTCATAGCGGATAATGCCGAGCGTCGACGGGGTGCCGGAAAAACCGGCGTTCAGGAAATGCACGTTCTCACCGGTGCCAAAGGTGTCGGCAAAATACTGGTAGGAAAGACGCGCGTACGTCTTCGGTTGACTGGTCGCGAGCGCTCCCTCTGTGATGGAGCCGCCGATGTAGGCGATGGTGACGTCCTCACCGTTTTTCGCCTTCTCCATGACCTTCTTCATGCGTGCGGTGTTGCCGGTCTGTATGAAAGAGTCGGCGATCATTTTCTCATAAAAATCCATTTCTGCCTCCGTTGTCTTCTCTTCTGCTGTTGTTGTGGGCGCTGCCGTCGGCGGCGCCTCGGTCGTCGGTGCTGCCGTCGTGGGTGCTGCTGTCGTCGGTGCTGCTGTAGGCGCCTCCGTGGACGCTTCCGTTGCAGGCGCTTCGATCGTAACTGCCGCCGATGTTTCCGGCGCCGTAGTCTGCTCTTGTGTCGCTATCACTTCATCTTCTTTCGCACACGCGCCGAGCGACATCATCGCAGCCAATGTCCCGCATAGGAGGCTCCGCCTCCATCTGCCTTTTCTCATGTTGTTTCCTCCGTGTATAACTTGCTTAGTTACTCTTGTATCATGCCGTTCTCCACACACCATGTGCCGAATTTCGTGAAGATGTCCTCACCGAAGGCGGTCTTCAGATCCGCAGCATAATGCTCCATGATGTTGTCAAATCGGGCGCTGAGCGGATAGAATTCGTCCCGGTCGATCGCCGGGTCTGCATTGACCACGTCTGCGAACTGTTTAAAAAATCCGTCGCCGTAATTCTGCCGCAGATACGTGCAAAGCGCCATACCATAGCCATAGGGCGCGAGACGATGCTCGAAATCGTTCTGGCTGTAATCCGAGCAGAAGATCCGCTCCGCATTGTCCGCATTGACCGCCTCGCCAACGGAAAATACCGGTTTCTTATACTTCAGTTTCGTCTCAACGAAAGCCGGAGAACGCTCGGCCAATGCATCGATCACCAGAGACTCATACACTACCGCCAGGCCCTCGGAGAAAATCGTCGACTGCGGACAGTATTGCAACGACAAAACGTGGGTCAATTCATGCGCAGGCTCAAAATAATCCAGGTGATCCTTACGTGTTGGCACTTCTCCGTCCATCTCGATGCTTGCCTTCACGAACGCATCCCATGACTCATCGCTACTCAGTTCGGCGATGCCGAGCATCGAACTGTTCTCCGTAGAACCGGAAACGATCCGCTCACCATATCTTTCCGTCATCAGAAAGATCGGAAATCTCCCGCCGAGGTCCAGTCCTTCCCACGGGTTGAAATCATTGTAAAAAAAGGACATATCGACCACATCGGACTTCGACGGATCCGGTTGAAAGCCCACTCCGATCTGTCTTTCGATCTCTTCGATGATCATATCCAGGTTCTTTGCAAAATCCCCCGGGATCGCGAGCCCCTTATCCATACAAAGGACGTATTTCCCAGACTCTGCAAAACAATACTCCGATGTAACAAAAACGTGCTCCGGCACGCCATCCAGCTCCGTCCGAAAGCAATTCGGCGCATTCGGCACCGCCTCCAGTGAGAACGTCATGACTTCCTTCGCTGCTGTCGGTTCCGTCGTCGGCGCCTCCGTAGGCGCTTCCGTTGCAGGCGCTTCGGTCGTAACTGCCGCCGATGTTTCCGGCGCCGTAGTCTGCTCTTGTGTCGCTATCACTTCATCTTCTTTCGCACACGCGCCGAGCGACATCATCGCGGCCAATGTCCCGCATAGGAGGCACCACCTCCATCTGCCTTTTCTCATGTTGTTTCCTCCGTTTTCTCTACAATAGGTGCGGTTCTCGTCCCGCGCCCGAACGAAAGTATTATACCACATTTGCCGCAAAATGAAAAGAAACAGCAAGTTCCCCTGCCCGGGTTCACTTGCTGTTCCGTATTCACTCATTGCAGCTGGATCTGTTCCCAATCGATCGTGGTCTCGACGCCGGTCATGCAGGCGAGGGCCGCCATGCCGTGGACGGAGGACCAGATCTTGATCAGGCCGACCTCCTGCTCCGCGGGGGGCAATGCCGCGCCGCTCTCCGCCAGATACTGACGGAACACCTCTTTCAGAAGCTTAAACGGCGGATAATCCTCCTCGTGTTCTTCGTCCATCGTAAGGTGCGCGACGAGCTTCTGCTTCCCGAACAGGAAGGTGAAATAGTCCGGCTTATGGCAGAAGAACGAAATGTAGGCCCGGCCCATGGCCAGGATCTTCTGCTCCGCGCTCGTCGCCGAGGCGATGGCCCGCTGAAGCTGCGCGGTAAACTGCTCGTTCACGCTGTTTTGCATGGCCGCCAGGAGCTCCTCTTTATCCTTAAAATGCGCGTACGGCGCCGCGTGCGATACCTCGCAGGCCGCCGCGACCTTCCGCAGCGAGAGCTGCTCCTCGCCCTGTTCGTTGATGATGCGGATGCCCGCCTCGATCAGCGCCTGCCGCAGGTTTCCGTGATGATATGTATCACTCATGTCGTTCTCCTCACTCTCCACACTTCTCTTTCACCTGACGCAGGAATTCGCAGGTCACCAGCGGGTTTTCCCACAACGGGCTGTGCGCCGCATCCGGCACCTTGATGAAGCCCTTATCCGGCGCGTTCAGCATTTCACAATACTCTTCCACCAACTCCCACGGGCAATTATAATCCTTCTCGCCGCTGATGAAGTAGGTCGGGACCTTAAGCTCCTGCAAACTCTCCCGATAATCGAAATCCTTTAGCTCGCTGTTCAGCGGCGTTGTGCGATACATCTTCATGCCGCGTATATAGTTGATCTTCTCCGAAACCGTGTAGCAACTGCAGGTAATGATGGGCCAGACGATGCCGGAAAACTCCGTTTTATCCAGGATCGTTCCGCCGCCGGCGTCATGCACCAGAACCACGAAATCGTACCAGTTTTTGCAGCGGACCTTGCCGTCCTCCAGGTGCTCCACCGCTTGGTCCAAAGTCTTCAGAGACCCCTTCGCGCCTTTCTCTTCAAAGGTCGTTTTCATAAAATCATACATGAGCGTGTCGCGGTCCTCCGAGTCCGTCACGACCTGCGCCATGCCGATGTACGCGTAATAGTCCTCCGGATGCTGCTGCGCCGCCCGCAACGCTATATGCGAACCGCCGGAGAAGCCCATGATGTAGATCTTCTCCTTCCCGAAGCGCTCCTTCAGGTAGTCCGTCACGAACTTCGTGTCCGCCAACAGGTTCTCGAGCGTGATGCTGTCTACGTCCGCGTCGCCGCTGTAGGCAATGCCCATCCACCGGTAGTCCCAGTACACGACCGTGAAATCCTCCTCCAGCCGCATATCTTTATACTTATCGGTAAATACGTAGTCGTCGGTTCCCGGCCCGCTGGACACCAGCAGAAGCACCGGGTTCGCCTGATCCACGCCGTTGATGAAGAAACCGTTCGGCGCCCCGTTGACGTCCATCACGAATTTCTCCGAGATGCTGTTCTCCTCCGTGTACGTCCGGATCTTCCCGGAACTCATGAAGATCCACACGGCCAGCAGGATCAGGATCAGCGACACCGCCACGATAATTATCCATTTGATCATCATTAATGCCCTTTTCATATCGATCTCCCGTTGTGTAAATGGCAGTGCATCTTTACACTGTCAACATCAGTATAGCAGTTAATCTTTACGCTGTCAAGATATAAGCACGAAAAAAGCGATCCATAAGGACCGCTTTCTCATCAATGAGAGGCGCAGACCGGATTTTACACCTGCGTTTCCGCCGTATTACACAAGTGCCCGTGATCCAAATGGATCTCCTCCTTTGCCAGGTCCTCCAGGTCGGAGAGGATATGCGTCGATAGCAAGACGATCCGACCTTCTGAGTTCGTTCGGATCAATTCCTGCAAGTTCACGCGTTCGTCCGGATCCACTCCGGCCGTTGGTTCGTCCAGTAACAGCAACCTCGGATTCCCCAGAAGCGCCTGCGCAAACAAAAGCCTCTGTTTCATTCCGCCGGACAGCGTTCCGATCCGCACATTCTTTTTATCCGACAAATGCACCTTTTCCAACAACGCATCGATCTGACGTCGACGTTCTTTCGCAGAGAATCCCTTCATGGCGCCGAAATAATCCAAAAACTGCACGCATGTCTGAGTATCATAGATGCTTTGCTGCTGCGGCATGTACCCCAAAAGTTGTTTGTAAGACGCGCTGCGCGTTGATACCTCCTTGCCGTCCCACAAGATCTGACCTGTATCTGCCTGAAGGTATCCGGTCAATATCTGCATCAGTGTCGATTTTCCTGCTCCATTCTGACCAGTCAGCCCGTAAATGCCCTCCGAAAGTTCCAGCGAAATATCAACCAGCGCATGCAAGGCATTTTTATGTTTCATGGTTGGATAATACTTGTTGATATTTTTCAATTCCAGCTTCATCCGTTATTTCCCTCCAAGTCGCAGCCATTTACGCAGACAGATCTCACCGAACGTCCAGACGGTAGCAAAAATCGGTAACGCATAGACACTGCTATACTGTGTCCCAAACAGAAGACCGTCTCCAAAAACCAGAAAACGGTTCCAGAAAAACTTCCGAATGAAAGTCATTCCGGTCAAATCGATCACCAGCGGAAACAGTGTCAGCATCACACCGACGATCTGTGCCACAGTGACCTCCCGAATGAACAGAGATACCAAAAGACAGATGCGCAAGATCAAAACCATCAAAAGTGACTTCCACACGACCTCAACAGCCACTGCCATCCCCATGGATAGAGAAAGCTTCGTTCCGAAAACATGGAACGACTGCATCACATATCCTAACCCGGACAGACTGTATTTACAGTGTAGCGAAAACAACCAGATAGCAAGAAGAACGGTCGAAAAAAGGAATACACAAAGTTCCATAAAGCGGATGCGGGCGTGCATGCTACTAAGTGCCTGTGGCGTTGAGCAGACCAAGCGATGCGTGTCTTGCTCGATCTCCTGAGGGAATACCGTCATGCAGGCAAACGAGATAAAAATGCCGATCCACAGAGCGATCAGGATCCTCTCGCTACGCCCCGGATCCTCAAACAATTGATCCGCCAGCGGCTTCACCTCGTATTTTGCTACAATGTTCTGAGTCTCATGCAGTGTCCGGATTCGTTCCGATTGTTCCTCCAGTTCCAAGATGATCGGTTCCACCGCCAGCTGCTGTACGATATACTGCTGCTCAATATCGAATAATGACTGAGAGATCCCGTTTTCAGACGCAAGAGCCTGCAGTTGATCCAGCCGCGTCCGCAGATCAACAAACGACTGTTTTTTCTCTACGATCCATTCACGCGCTCCCTCCTCATCCTTCTCATTCAGTATTTTTACAAACGTCTTGTAATACAGTGTTTTCTCATCCCGAACCTCCTTGAAATCCGACAGATGGATAAAAGCTGCCGTAAGAAGCACCAAGATCAAAAGGAAGCCGCTATGAAGACCAAAGCGCAGCCACTCATTGGCCCGAGAACCGAACGGATAACTGAAAAAACTCAAAATCGAACGCTGCGTGTTCCGACCGTTTTTCACTCCTACATGATACAAACGAAAAAGGACCGTCCAAATAACGGCAATATGGATTACGATCGACAGAAGCGGCAGTTCAAACCCGGCCAGATACCAGATATTGCCGCCATTTTGCAGTAAAATATAACTTCGGTAGTTCGTCATGAAGTATGAAAAATCCCACATCCACATCAGGCTCATGTCCCTAAACAGCACCCAACTGACATGCGACGGAATCATCGATATCAAAAACTCAACCCCAACCGCGCAAAGCATAAGGAACCCGCACACCATCTGACTGACCGGAAGCGAGCCGATCAATGCGATCGCAGAGACCGCCACTGCCAGGCACAGCATTTTCCATAGCACCTGCACGGCAAATGCCATTCCGATGCTCATCGCATATGGCATCTGCATAAAGCCACGTAGATTCTGCATCTGCGCACTCGGATCGGCTACCAAATACAGCCGACTCAGGATCAGGAGTTTCCCTCCCAACAGGATCAGAAACCAAAACAACAGGATCACAATACCGGCACCGGCCTTACGCACTGCCAAAAGCGAACCGCCGCGTCGTGTTGAAAACAGCAGCGGCATGATCTTCTTCTCACGTTCTAGGATGATTAGGTGATAGATCGTAAGGTATGCCAGGATCAGGATGATAAAATCACTGATATCCGTCTGAAACATCTTCTCCCAAAAGATATAGTTTCCGGCAGAAAGAGCCATGTCCGGCATTGCCTCGTATTTTTCGCGTGTGATGCGGCTTCGCATAACCGCGGCCGGCGAAAGCGCCATACGCTCCTGGCCTTTGAGAGATTCGATAATATTGGCTTTCTGCTGCGGGTAGCCCTTAACCAGATTTATATAGCTTTTTATATTACTAAAAAGCATATACTCTTCGAAAAAACTATCCGTATAACGATAGGACACCGTTCCTCCCACGGATCCGCTAAACAATTCCGAGGAAAATGATGATACTTTCGCGAGCGCCTGATCCAGTCGGTTTTCCCCTCGAGCCGGATCTTCTGCCGCAGGAAAAACATCCTCAAGGCACCGGGAAAAAGCCAGGTCCGTATTGTTCCCGCGTATCTCCTGATACCCTAAAAGCAGCCAGCAGAACAGGCATACCACTACGCAGGTCATCCAATATTTTTTCCTTTGAAAACACATCCGGATATTCTGTACCATAGGGGCTCCTTATCCAAAACCGACCGCTTTTATGTTTCATGAAGCGTTTGCAGTTATCTTGTCGTTGATGTATTGTAGCACTTTGTCGATTCCTGCTTCAGAAAGCTTTTGGTTCAACTCCTCCAGCGTAAGGCTCACGTTCTCATATTCGCCGCGCATCAGCCCGAACATGTAGTCGCCGATCACATCATTGCATGCGGTGATCTCTTCCGTATAAGGCCGCAGGTCCAGATAAAGGCCGGTAAACGGAGATGTTTTAATCGTCCGAAAACACTCCCGGTAATATCCTTCCTTATCCGCTTCAAACCAAAGCGGATCCGCTATCAGATAGTTTGGAAAGTACTGCACATGGAGCATAAAGGTCGGACTGGTCACCCGCCCGTCCTGGTAAGTGCGCTGTCCCATCGAGCCATGAATCAGATAATTACTCAGTTCGGCATCCGTCATGACATACTCCAAGACCTTAAGTGCTTTTTCAGCCTTATGCGATTTCGCGCAAACGCCGGTGAGCGAATTCATCGACGTAGGAAGATACGTAACAGCCAAAGTAACCGCTTTTACCTCTTTTGTTTTACGATAAAGGGGCCGGATCATATCTGCCAATGCATCCTTCGGCGATCCTTCCGTATCCTCCGAAAGAAAGATAAGAAAATCTCCCTTTCGGTTATTTGTAGTTGTCATATACCCTTTTTGTGTATACTCTCGCACCGTTTCAAAGCGTTTTCGAGCCAAATCCGTAGCAAATAAGTTTTCTGCTTTAGCGTTTGGTGTATCAAACGTTACGATAGCCTGACTGGTTATGTTGCGGGGTTCTTCCAAAAAATCTGCTTCCGGGAGGAAAACAGACATGGGAATCCCCCCCATTTCCTGTACTACCAGAAGATCCACATCCTCAGACTTTTTGGATGCCGCCGCCAGGATCGGCTCCAGATCTTCGATGGAACAACACTGCTGCAGTTCATCTAAGGAAACGCCCAGTTTTTGTGCTATCTCCGTATTAACATACATCATGATCCGGTATGTATAGATTGGTATCGTAGATACTCCGTAAACCGAACCATTGCAACTTCCGGACTTCCAAACCGCTTCCGGGACCGAGTCGTATAAAGCCCTCCCCGCATCCGATGAAAGATACTCATCCAGTTCCATCAACCAGCCTCGAGAGTAAGCACGCATGGTTCCCATGTCCGTGCCTTCATATCCTATACCTGCCGTGATAATGTCCGGAGCTTTATCTTCATTAATGAAATCTTCGATCGCCTCGGCATAGTCATCACCCATTCTGCCACAGTAAAAGTCTATGATCGTGTCACTTCCCAATGCAACCAGTCGGGCGTTGATACCTTGCTGTGCAGCCGCATCGATCTTCACAAAATCATCATATGCCCACATGATCCTGTCATACGCGTCCCAATCAATATCGTCCGTAGAGACGGTCTCATTGGATTTCCCGGTTTCCGATGTGACAGAAGGCACCGCACCCGGATGGAGCCCGGAAGCATCCGCTGCGCTCGTCTCGCTTTGTGAAACCGAAGAAACATATACAGATACCGCACTGCTCTCTGATGTAGGATCCGACTTACATCCGGTAACCAAACATCCGATAAATGCCATTGATAACCAAATCTGTTTCATATCGTATCCTCTCTTTCGTTACAATTGGCATAAAAGCCGGGATCATCTGGACGCAAAAGCTGTCATGGGTAATACTTAAACATATTATACGGATTTGCCAGTTCGATTATATGTGTATAACTTTCATCCCAACAATCAGGCATCATATCTTTAAATTCTTCGGGTGTCGGATGGAAGGTACCTAAATCTAAATGACAATAGCATATACCGATATAACCCGCTCCATATTGTCGGCGAAGCGAAAATGCCATGGCTTGATACTCCGAAGAAAGGAAAGGCGGGGCATCCGCGCTGAAATCCTGCAATCCGACATAAGAATTACCGAAGGATTTTCCGTCAATCGAAAGGTGCATATTGATCGATTCCTTCGATTTACGTTCTATGGACCATTCTACTCGAGCGGGGTCCGGTAATCTGACTAATTCATCCCCGTGGTCAGACTTCATCAAACTTTTTAGAAAAAAAGCCTCCTTCTCTTCATCGGAAGCGCTGGCATTATTTCGGAACGACAACAGGAAAAGCGCCGACAGTAGAAGCGCACATATTGTACAGATCTTTTTCATGGCTAGTCTCCCTTTATTATAGGTTACGGTTTCTGATCGATCAACAATAAAATATGATCGATTCCGGCATCCTTTAAACTTTGATTTAATACCGCCAGTTCCTGATCCACGTCGTCGAACAGCCCATAGAAGAAGCTTCGTTCCCGACTTTGAATCTCCGCTTCACAAGCCTCGACCTCAGTTTTTACGGAACTAAGATCCATATACAAACCTGTAAAAACCGATGTTTTCACAGAAGCATACAGTTCCTTTACATATTCGGTTTTATTTGTTTCGTAATGGTCAAAATAATGCGGTTCAGCGATAAGCGCATTCGGAAAATACAATCCTCTGGTAATAAATTCCTCATTCATGATCTTTCCGTCAACATAGACACGATCGTATTCCGGTCCATGAATAAACAGATCACTGAGTTCCTTATCTGTCAGGATCCATTCTAATATCCGCAAAGCTTTTTCTTTCTTTAACGATGCATCGCAAATACCACAGATTGAATTGAAGTTCGTCGGAAGAAAGCCGATAACGAACGGAATGTTTATAACAGTCTTCGTACCCGGGTAGTCTAATACAGCCACCTGTGTTTCAAAATTTCCGACAGTCCCGATATCATCCTCTCCGACATAGATCAAAAAACGAGATTTCTTTTGATCAGGTTTCGGAAGGTACCCTTTCGTTTGATAACGCGCCAATGCATTCAAGCGTGTTCGAGTCAATTCCTTCTCAAAAAGGTTTTCTGCCCGTACGGTATCGGCGTCCCCGGCAATCAGTGCAGTCGAAGTAACATTATGGATCTCCTTTAAAAAATCATACTCAGGGAACAGAACCCGAAGAGGCATATTCTTCATTTCCTGGATCACAAGCAGATCACAATCCTCTTGCGAAGCCACTCGATCCAAGATTGGTTCCAAATCTTCAATGCTCTTGCAAGCTTTGATCTCTTCTAGTGAAACATTCAACTGTTTTGCCATATCGGTATCCACATAAAAACTCATTCGGTAAGAAAACGGCAGCATGGTGGATATTCCGTAGATATGGCCATTATAAGAACTGGCCAGCCACACTTTTTCCGGGACAGACTCATATATCGTTTTTCCTTCCGATGAAGCCAAATACTCATCCAACTGCATCAGCCAGCCGTTCCTACATGCCCGATCCGTTCCCTGATCCGCTCCCGCATTTCCTATGCCGGCAGTCAGTATATCTGGTGGAGTCTCACTTTTAATTGCCTCATTCACCTGTTGGGCATACATATCACCCATTATTCCTTTTTTAAAACGAATGATCGTATCGCTTCCCAATTCGATCAAGCGCGCATTTATCGCGTCCGCATTCGCTGCATCAATATTAGCAAAACTGTCATACATCCAAACTACCGAGTCATACCGGGTCCAATCTATATCATATGTCGGTGGTTTTTTATCCGCCTGTGTCATTTCAGAAGAACCCGATGACTGTGTAATGGATGACGCCTCTGTCTGTAACGGACTCGTCTCCCTTGTTTCGTTGATCCCTGTAGTTTGATCCTCTCCTGTATTACCTTTGCAAGACGTTAACAGCATCCCTGCGATGCCCAATGAAAGAAGCTTTCTTACACATGCTCTTTTTTCTCTCATGTGCTTCTCCTCCACTTTATAGTTCGATTTCACATTCTTTGTTCTTCACTCACTCATTCCCGGAATGGGATCCGCGGTTTCCGAAAAGAGAGCCTTAAAAGCTTCACGCGGAATGTATTCAAATGTCCATTCCTCTGAGGTGCTGTCACGTCCGATCGGAACCCATGCGACGTAAAGCAATTCCGGAACTTCCTGCTGTATCAGCGGATAAACTCCTTTGGATGAAAAATCGCCTTTATGTACAACTCCATCCGATGTCAACATATACCAAATATCATTTCCCTGTGACGGCTCCGGTCGCATGATAAGAAAATCTGCACTACCGTATTCTATTTTCCAAGGTGTTTCTACACTCTTGATTTCTTTGGTTTGAAGATCCATAACACGAACCTCCGTTATGGATAGTTCATTATACGTAACCACCTCATAAAAGGCCTTACCTGCAAAACCGGCTCGCAGATACCGTTGTTCCAAAGCATCTTCCACAACCTGTGCTGTCCGCTTTTCTATATCGTATATGACCGTATCATAACGGACATCAAATCGTTTTTCTATCTCTAATACATTCTCAAGCGACAGCCTGGATTGTTCCATATACTCCGTCATAGTCATGCCGATATCTTGCAACGTTTTATTCTTATAGCGATAACCAAGCAAAACTCTCTCATCTGAATACAGAACCGTATATGCATAGGGATCATGATCTCCATCAAAATGCTTTCGGTATAAACATTCAACTTTTTCGCTCTCAAAATCGAGATCATATAAGCATAATTCCGCACTTTCGATGTTCATATAGGTATGGATTCCGTCTTCCGCTTCTTCAACGATCGGCTCCCCTATCTTTTCTTCAACCATGCTGAAAAATAAATGTCCATTGATCAATACTTCACCTGCAAAATTACTTGTGGACACTTCAGATGGCCAGCGATAGATTTCCTTGTAACCTGAGCCATCTAAATTTACAATGCCTAAAGCTTTTCCCCCACTTTGACGCGGACGGTAGTCAAAGGCATATTTATCTTTATACAAAGCTCGGATATTTCCATCCGTCGGAATATGCGTTGCTGCAAAACAAACCGCATTATCCTCTCGAGAGTGCCGACAGCCCGGTACATTACAAATTATCTTCCGGTCACCGGTCTCCCGATCGATCACTGTCATTTTATCTATTAGAGTGGCCGCATCCAATAATAGAGGTTGATACGATGACAACGGATTGATCAAATACGGCAGACCGGTCAAGGCATTCGGCAATTGTATTTCTTCTGCACCGGTTATGCTATCATCTACCGTCTGATCTCCCGGTAAGGTCGAGTGGTCGTCATCTATTGTCATTCCTTCCTTAGAAGGCACTGATTTGTCCATAGGCATATTCTGGCAGCCCACTAAAAGCAAGAAAAACATTACGCAGGCCAACATTCTTTTTTTCATAAAATACTCCGTTTCTATAAATACCGGCGGCAAACATATTTCCAAGCACATAAATCACTTGAAAATATGTTTACCATAAGCTGGTGAATACCGCTTCTTAGATCTCGAATTCTTAAACCTGTGCTAAAACATACACAGCAGTTACGGATCTACAATTTGAATGTACAGGTTTCCGGAATACCCGGGAACAGTATGCGTTGATTCCGCCCGAATAAAAACATTATAGCCGGATAAACCGGATATGTCATATGAGGTCCCTCCACCATTCGGACCACCTGCGTAGCTTCCTCCGTTCTGAATCCCTGTAAATGTAGATCCAATATAATAACCAGTCAACGTTATACTTGAACTTCCATTACAAGTCGTGTAACCGGAAAGCCTTACCAGCGACTCAGCCGTAAGCGAGAACGTATACGAATACTGCCCTATACTTCCATTTGTTGACACGGTATAAGGGAAACACGATACTCCCGCCTGTACAGCAGCCGGCTGATAGAACACCGCTGCCACGCTCATAGCCAACCCAAGTGCACCTTTGAGAAAACGTTTCTTCATTTTTGTCACCTCCAATTCCAATATATTATTTATTAAAAATCCTACGCATAAACTCTACGTGGATGATAAGCCTAACGGATACCCTAATCGCTCATTCCCGAAATAGGATCCACAGTTTCCGAAAAGAGAGCCTTAAAGGCTTCGCGAGGAATGTATTCAAATTTCCATTCCTCTGAAGTGCTGTCACGCCCGATTGGAACCCATGCGATATAAAGCATTTCCGGGACTTCCTGCTGAATCAGCGGGTAAAATCCTTTGGATGAAAAATCTCCTTTATGTACAACCCCATCGGATGTTAACATATACCAAATATCGTTCCCCTGTGACGGGTCCGGTCGCATGATAAGAAAATCCGCACTACCGTATTCTATTTTCCAAGGTGTTTCTACACTCTTGATTTCTTGGGTTTGAAGATCCATAACACGAACCTCCGTCATGTATAGCTCATCATATGTAACCACCCCATAAAAGGCCTTTCCTGCAAAACCGGCCCTCAGATATCGTTGTTCCAGAGCATCTTCCACAACCTGTGCTGTCCGCTTTTCTATATCGTATATGACTGTATCATAACGAACATCAAATCGTTTTTCTATCTGTAATGAGCTCTCAAGCGACTTTCCTGCAAGTTCCATGTACTCTGGCATAGTCATTCCGATATCTTGCAATGTTTTATTCTTGTAGCGATAACCAAGCAAAACTCTCTCATCTGAATACTGGACCGTATATGCATAGGGATCATGATCTCCATCGAAATGCTTTCGGTATAAACATTCTACCTTTTCGCTCTCAAAATCGAGATCATATAAGCATAGTTCTGCACTTTCGATGTTCATATAGGTATGGATACCGTCTTCCGCTTCTTCAACAATCGGCTCCCCTGTCTTTTCCTCAACCGTGCTGAAATATAAATGCCCATTGATCAATACTTCATCGGCAAAATTAGTCACAACCACATAGTCTGTCCAACGATATACTTCTTTGTAATCGGAGCCATCCAAGTTCACGATTCCCAAATATGTATTGCCGGCATCCGAGGCCAGCTGTTTTGGGCAGTAACTAAAGACATATTTACCATTATACAGCGCTGTGACATTGACTCCCGTCGGAGCATGTGTCTTTGCAAAACAGATATCGCTGCCCGATGAATTCATGCAATCTGATCCTTCGCAGGCCGGCGTATTATGGATACAGCCCGGCACATTGCAAATTACGCTTTGATCACCGGTCTTCCGATCAATGACTGTCATGTTATAAACCAGCATATCAACATTTAAAAATCTCTTCGAACCACCACTCAAAAAGGTGATCAAATGCGGAATATCTGCTGATACCGTCGGAACCGTCGCTTCATCCGTAATCACCGTTGCATCTGCCTGCTGCCAACCGCAGCCGGTCAGAAGTAATAAAAGCAGCGAATAAACCACTATTCGTTTTTTCATGGCTGGTCTCCTTTCCAAATTATGAAGTGTTTTCGTTTTCTGTCGGATCATACCTCGTCCGCACAGTAAAATGTAACCAAGGCCATGTCACCGAAATTACTGAATGCAAGCTGCTCAAATGCATCTTTTCGAAGGGTAACAACGATACGGGACTGCTTTTTCAGTCTTATGTCTTTCTCATATGTGTATTGGATTCCAGCTACCCTCAAATCGTTTGCAATCCGATTTCCAAGTTCTTCCCTATAAGAGGCAGTCACAGTTTCCATCTTTAAATCAAGCGGACGAGTGCCGTTCAAACGCCAGGTATCATAATATTCCTTTATTGTTTTTCCGTTATAATTCCATGTCTGATCTATGTGCGTCGCCTTGATCACGATCTGAAGCACATCACTGTCTGCGGAAGCATTCAGTTTATCATCCAACTCATAACTTACTTCCTTACCGTTTCGAAGAGTAAGGAACGTCTGATCAGCCACAGCAACCTCAGTCGTCTGTACAGCAAAAGCCGTTGTTGCATTTTGAGCTACTGTATCCGGATCTTGAGCAGATTTAGAACCGCCCCAGATCAGCATGGCTATAACCGCAAACACAGTCAGTCCGGAAAAAGAACCGATCGAAACTATGGCCCTACGGCGGCGTTTGATCCGTTTTCTTCTAATATCGCTTTGCTGAAGCACATATTCTGTGACTTCTTTATAGTTCTTCATAATAATACCCTTCTTTTGATAACCGTTCTTTTAGTGAGTTTTTTGCACGATAGATCAGATTTGTTATCTGGCGTCGGCTTTTTTTCATGATCTCCCCGACCTCTTTGTGGTTAAATCCCTCAATATATACCAGATACAATACCTGACGATATTCCGGGGTCAGCTGTTGCATGGCCCGATATAGGACTTTCTTATCTTCCTCACGTAAATAATCCCGCTCGAGTTCACTTTTTTCTGCCAAAGTGTCCTCCACGCTTTCCAAGGCTGTCTCCGCACGCTTAGATGCAGAACTTAAATATTTCATTGCTGTTTTCTTACCAATGGAATAAAGCCAGGTTTTAAAGGTGCTTTCGCCGGAGAATTTAGGCCGTTTCACGAGCAATTTAATAAATGTCTCCTGCATAAGATCCTCTGCTGCGTGCAGATCATTCACATATCCGTACAAGTATAAAATCAGTCCATCTTTGTAGTAACGTACAACCTCTTCGATTCCGGTAGTATCGCCATCCAAAAAACGGCGATAGTTGGCCGCACCATTATCCACAGGTTGCCTCCTCTCTTAAAGGTTCTCGAGTCCTTTCATCTATTAGTCCCCATTTTTATTAAAATATCTCACCGGATTTTTAAAATTCAAATAAGGATTCAAATAAGGAATTCAAATAAGGAATTCAAATAAGAATTCTACTATTTTTTATAGATTTTTGCCGATGAACGCCTGCATATAATAAAAGGCGTCAGATTCGCAGGGGATTCGACGCCTTAACTTTTTATACCACAAAAGCGGTCCCTAAGGACCGCTTTCTCATCAATGAGAGGCGCAGACCGGATTTGAACCGGTGCGTACTGGTGTTGCAGACCATTGCCTTACCACTTGGCTACTGCGCCGCACTTGATGAGTATATCATAACACAGCAGGAAATGCAAGAGGTTTTTAAGCCGCATTCGCAAAAAGTTTTCCCGCGGTCAATGCTGCCTATTATTCCGGTACATAGGCATACTGAAGCACGTCCTTCTCGACACACCAGTTGCCGAACTGTGTGAAGACGTCCGCGCCGAAGGTTTCCTTCAGTCCATCGGCAAACGCCTTCGCCTTTTCCTCCGTGTACGTGCCATAGGAGCTTTCCAGGTTCTTCGCCTTGATGGTATCGCTGTACTTCTTGTAAAAATCGTCGCCGAAACGCTCATTCAGGAACTGACAGAGATATCGGCCGGTCACGTATTCGGCCCCGCTGGTCGCGTGGGTCAGATCCTGAAAATCATACAGGAAGATACGCTCCGCGCTCTCGGCATTCACCGCTTCGTGAATGATAAAATCAAAGCGATACGTTTTCTCCTTCGACTCGGCGATCGAAGGGAACTGATCTGCCAGATCGTCGATCACGACATACATCATGTAATCGGCGAGACCTTCTGTCATGATCTTGGAAACCTCACATTTCCGGCTCGCGACCACATGTGTCAGCTCGTGAGCGATCTCCGAGTAATCGACATAGTCCGGTTTTTCCCATCCGGATCTGGCCAGTGGCGACCCCGGTGCCCATACTTCGTCGGTGGTCAATGCGAGCATCGCCAGCATGGCTCCTTCCCCTGAGGCGCCGGAGTTTTGTCCGATCGCATCACGATCGACCAGCACTTGGATCGGGATCTTTTTTCCCGTTTCCAAACCATTCCAGGGATCGACCCCACCGTAAGCGATCGAGTTATCAACCACTCCGGTATACTCGAAATCATCCGGCATCGAGGACAGTCCCAGCCTCTTTTCGATCCCGTCGATGATCGCGTCGACGTTCACGACGAAATCCCCGGGCAGAACAACGTCTTTATCCAAGAGCAGGAAATACTTCTCCGACTCGATGATGCAGTAGTCCGTCGCGGTAAATGTGTGCACTTTCACACCGTCCAGCGTGATCCTCTCCAGTGAGTTCGCATCGAGCACACCCGCGGCCGTTGCGATCTCGCTCTCCGTCGGCATGGTCTGTGCCTCCGTTTTCGCCTCGGTCTGTGCCGCTGTTTGCGCGGCCGTCTGTGCCTCCGTTTCCACGGCCGTAGTTATACTGTCCGACTTCCCCGCACAGCCCGCCGCGGGCAATGCGAGCAGGAGTGCCGCTGAAAGCGCTGCTCCTTTTAGCACACTGGTTTTCAAACCTTTTCTCATTCCTCATTCTCCTGAGTTACTCTCTTCCAGATCCTCTTTAATCTGACCTGGCAAATAAACTCCTTCGACATTTTATCATAAGATAGTTTGATCCGTCCACCATAACCGCGAACGATGCCGTTCGCTATGGAAAGTCCGAGTCCGGTACCCTTACCCGCGGTCCGGCTCTCATCCCCCATCTCCAACGGATCCAGAAGATTCCTGAGGTTTTTACCATAGCTCAGTTCGGCCCGATTGATCACTGCAAAACCATAGGACGTGCCTGTAACTTCGATCTTTCCGTTTTCATAGGTATATTTCGCAGCATTGGCGATCAGGTTGTCGACAACTAAACTCCAGGTTTCGGGATCTCCCGCTAAAATAGTCTCTCCGCTGAACAGGACCGGGGTGTTTTTCTCCATCAAAAGTTTGCGGTTTCTGTCAACCGCCGCCTTTACGAGCTCCGACAGGAAGATCGGCTCTCCGGTTCCCTCATTTTCCGCATCTTCCCTCTGCTTCGAGTAGTAGAGGTTCTTATCGATCAACCCGTTGAGATACTGAATATTCGTCAGGACCTGGTCGGCATAGTACTCTTTTTTCTCGGAGTGAACGTTTTCCTTCAGGTTCTCACAATATCCCTGCATGACCATGAGCGGCGATTTCAGATCATGCGCCATGGAATTCACCAGCGATTTGTAGAACTGATTCTTTCCGCGGATGGAACAGATACGTCTGTAGTTCCACCACCCCAGAAGCGCAAAGAACAACAGAATGCCCAAGTAGACCCAGATCATTCTAAGGAAGAACTGTCGTGCCGCCCCGGACAATCCCCCGGGAATAATGCAACTTATATCGATCTGTATTCTCTCTCCGCTGAATTCGTTATTTACCGTATTGTGATAATTTATAAATATATCTCCGCTGAACTTGGAAAAAAGCTTCCCTGTTCCGCTTTTAGGCGCATTTGAAGCAGGCCCACGATAATACCAAAACGATATATCATTATATGTGTTTATGAAAGCAAGAGAATCATTAAACTCTTTTTGATACCAATCGTAGAAATTCACATACTCTCTTGAGTCCGGTTTCTTACCCGTACCCCATTTGCGTTCCATAAGATCCACAGATACTTCTGACCTGTCAACTGTATACAGGAACAACGCTTGGGCCATTCTCTCCCAATACTTAGGCGTAAGGCTGTTACCATACCTTTCAGCCCCTTCCGTCAGCAGCCCAACCTCTGAGGTCGTTCCGTTTTTCATAAACTCCGGAAAAAACGTCCTCCAATCTCCATATGCAGTACTGACCTCATTTGCAATATCCCTATATACATATCCTGCCGGGATATCGCCATCATAACAATCAACCTTTTTGAATTCAACTTCGGATTTTTTATTCTTTCGATAGAGGATAGTCACCGTCTTCGGGATGAATTCATGCTTTTCATTAATATAAATCTCATCGGTTCGCGGATAATACCGGGAATCATTTTTTATTTTGACAAAATCAGTTTCGTTGGTTAATGTTTCTGACCACGACGAACTCGTGTATTCTGTAAGGACCTCCATTCCCTCTTTTTGGAGTTCATCCACAGTGCTGAATACACGTTCATAATAGTTCATCGGACATGAGCACCAAATATCCTCTCCGGCGTCAGCGATATAGCCGCTCCAATCCCATGAATCCGATTCAACCCCTGCCTTTTTCACATTATGTGCCACCAGGAAAACCTTATCACACCGATCCAGTTCAACTCCATCTGTAAGCTGACGGTTTCCATAACTATCTGAAGATTCTTCCGAATCCGTTGCTTTGGAATAAAGCAAGGAATGAAATACACCCAGATAATCCGGCCCGAACTTTTCTTCTATATCGCACTTCAAAAGCAGCAATTTACAAGTCAAATACTCTTTATTATCCGCATACAGAAAGTCCGGCTGACTCGTTACTTTAGAATAATCCGACATAACCTCCTGAAATTCATTTTCCAGCGTTTTTTCCGTATATCTCGCGGCATACTCCATATACTGTCTTCCAAGAACGCTCGTAAGAATGAGACAAAGAATAAACCAAAGCACCCCAAATTCAACCATCATAAAGCGGATCGGTTTTTGCCGGCTTTTCAGCCGGAACCGGTTTATCAATCTTCTGAATTTCTTAAGCATGCTATCTTTAAACATGGTATCTTCCTTTCAAATCACAGCCTCTTTACTTCGTAACGGTTTCTCGTATAAATTGACGCCCACCGGCCACGGACTTGCATTGTTTGTACGTTTTTCGGATCATCCTTACCTCAAGCACTAGTAAAATCAATACAACCCAACTTTCAATCTGTCCCAAAATCAAGGAGGTTCGTAAATCCGATATCATCTCTCGACGATACAAATCCAGACTGGTATTTTCTTCCCAAAGCGAACCGAATCCGCAAACTTTCGCCAAGATAAATACCGAAATATAAGTGATCCGAAACATGCACCATTTTCTCGCAATCACGGGAAACGCCTGCATCATCAGTCTCTCAAACGAGCCGCAAAACCAGAAAATGAACACACAGTTTACTTTGGTCGAAAGAACGAAAAACAGCATTTTAATTCCGAAGATATCGTCAAAAAAAACCTTCAAAAAAACGATCGCGACCATGATCACTCCGGCGTAGAACGCGTTTCGGAAACCGGCTTCATAGTATTTCATACTGTTAAAGGTAAGCGTCACAACGATCATCAGCGCGATAACGACTACGTACAATACCCACAAATAGTTCTCCGTTAATTTGCTCATCGATGTTATTTTTTCATAGTTATTACTGTTCCCGTTCAGATATCCCATGGTCATCCAAAAGACATACTCACTCAAAGGGACCGCCAGCAGATTGATACCGAGCAAGATCCATTCACAGATGTAGATCGTCCGGATAGGTTTGATCGTAGCGCGATATTTTCCCTTCAGTTTTTTTCGGTCGCCATAGAGCGCTGTCCCGTCCGGGTTCCAGCCGATCATCTCTGCCCCGGATCCATTCGGGGTCGCCTCGACTGACGAGAGCTGTGCTCCGCATTTCGGGCAGGTGATCCCACCGGCCGGCACCTCTGTGCCGCAAATCAAGCACTTCATATCCTACTCCTCTTCGTTTCTTCAACCTTCGGTTATTTTATAGCCCCGGGCGAAGACCGTCTTGATCTGGCTACCTGCCTTACCGAGGCTCTTTCTGAGTTTTTTTACATGATTATCCACGACGCGGTCGTTGCCGTAGTAGTCGCGGCCCCAAACCAGGTCGAGCAGTTTATCTCTGGAAAATGTCCAGCCCGGCCGCTCCATGAGGATGATCAGGATGGCCAGTTCCTTCGGCGGGAGCTCGACGATCTGTCCGGAGACCGTGACTGAAAGAGCGCGCTTGTGGAAGCGGATCTCGCCGCAGACCAGTTCATCGTCCAAAACGGTACCTTTCGCCCGTTTGATCAGGGCGTTCACCTTCGCCAGCAGTTCGGCCAATGAAAACGGTTTGCAGACGTAGTCGTCGCAGCCCAGTTCATACCCGTGCAGGCGGTCCTCCTCGCTGGTGCGCGCCGTCATAAAAATGACCGGCACGTCCATGGAACGGCGGATCTTCATCATGAGTTCAAAACCGCTCATCTGCGGAAGCATCACATCCAGCAGGATCAGGTCATATTCATTGTCCTCGACCTTCTGCAAGCCGGCCGGTCCGGTTGCCGCCGTGTCGATCTCATACTCCGGCGCTTTCTCCGAGAAAAAATCCAGCATGGCCTCGCGGATCCGCGCGTCATCTTCAACCAGTAAAATACGGTACATCATCCTACTCCTTTGGAAACGTTTCACAAAAAATCAAAAGGATACATCCTCCCGACAATACTATCATATCAGAAGGTTGTATCCTTTTTAAGTCTTTTTTGAATCGATTTTGTATCGATTCTGTATCTTTTATCTCTCCTCCATCACTTGGAAGATGTAGAACTTCAGGTAGTAGGAGTTATCCATGCCCCATACGACGGGGTGATCGGGTGACTGGGCGCGGACCTCGATCTGGCGCAGGCGCTTATGCGCGGTGCGCGCCGCCTGTGCGATCGCCGCTTCCAGCAGCTCGGGCGTCATGAAATGTGAGCAAGAACAGGTGGCGAAATAGCCGCCGTCCTTTACAAGTTTCAGGCCCAGCAGGTTGATCTCACGGTAGCCGCGGGTCGCGTTCTTCACGGAAGCGCGGGACTTCGTGAATGCCGGCGGGTCCAGGATGACCACGTCGAAGAGCTCGCCGTCCGCCACTTTTTTCTCCAGTGCGGCAAATGCATCCCCGCACTCGAAGTGCATGCGATCTTCCACGCCGTTGAGTTTCGCGTTCTCCCGAGCCATGTCGATCGCCGGCTGCGATGCGTCTATGGCGGTAACGTCCTGCGCGCCCGCCATGGCGGCGTTCAGGGCGAAAGAGCCCGTATGCGTAAACACATCCAGCACGCGCTTCGCATCACGGCACATGGGCCGGATGGCTCGGCGGTTGAACTTCTGATCCAGGAAGAAACCGGTCTTCTGGCCTTCCGCCACATCCACGCGGTACTTCACTCCATTTTCCTCGATGGTCACGACCGTATCGAAGGGCTCGCCGATAAAGCCGGTGGTGAGCTCCATGCCCTCCTGCAGGCGCACCTTCGCATCGCTGCGTTCGAAAACGCCGCGGATCGTGATGCCCAGGCCGGCCAGCTCGCGCTTCAGCAGGTCGATGATCTTCTCCTTATAGCGGTCCGTTCCAAGGAACAACGACTGAACGACCAGACAATCGGAAAATTTATCCACCGTAAGTCCGGGAAGGTAGTCCGCCTCACCAAAGATCAGGCGGCAGCTTCCAAGGTCGTCCATGATGTGTCTGCGGTATTCCACCGCGTTGTGTACGCGCACGGCGAAAAACGCGTCCGATGTGATGTCGGCATCGGCGTCCCGCGAAAGGAGCCGAATGCGAATTTTGGACGCAGGATTATAAAATCCGACGCCCAAAGGATATTCGTTGAAGGCGAGGACACGGACCGGATCGCCCGGCTCGGGCATGCGCCCGTCGCTGCCCGGCAACACCGCGTCGATCTCGTTGTCGTAGACCCAGAGGCCGCCGGCATTGACCGTACGTCCCTCACCCTTCTTCAGTTTTACCTGTGTCATATTATTCGTCCCAGTTGTGATAAACTTCCTGTACGTCATCATCCTCGTCCAGCAGGTCCAGGATGCGGTTCATCTTTTTGATGTCGTCCTCAGAGGTAAGCTCAACGGTGGTCTGCGGGATCATGGTGACGTCCGCGCTGACCATCGGAATACCCTCGGCCTCGAGCGCCTCGCGCACTGCGGAGAAATCATCCGGAGCGGTCAGGACTTCGTAGCAATCCTCGTCGTCCGTGAAATCCTCTGCGCCTGCATCGAGCGCGAGCATCATCAGGTCGTCGACGTCGCGGTCGCACTCTTCCTTATCGATGATGATCTGGCCCTTCTTATCGAACATGAAGGATACGCAGCCGGAGGTTCCGACGCTGCCGCCGCCCTTCGTGAACGCGTTGCGGACATTGCCCACGGTACGGTTCTTGTTGTCGGTCAATGTCTCGACGATGATCGCGGTACCGGAGGGACCGTAGCCTTCGTAGGTGATCGCTTCATAGTTTGCAGCGTTTGCATCGCCCGCTGCCTTCTTGATGCTGCGGTCGATGGTATCGTTCGGCATGTTGTTGGCCTTTGCCTTCGCGATAACGTCGCGCAGACGGCTGTTGTTATTCGGATCTGCGCCGCCTTCCTTTACGGCAACGGCGATCTCACGGCCGATACGGGTGAAGATCTTACCCTTCGCGGCATCGTTCTTCTCTTTCTTATGCTTGATATTTGCAAATTTTGAATGTCCTGACATATGGTCCTCCTAGTCTTCGGTCTTTTCTTCTTCGGGCAGTTTGGTCACATGTACGCGACCGATGACGCCCTTATGGATCTCGAATGCTTCAAACCGCCACCCGTCTGCCTCCAGCGTCGGATGCTCATGATCCGCGGGGATGTGGTCGAGCCGGTTTAAGATGTATCCGTTCAATGTTTCGACTTCTTCGGCCTCCTCGTCGCGGTCGATCGAGAGCAGCTGCGCCGCCTCGTCGAAGGGAGTCAGGCCCGGAATGTCGAAGCTTCCGTCTTCTTTTTCAGTGATGGTCTCCTCGTCCTCGTCGTACTCATCCATGATGTTTCCGACGATCTCCTCGAGGATATCTTCCATCGTGATCAGGCCGCTCGTCTGTCCGTATTCGTCCAGAACGATGACCATGTGATTTTTGTTTTTCTGCATCTCGCGAAGCAGATCGTCTATGTTTTTCGTTTCCGCAACATAGACCGGGGTCTGCAGCAGCCCGTCGATCTCACAGAGCTTCTTCTGCAGGTTCTCCTTATTTTCCATAGCCTCGAGCGCTTCCCGCATGTGCAGGATACCGATGATCTCATCGATGTCCGCGCCGCAGACCGGGTAACGCGTGTTCTTCGCGGTCGCCAGCTCGTGCAACGCCTCGGAAAGCGTGCAGTCGCGGCTTAAATACTTGATCGAACCGCGGTGTGTCATAACATCGGCCGCTTCCTTATCACCGTACTCGAAGATGTTGGTGATCATCTCCGCTTCGTCGTCCTCGAGAACGCCCTGCTCGGCGCCTTCATTGACCATGGTGATGATGCCCTGCTCCGTCACGGAGTCTTCCTCCGCGTCATAGTTCACACGGAAAATGCGGACCACACCACGGGCCAGCATGCGTGCCGCCCAGGCAAAGGGAACGAAGATCATGCTGATCGCGACCACGACGTGCCAGGTCTTGCGGACCCAGGACTCGGGCGCCTTCTGGGCCATACGCATCGGGATCAAAACGCCGAACGCGCAGACCAGCACCGCATATAACAGGAGAAATACGATCCTGACTGCGATGTATTCGTGCCCGGGGATCACTCCGGACAGATAGTACGCGCAGTAGGACAGGCCGAACCCGCAGGCAACGATCGTCAGGCACAACGAGGCGAAATAGATGCCGGTGGAGCCGAAGCGGTCGCGGATCCGTTCATTGAACACGTCCATACCCTTCTCTTCACGTTCTGAAGCCTCCTTGGGATCCTCACCTGCCGCAGCCTGCGTGACTGCCGTGAGAAATCCGATGAACACTGCCGATAAGATTGTCAAAGCAAAACTGATGATTACGCACCATAGCGCGCCGTCGTCCATATTCTTGTACTCCTTAGCATGAGCAGGATGTCTGCTCATGCTAAGGAGTACAAGAAT
>JAFZZY010000050.1 GCA_017615545.1 Lachnospiraceae bacterium
ATTATTTGATATCTCTCTTTGTAAACTTCATAGAAGCGTGTATAATCAAGCGCATATTCACTGTTCCAAAGTCGTTCAAACTCGTCGACGATCTGGGTTGCAACTTCACCATTCTCAGTGGATACGATCTTCGTATTCCACTCCCAGTTACATGCAAGTGCACTACCCGTCATGTTGGAACTGCCGATAATGATGCGATATATCTCACTCTTTTTGAAGATATATCCTTTAGTGTGAAAGCCGGTGTCCGCAGCCTCCGCATCATACATTTTAATTGTAATATTCTTAAGCCCGTGAAGCTTCTCAAGCGCTTTAGGTTCACTAAAGCTCAAATAGTTTGTCGTGAGAATTCTTCCGGGAATATTCTTTTTCTCAAGTTCTCTAAATGTCTGAAGCAGTGGCGCTATTCCGCTCTCAGTAATAAAAGCCACACTTATCTCAAATCGATCGCAACGAAGCAATTCATCCTCGATGGTAGAAAGAACCTTCTTACCATTGAAGCGATCATTTGTGATAAACTCTGGCTTATACATTGGATCAACGACGGTTGAACCATCTATGTAGGCAGCTTCAAAACCGCCTCTGAGGAAATCATTTTCCACTTCTGACATTAATCTAATCTCCGTAAAAAGTTATTCTTACACTCTCCCTAACACACTCATCATTCTCCCCGTTCTGCTTTCAGCAGCCCGTATTTCGCCCTTTCGGCCGTCCATTCCAGGCCGTTTTTCTTGGCGGCCACGTAATCGATGATGCAGTCCATGTCATCTCGCAGGTAGGAGCCGCTGCCCCAATCCTGAGCGTCGGAGTCGGTGAGGCGTTGCTTTTGCTCGTCATTTTGCGGGACGATGATGCGGGTGGTGTTGAGTTTCTGCGGTAGCAGTTTCAGGCAATCGGCGGCCGCCTCGAAATCGCCTCGGTGCAGCAGGACGAAGAGCGCCTGCATCGGGTATTGCTCGCGTTTTGCGAGGAAGAAGCCCTCCAGATCGCCATACGAAGCATTGACCTCGGAGAAGAAGTCTTTATACCAGGTTTCGATGCGTTCGAAGGTCCGGACGGCGTATTGCGCATAGATCTCGTCGCTTTTATCCCAGTCAAATTCCATGCTGCCCTCTCCGATGATGGAGTTGACGCGTATCACACTGTTGGCGCGGACCTTATCCGTGATCTTCAGCTGGGAATCGGGGTCAATGATGTGAAGTTTGAGTTCCTCGAAGTAGGGACATTTCGCCTCGCAGGTGAAGCGGATCGTCGCCTTCTTCGCTTTTTTATCCACGAGGTCGTAGTAGAAGGCGTTCAGGAAATACGGCGGGACCGCTTTATAGAGGTCGTGCTGAGGGGAGGCTTTTACCCCCTTCTCCTTCGCGATCACCTTCATAGCCTCGTAAAACAGATCTTTTGACATGTATTACTCTATCCTCTCCCCCATACTTCGTAGCCTTGGCGTTTCGCCGAGTCGTACACGGGCTGCATGTTCTTCTCCAGGGTTAAAAACCAATAAAACTTATAGCAATAAGAGGGATCCTTCATCATCCGGGAGAAGCCCTCTATGTCCAGCGTATTCTTGTATTCTCCGTCGATCACCAGACTGTATCCGGGTATAGCCGGATCTCTCTGCGTCACTTCACATCACCCCGGTTAAAAGTTGATCTCAAATACTACTTTTTTACATTATCAGTATAGCATATTCAGGCGTTTAAGTCTACACAAAAAAGCATAGCCGGCGTCAAACACGAGCAGACCAAAATTAGTGTAATCTGAAGTCGACTTTAGAATCTCCCTAAAAATGGGCTTGACTTTCTTCTATAATTAGTGTAATCTGAAGTTGACTTTAAAATTACACTTAAAAGGAGCTACGCTATGACATATATTCATCGAACCATAGAAAACAAATTTTTGAGAATGAGTGCATCATTCAAAGCAGTGATGCTGACCGGTGCCAGACAGGTGGGAAAATCCACGATGCTCAAGCACTTGGCGAAAGATAGTGGGCGTGTATATGTTTCCATGGATGATGCTGATGCCCGCAATCTGGCATTGACCGATCCCAAACTCTTCTTTCAGGTCTATCACCCTCCCATCTTGATCGACGAAGTTCAAAAGGCTCCGTCTCTTTTCGAGCAGATCAAGATCCTCTGCGACGATACGGAGGAACGTGGTCTTTTTTGGCTGACCGGCTCGCAAAGCAAAAAACTCATTCAACATGTAGGAGATTCTCTGGCCGGCAGAGTCGGCATCCTTCAAATGTACAGTTTGTCGGATAAAGAGATCCGCGGAATTCCGGATGATATTCCTTATGATTTTTCTTTCGACGCATTGAACGCAAGAAGTCGGACCGTCCCGAACTGCAACATCCTCGATATCTACACGCGTATATGGGAAGGCGGAATGCCGGAAATGCTTTCCATGGACCCGGAAATGCGACGGGAATATTGGAACTCCTATATTAATGCTTACCTGATGCGTGATGCTGTCGAAGACAACGGCATCCAAAACACCGAAGGATTCCGTAAGTTTCTTCGAGCTTGTGCGGCATTTTCCGGTGAATTGCTGAACTATCAGGATCTGGCCAATGCATCGGGCGTATCGAACGCAACGGCAAAAGAATGGATAAAAGTTCTCCAATCTATGGGGATCATCTTCCTTCTCGAACCGTTTTACAACAATGAATTGAAACGTATGGTAAAGACCCCGAAATTATATTTCTGTGACACGGGTCTGTGTGCTTATCTCTCTTCCTGGACCAGCCGTGATACACTTATGAATGGCGCAGCATCCGGACACTTTCTGAAAAACTACGTCGTGCTCGAGATGCTTAAAAACCTGACCTATGGTAACAGATCCTATAATCTGAACTATTATCGTGACTTTAATCAAAAGGAGATCGACGTTGTTTTGGAAGCAGACGGAGTACTCTCCGCCTTTGAGATAAAAAAAGCCGCTTCTCCGGAAAGGAAAGCCATAAAGGTATTTTCCCTTCTGGAAAAAAGCGGTAAACCCATGGGGCCGGGCGGTATACTGTGTATGGCAGAAGCGCCCTTCCCGATCGACAGTAACAACACACTGATCCCCATCAGCCTGCTGTAGAATTTTACACCAAATTATTTCTTTTTTGCTGCCGGCAGGGCTTCGTACATCGCTTCCAGCAACTGTGTGAGGAATTCTTTGTTTTCGATGTCATCGACCATGAGCATCTCTTTCGCGCCCTCGTAGGGCAGTTCAAGCTGCGCCTCGGGCATGAGTTTCGACGCGGCCGGGATGTTCTTCACGAGGAAGCGGTCGTCGTAGATGCCGCCGACGATCTTGCCGCGGTAATAGATGATATACTCGCCCATCATTGCCCGCCAAGTGATGTCGGAAAGGCCCGACAACTGCTCTAATACAAAGTCTAAATAATCTTTACTAGATGCCATAGTTATCCTTTCGAATTTTATCTCCCAAACTCAGGGCGAACTTCAGTCATTAAGATCCGCTTCCCTTAAAGTCATGACTGTCATCACGACCATGGCCGCCAGAAGCAGTCCCTGGAGGATGGGCCAGAGGATGATGATCGAAGGTGCACAGATCTCGTCGTTGTACTTCATCACGAAGAGGTAGCACAGGATCTCAAACACGAGGCCAATGAATGCGACGACGCAGGCGCTTACGTAGAGTGCGATCGACGACTTGACATCGCGGCGGCGGGACGGGAAGTAGGCGGCGATGCCGAGCGCGAACACCAGGGCTGCGCAGAACATGACTACCGCGGCGTATACCAGCATGATGCCTTCGCCGTGGTATTCCACGGATGTGCCGTCTATCCCGTCAAACAGGCTGGCAAATGCGCAGCCGAATGCGTACACGATGCCCGGCGTCATGGCGAGGGCCTCGCCGATGCACATGACGACCGCTGAGATGATGGTGATGATCAAAAGAGCCATGGTCATATTATACCTCCGTCAGTTTCAGGAATTTCTTATCGTTCATCTGTTCGTTGGTGATGTAGGTGCCGTCGTGGAACAACGCGTAGGTGGTGATGGGCGTGGGCGCGTTTTGCGCGGCCTCGCGGGTGTCGAGTTTCACCGCCCGGAAGGGGATGCCGTGCTCCTGCGCGGTCTGCTCCAGGATGGGCACGTATTTCGCATTGAACGGGCACTGGTTGGTGTAGTAAAGGACGTAGCCGGCTTCGTCGATGTGCGGGTGTTTCGCGCAGGCTTTGAAGCGCGGTGCCGCGGCGGCTTGCTTTAGCGGCAAATACCAGAGTTGCACGCCGTTATCGGCTTCGTCGCAAACTTTGAAGCCTTTGTAGGCCAGGAATTTCGGATCCGACAGGAAGGGGCGCTTCTTCGCGGCCGAGAGGATGCAGAGGCCCGCCCTGCCCTGCTCGCGGCTGTCGCGGAAGCAGGCGTCGAGCAGTTCGCTCGAGTATCCGTGGCCTTTGAGGGAGCCGGAGACCCACAGGCAGTCGATATAGGTGTAGCCGGGCGCGTCGATCGGGTTCCACGCGAACTCCGCGGGGATGTACTCTATGAAGCATTTGCCGCGCTCACTGCTCTTCAGGAACACGAGGCCTTCGTCGAGGCGCTCCGCCAGCCAGGCTTTCTTCGATGCCACCTGTTCGTCTTTGTTATTCGAAATGGCGCAGCAGATATGCTCCTGCTCCAGGTTGGATTTGGTTAGTTTGATGTAGTCCATATGTTTTCACCGTAGATTTAGTATAACTGAACTAGTTCTGTTATCGTTTTAAGGTGAGCTGTCTAGAACAGGCTCATCTGTTCGTATTTTTCGGGGAAGATGTCCATGTATCGGAAGATCTCGTCCGGGTTATCCATCATGCCGTGTTCGCGGCAGATCCGATGAAAGATGGGCATGAGTTCGCAGGTCCGCGGGCTCGGCAGTTCATAGGCGTTGCCGTAGCGACGGATGTATTCTTCTTTCAAGCCCGGGAAGTGGCGGTCCAGGGCATCGTAGTAGTACTCGCGGTCGCCTTCGCGCAGGGTCAGGCCCATGCCGAAAGCGATGACGCCCTTCACGCCAACGCGGGCGCACTCGTTCAGAATGGCCGTGATATTTTCCTCGTTATCATTGATGAATGGCAGGATCGGCGTCAGCCAGACGATGGTCGGGATGCCCCTCTCCTGCATCTTTTCAAGCACCTCGATCCGACGTTTCGTGTTGCAAACGTTTGGCTCCAGGATGCTGCATAATTTGTCATCGTATGTGGTGAGCGTGATCTGCACCACGGTCTTGGCGGTGCGATTGATCTCATCCAAAAGATCTATGTCCCGCAGGATGCGATCGGACTTCGTCTGCACCGCCACGCCGAAACCGTACTTCAGGATGATCTCGAGGGCACGGTGCGTCAGGCGCAACTGCTCCTCACAGTGCATGTACGGGTCCGACATGGCCCCCGTGTAGATCATGCCCTTCGTACGCTTTTTCTTCAGCGCCGCTTCGAGCAACTCCGGTGCGTTCTGCTTCACCTCGATATCCTCAAACGGATGCGTGAACTGGTAGCACCGACTGCGGCTGTCGCAGTAGATGCAGCCATGGCTGCACCCGCGATAGATATTCATACCGAAATGCCCGCCGCTGCCCGACAGCAAGCCCTTCGCGTCCACAAAATGCATGGTGATACCTCCGTTGGGTAGTTATTGGTTCTGATCTGTTGCTTTTCCGGGCCTGATCTGGCCGGCGGCCGGGCCCTGGGCTGAGAAAAGACCGATTTTATGCCTAAGGCGCTCAGTTCGTTGCTCCTTAGGCATAGATTTTTTCCAGCTCCTCAGGTGCAAAATCAAGATTTATGCCTAAAGCGATGGTTTTGGTCAGCCTTAGTCACTTTTGAATTCATCCCGGGTTTTCCCGAATCTACTGGTTTATGCCTAAGGCGGCCGTTTCGGCCTGCTTTAGGCATATTTAGCTTCATCCCTGTTTTCCTCGATCCTAAAGGGTTATGACTAAACGAATGGTTTTGGTCTGCCTTAGGCATAACTTGCTTTTTCCCTGCTTTTCAGGTTCTCGAGAGATTATGCCTAAACGGATGGTTTTGGTCTGCCTTAGGCATAACTTGCTTTTTTTCTACTTTTCAGGTTCTCGTGAGATTATGCCTAAACAGATAGTTTTGCCTGGTCTTAGGCATAACTTGCTTAATTCAACCCTCGCGTAGACGCTTCACGCGCGCATCCAGATCTTTCATGAATTCTTCATCCGACATCTTCGGATCGCGGGTGTTCAGGATCAGCTCGCACGGAAGCTTCTCACACTCCGCGCAGGACTGATAACCGTGCTCGGTCTTGCAGCAAGCATAGATCGCACACTCCTTCCCACCTGCATGGAAAACCTTACCACACACGGCGTTACAGCCGTTACACAACTCACCATAACAATAGCATGCACTGCAGTCCGAACCACAGCAACTGATCATATCATTCATAGAATAACCTCCTGGGTTTTTCTTTCATTCTAGCAAGCCAAACATGACATCTATATGTCATATTTCAAGGACAGGGCTGGTTTTTCTTGTATTATACCATAGATGAGGGCGGGATTTACGGCTGAATTTCACTTTTCTTGCTATTCAGCCGTAAAGGAAGCCGGGCCTTTACGGCTGGATTTCATAAATCTTACTTCCAGCCGTAAACGGTTCCGATCCTTTACGGCTTAGTTTCAAAAAACTTGCTTCCAGCCGTAAACGGTGCCAGACCATTACGGCTAGATTTCATAAATCTCGATTTCAGCCGTAAACAGTGCCAGCCCTTTACGGCTGGATTTCATAAATCTTGCTTCCAGCCGTAATGCTTGGCAGCCCTTTACGGCTAGATTTCA
>JAFZZY010000051.1 GCA_017615545.1 Lachnospiraceae bacterium
AACACCATTATATGGGTTGGTCAGTCCATTTTCATCTGCCGGCAAAGCCGTTGTGTATTCCCATTGGGCAAATGCATCCTGTGTGTTGATTTTTCGTAGCTCCATACTATCTTCATCCTTATTTCTTTTCTTTCTATAAATCCGTTAGATCTATATGTTTACAAGTACTTCCCATCTGCCGTTACGCTTACCGTTCTCTCCCGGGTGTTGCTCATTTTCTGCAAAAGACTCACAACTTCCACATGTTCCGTCGCAGGGAACATATCCACGGGTATGCAGCGCGTGACCTTATACTTTCCGTGCATGGTCATGTACTTCAGGTCGCGGGCCAGCGTCTCGGGGTTACAGGAAATATAAACGATACGCTTCGGAGCCATGGTGATCAGGCTCTTCATAAACGTCTCGGAACTTCCGCTCCGGGGCGGGTCCATGAAGACCACATCGGGTGCGGCAGACTGGCCGGCCAGCTTCCGGCAGAAATCGCCGGCATCGCCCACGAAAAACTCCGCATTCTGGATCTTGTTACGTTTGGCATTGATACGTGCGTCGGCCACAGCTGCGCCGTTCAGTTCCACGCCGATGACATGCGCCGCTTTGGATGCGGCAAACAGGCCGATGGTTCCGATGCCGCAATAAGCATCGAGGATCGTTTCCTTTCCGGTCAATTTTGCGAAATCGATCGCCGTCGCATACAGCCGCTCGGTCTGTACGGAATTCACCTGATAAAACGAACCGGGTGAGATCCGGAATGTCAGTGTACCGAGGGTATCTTCTATGAAGCCCGGTCCGTAGAGGGTGATATTTCGCTCTCCGAGGACCATGGTCGTCTTTTTATCATTTACGTTTAGGATCACCGTGGTGATCTGCGGATGCGCCTTTAACAGCGCTTTCACGAAGTTATTCTTCGAAGGCAGGATGGGCGATGCCAGCACAAGCACCACCATGATCTGGCCGCTCTTCTTTCCGACGCGCACCATGACGTGCCGCAGCAGACCGAAGCCGGTATCCTCATCATAGGTCTTGATCTTGAAGGAAGGAAGCAGGCCGCGGATCGTCTGGATCACGGCATCTGCCGTCTCATCCTCGATCCAACACGACTCCACCGGAACGACGCGATGCGTCCCCTCCTGGTAGATGCCGGAAACGATCTTGCGATCCTTCGTATAGGCAAAGGTCGCATTGACCTTATTCCGGTAGTGCAGCGGATTCTTCATCCCGAGGATGGGCTCGACCTTGCAAAAGTCGTGAAGAAGCCCCTCCACCATGCGTTGCTTCTTAGATAGTTGCTTCGCATAGGACAGGTGCAACAGACTGCAGCCTCCGCACTTCTTCTCCACCGGGCAATGCGCCATCGATTCTGTTTTCTTCTCTGAAACCTGTTCTTCTTTCATATCTTGCCTTTTCAATTAAATCTTGATCTTCGTCCATTTGCCGGAACGGAACCGTAGCCAGCCGAATAGGAAGCGGCTGACCTGATCTGCCAGAACGCCGATCCACACGCCGACGATGCCGAAGCCGAGAATGTATGCTCCGAGGTAGGCAAATGCAGTACGGATAATAGATACCGAAATGGTCGACGCCATTGCCGTATAGGCCGTGTCGCCCGCGCCGCGCAGACAGCCCATGTAGATGACCTGCGATACCTGGAAGATCACGATGAAGATCAACAGACGCAGGATGGAAACGCCGTACTCGACGATCTGCGGATTCTCGGGGAACTCGGGATCCGTCGGAAAGAACATCTGCATAAAGATCCGGGCGCCGAAGAAATACAGCGCCGAGAGGAACAACGAGATGGCGAAACCGATGCGCCGGCACGTGCCGCCGTAGGCTTTCGCGAGTTCCGGCTCCTTCTGTCCCAGGCTGCGTCCGATGAGGGCCACCGCGGTCGCCTGAAGACCATCGCCAAAGGAAAATGACAGTCCCATGACGTTCATGGCCACGTTATGCGCAGCGAACGGACTCGTTCCCTGCCTAGCCGCCATCATGGAAGTGAGCATAAATCCGATGCGCATGAGCAACTGCTCGAAAAATACACTATATCCCACGCGGACGATCGAGAAAAACGCCGTCTTCGATGCGTGGATCTTTTCTTTGATGATATAGGGAATGCTGACGAATACGTCCGATTTCATGATAGACAGGACGCTCATGATGCTGGCGACTACGGTGCCGAGCACGGTCGCGATCGCCGCTCCTGTTACGCCGAGCGCCGGAAAGCCGAAATGTCCGTTGATCAGCAGATAGTTTGCGCAGACATTGACCAGGTTCGAAGTGATGTTCGTGCGCATCGTGATGCGGGTATTGCCCGCGCCGCGCTGAGCCGCGTTGACGCCCATCTGGATGCAGTTGAAGACCATGCAGCTCATGATGATCCGAAAATATGCGACCGCCCGATCATGTGTCTCCGGCTTCGAGCCCGACAGATGGATGATCGGTGATGCGAAGATCGACATCAGCGCGCCCACGACGATGGCCGAAACGATGATCAACATCAGCGATGTCAACAGGATCTCATTGGCCTCGCGCCTGCGCTGCTCGCCCTTGCGTCGTGCGACCAGTGCGGACAATGAAACATTGGTCGCCATAAAAAGCGCCAGGCCGACCATCTTCGGTTGTTGCGTCAGTCCGACGGAAGCGACCGCCTCCGAGCCAAGCGAACTGACCATGTAAGAATCCACCATGCCGATGAATGCTACGAAAAACGATTCCAGCATCGCCGGCCAGGCCATGGCTATAGTTGTTCTGAATAAATCCCGTCGATCGTACATAGTAAACGCCCTTTCTCACACCACCCCCCGCAGGGCTTAAAAGGTGCTCTCTTGATTCTATGCCAAAAACGTCAAAATTGCAAGCCTTCACAGTCAAAAAAAGATTGAATTCCGACGCGTTTTCATATATGATGTTACTAGAGTCAAGCCTAAGGTTTGCGAGGCAAACCCTATCCGGTTTTAAATATTTCACGATGAAGGTTTTATTGGTTTTCGCCTTCGTCGGGATTGGAGTCATATGGCAACCGAAACTATGTTAAAACGTTACGCGGGCGTGCTGCTGCATCCCTCTTCCCTCCCGTCGCAGTACGGGATCGGAGACTTCGGATCCGGCGCCTATGCGTTTATCGATTTTCTGAAGGAGTCCGGCCAGAGCGTCTGGCAGGTGCTTCCCTTCGGCCCCACGGGCTACGGCGACTCACCGTACCAGAGTTTTTCCGCATTTGCCGGACAGCCGCTGTTCATCAGCCCGGAGGTATTGCTGGCCCAGGGTCTTCTCCTGAAGCAGGACCTGCAGCCGCTACCGAACTTCTCGGAGGACGCCGTGGATTATGGTTACGTCCTGTACTACAAAAACATGATCTTCCACCGTGCCTACGAGCACTTTAAGGAGAGCAAGGACCTCATCCTGAAGATGGAGTTCAAAGAGTTCTGCGAACGCGAAAAGGACTGGCTGAACGACTATGCCCTCTTCATGGTCTGCAAGGATATGCAGGACGGCGTTTGCTTCCTGGAGTGGACGCCCGAGTTGAAGCACCCGACCGCGCGTAAGAAGGCGGCCCTGCTCCGTTCGCATAAGGACGAGATCGACTACTATCGCTTTTTGCAGTACCTGTTCTACGTTCAGTGGGAGCGCGTGAAAGATTACGCAAACGCGCGTGACATCCGCATCATCGGCGACATCCCGATCTTCGTATCGCTCGACAGCGCCGAAATGTGGGCGCACCCCGAGCTCTTCTGCCTGACCGACGAGGGCTATCCTTCCGTCGTGGCCGGAGTTCCGCCGGATTATTTCTCCGAGACCGGACAGCTCTGGGGCAATCCTCTCTACAACTGGGATTATCACAAGAAAACGGGCTATGCATGGTGGATCCAGCGCATCCAGAAGCAGCTGGAACGCTTCGACATGCTCCGCATTGACCACTTCCGTGGTTTCGAGTCGTACTGGGCCATCCCTTACGGCGAGAAAACAGCGGTGAACGGCGCCTGGCTACCGGGCCCCGGCACCTCGCTCTTCCACGCCATCGCGAAGAAGCTAGGCGAGGATCTGCCCATCATCGCGGAGGACCTGGGCATCATTACCCCCGAAGTAACGCTCCTGCGCGACACGCTGGGTTACCCCGGCATGAAGGTGCTTCAATTCGCGTTCAACGATCCCTCGGACAATGACCTCCTGCCCTTCCGTTTTACGACGACACAGTGCATCTGCTACACCGGCACGCACGACAACGACACAACGGTCGGCTGGTACCTGTCCCTGCCCGAGAAACTGAAAGATCGTGTCCGCCTGTATCTCAATACCGACGGCAAAAACATCCACTGGGATATGATCCGCTGTGCGATGGGCTCCATTGCCCAGTACGCCATCTATCCGATGCAGGATCTGCTCGGTTTCGGCAGCGACTGCCGCATGAACACACCGTCCACGCCGTCCGGCAACTGGACCTTCCGCGTTCGCGGCGAGCACTTCAACTCCGGTCTGGCTTCCTACCTGAAGACCATGACCGAACTCTTCGGACGCTGTCCGGAGGATGTGGACGAAGCCGCTCCCGAACCGATCGAGGATGAAACTGACGAAACGATCGAGGCAGATGCCTCCGAGGAGGTATAACATGCGTACGATACTTAGTGTTCTGTTCGCCGTCATCTACCTGATCGTCGGCATCATCTTTTCATTCATTTTGTTTATCATCGGCCTGTTCAACAAGCCTTTAAAAGATAAGATCGCCCTGAAGATGGTTCAGGGAGCGTTCGGCGTCATCTGCTTCTTCTCCGGCGTTAAGAAGACCGTGATCGGTCGGGAGAACATTCCCGAAGACAAACCCGTTCTTTACGTTGCCAACCACCAGAGTTACTTCGATATCATCATCGGCTACCGCCTGGTAAAGGGACGGTGCGGTTTCGTCGCGAAGAAGGAAATGCTGAAAGTTCCGCTGCTCCGTCACTGGATGAAGCTGCTCTACTGTCTCTTCCTGGATCGTGAAAACATCAAAGAAGGTCTGAAGACCATCCTGCAAGGCATCGACTACGTAAAGAACCAGGGCGTCTCCATGTGGATCTTCCCTGAAGGCACCCGCAATAAAACGCCCGACGAGGGTATGCTCCCTTTTAAAGAAGGCGCGTTGAAGATCGCGGAGAAATCCGGCTGTCCGGTCATCCCGGTCGCCATCTCTAACACTGCGAGCATCCTGGAAAAACATGCTCCGTGGATCCACAAAACGAAGGTAACCTTCCGCTTCGGCGAACCGATCCTCCTCTCCGAACTCGAAAAAGAAGACCGCAAACATGCCGGTGCTTACGTTCAGAAAGTGATCGAAAACATGCTCGAAAGCGAAACACAAGCATAAAATATCAAAACCCGAGGCCATGCCTCGGGTTTTTTTATTTCCAGATCTCATTCCACAGATCTTCATGAGATTTCGTGAACAGTTCCGGTTTCTCATCTTTCGAGTAATATCTTAACCCGGTGGTCTCCACCTGGTCGCAGTACAGTTCTCCGCCGACCGGTTTCAGTTCATACGCGATCACAACGCTCTGTGCCTGATCACCGCTCGCGTAGGTGATATCCAGATCTGTAAACACGCCAATGATCTTACCGACCTCTACGTCCAGTCCCGTCTCTTCCTTCGCCTCGCGGATCGCCGCCATCTGCGGAGTCTCGCCGATCTCGATCGCACCTCCGGGGAAGCCCCACTTATTACTGTTTCCGCGTCTCTGCAGAAGAACTTCGCCCTTTTCATTAAAGATGCAACCTCCGGCAAATGTCAGGATGATCTTATCATGTCCCACCTTGCTGCGGATCCTGCGGATGTAATTATCCGCCATGCTCTCTTCGGCTTTGATCTTATTCACAAAATCCTGAATATATTTTTCCTGAGTCGACATGATCTCCGGCAGTTCATCAATATTGACCCAACACAGCCTGTCACTCTCGGAATCCGCTCCCAACTTCCCCGAAAACTCTTTCACCACATAGACCGCGTCCGAATAATACATTTCATCCCCGTTCGGATACACCATGTGTATTCCGCCTTTTAACGCAAAGAGTTCCGGGTTCCGTATCTCCAGGTTCGTCTCCTCTTTTATTTCTCTTTTCAGGCCGTCAATGAAGTCCTCCCCGAGCTCCAACGCTCCCCCGGGAACACACCACAAACCATTGTCCGTTCTTCTTTCCAGCAGAATGGCCCTTTTCTCCTCATCATAAATGATCGCCATCGCCGCCGGCGCCATCAAAGGCGTATGTCCCACCTTCTTTCTCAGATCAGACACATATCCCATATCATTTTCTCCTATGTCCTTTTTATTGTTCCTGACTAATTCCGCATTCCTTGCGGATCTTTCGTATCCGAAGCTTGTATATTTATAGCCCAGTCGCTTTACTTCACATAACTCGTGATAACCAGATCTTCCACAATTCCATGATACGCGATATTTTCAAACGCTTCCCCATATTTTTCTCGGGCGGAAGCTACCACTTTATCAGATACCGCTTTATGGATCTCCGGTGGTACGTCCACCTGATCGGAAAAGCCTCGGCCTTCAAAACGCGGAAGGAATTTGTCGACCAAACGGCCGGTATATGGCCAGCCACGTTCAATTACCTTGTTTTCGACTTCACGGAACATTGCTTTGCAAGCCGACTCTCGATCAAACTTCCAACTGTACCGCTTCGCATGCACGTCATAGGCCTTAAGTTCTTCCCAATATGTATCATAGATCTCGCCGACAACACGCGAGTACTCTGCATTCTCTTTTTCGTATTCTGAGATGGCTGTACCTTTCCGTGCCGGGGCATCGCTCAGGCACAGAAATCTTCCCCCCGGCTTAAGAACACGATAGATCTCATCCAGCACTTTTTGAGGGTTCGAGATCAGATGCAACATGCTGTTTGCAACAACACAGTCAACGCTTTCGTCTTTCAGCGGTATTTCGAGCGCATTCATTCGACAGAGCGTCACATTTTCCAGTGATACATCATTGCGTTTGGCACGTTCCTGCAAAATCGTCAGCATTCCGTTCGAGATATCTCCGGCAATGATCCTGGTCCCATGCTTCGCGCACGGAACGGTGAAACAACCGTCGCCGCAGGCGAGATCGAGGAAAATGCCGTCCCCCGTCACTTCAGCGAGATGATCGGCAAAAAGCGCATCACCTTCCCAGATCGAATACTTCATGTTTCCGGAATATGCACCGCCGATGTGCTCGTAACCGATGTACTTATCACCGTCGCCCGAAGTGACCAGATCCGGTGCGTCGGTCAATTGATAAATGTTGTTGACCACGGGCATATCCTTTAGATCACATTTGAAAATATCCCCGATATCTTTCATCTTACGCATAAGGATCAGATACTCCGTCGTACCTTCCTCCAGCTTCTTTTCTCCCGTTGCAACAAAGCCATGTCTTTCGTAGAAGCGGATGGCCTTAACGTTTTTCTCGAGCGCCCAGAGGTGGTCCGCATGGTGTTCATTGACCGCATACTCCAGTAACTGCGAACCAATCGCAGCATTCTGCAGGACCGGCTCAACATACAACCTTGCAATGTAAGTACCCTCGATCTTTATAAATCCCTTGACGACGCCGTCATCATAGACGTACAAACTTTCCAGCGCCGTTTCAAGATCCTTCATAATGGCCGGAACCTGTAGCTCGGAGAAATAATACTCGTCACTTTGAAAGATCGGATAGAAATACAGGCGGTAGTTACACACCAGTATCTCCGCTATACGCGCTAAATCTTTACTCTCTGCTTTTCTGATCATTTTACTCACCTTCTATCGAGTTCTCGATCTGCTCCAACATATGCTTTCGGCAATTTGCCGCCCTACAGTTCATGATAATACGGGCAGATATTTTCATAATGTCCGTCCTTCATGCGAAAGCCTCCCGGGATCGTGCCCAGCTGCGTAAAGCCCAGGCGCTCATACAGATGCCTTGCATGCGTATTGCCCTCTACGACAGCGTTAAACTGCAGAACGCGAAAGCCCAGCTCTCTGCCCTTCTTCAGACAATCCATGACCAGCTTCTCGCCGATATGTTTTCCTCTCACATCGGAGGCCACCGCATAACTGGCGTTACAAATGTGGTTGCAACGGCCCACGTTGTTGGGATGGAGGATATACAATCCCACGATCTTCCCGTCGTCCTCGGCAACTCCCGTAAAACTCTGGGAAGCGAAGAAAGCCGCACCGGTCTCTATGGTGAGACACTCCTCCTGGGGAAATGCGATCCCCTCCTCGACGACTTCATTCCATATGCGGATCATTGCCCCTATATCTTCAAGCCCATATTCTCTGATGATCATTTTCATCTGCCTCCTGTTTTGATCGGTCAATGATTCTCCAGCCAGTACACTGCGTATTCGGTCTCCGGAACGAAACCATGACCGATCGCCATCTTCGATGACATCGGGTTCTGCGCATCCCAGTGCACGGTCCAACCTCTGCTGTGGCTCTGCCGGATCATCTCGTAAACGCAGTGGTCTGCCAGTCCTTTGCCTCGATGTTCCGGCTCAGTAAATACGTCCAGTTCCAGATGCCTGTCGAACGAAATGAAACTCGATGATGCAGCCACGACCTGACCGTCAAACAACACGACCGCGCCTGTCGCCTGATCGGCAAATTCCTGATAATCCGAATATCCCCGGCCCTGGTCGAACGGATGCTTCTCAAATATCTCTTCGGTAAAAGCTCCGATGCTGTAACCCTCGGGAAGCGGCCTTAGTTTCTTACCGGATTCTTCCGAAAGCGGCTTCATCAGTTCTCTCCGAAGAGCGAACTGAACCGGCATCTTCCGGATATACTCTTCCCATTCCGGACTCATGCAGACCAGCCTGGTGTTATAGAGCACGTCCGGATGATCCGCGAGGAAGCCTTCCTCCGGCTTTCCGCATAAATACGTAAATACCGTCTTGTAGATGCAGCCACTGGGATACGAGAAGATCGTCCCCATATTTCCTGCCTTGCAAGCCGTAAGGATCAGCGGCTCTGTCGTAAGCACACCGCTTCCATCCTTCTCCCAAATCTCATAAATATCTTGTGTTTCCATAACTACTCCTGCGGGTTCAGTTTCTCCCACTCCTGCCTAAGCAGTCGGTATTCCAGGCGGTCTTTCATCTTCCCGTCGTGCCACTCATAGTCTTTGTGCTCGGCCTCTTTGATCAGTCCGTTCTTCTGCATGACGCGCTCTGAGCCTTTATTCTCCGCCAGGCAACCGGTCGTCACCCGATACACCCCATCCTTCGTGAACGCATATTCAAGCACACGTTTTAACGCTTCGGACGTGTATCCATTGCCCCAGAATTTAGGGTAAGTAAAGTAGCCCAGATGCACGATCTTCCCGACCGGCGTGCGGTCCACAACGGTATAGCCGATGCTTCCAACCTGCTCATGCGTGTCTTTCAACTCCATGTGCAGGAAATAGAATTTGCGGTCATCCTTCTCCATATCCGACAACACGTCTGCGAACTCTTCCTTCGCCTGTTCGATCGAATCGCACTTGATATCCTGCATGTAATACATGGTCTGCTCATCCGTCTTTAAACGATAGTAAGCATCAAAATCATCCGCAGAATAATCCCTCAATATCAGTCTGTCTGTTTGAAGATAGATCATATTAATCCTTTCGCGCTCTCCTGCCATTGATTCAGCCAGTACAGCTGATAGTCGATAAATCTCTCATCGATGCAATCGATCCCATGTATTTCCAAGATCGTCGCCTGAAGCTGGAAATGCCGGATCGCCACCCAGTCCGCAAAGGAAAGCACCTCTTCACGACTGAGTGCTTGGTATCTCGTATACCCGGAAAGAAACTTCCGGTACACTTCTTTTGTAAGCTCGACGTCTTCCGGTTTCAGCCTGAAATAGTCCGTCATATCGCACATCACCATAATGTCAAACATGATGGGCGCACGGCAGACTGTATCAAAATCGACGAGGTAGATCTTACCATCCGCCCTCTGGAGAAGATTTCCCCTGTGCAGATCCCCATGGCAGATCTCGCACGGCTGATCCTTCACCTTCTCCCACAGACGCCCTGCCAGTTCCTCGTAAGCAGCGATCTTCGGATAGTTTTTCTTGCGCAGAAACTCCAGATAGCGTTCGATAAAAAACGCTTTTCCATGCGTAACCGGCTCAACAGGACAATGCTTCATCAACTCATGAAGTGCTGACACCAGTGCTCCGACATTTTTTGCCTGTTCCTCCAGATCCGGTTCTTCTCCCTCGATGTACTCCATCAGCGTGATAAGGTTTTCCTCACCCTCGACCTCCGCACGGAAGATCGCCTCTCCGTCCTTCGTCAGGATCGTCGCAGGGACCGGAAAGCCACACTTTTCCAGATACCTCATAACCTCCACCGACTGCTTTGCAGTATCCGCAAACGCGGAGCCGATGACCTTAAGCAGGTATTTCTTCTCACCATTCACAACATAGGTATGACTGCCACCCTCTCTTAAGAGTTCCAAAGAAGAAGCTTCTATCCCATAATTCAATTTCAGTATCTCTTGAAGTTTTCTCTCATCCATGCTCGTTGTTCTTCATCCTTGCTTTCTCCGACGAACTCAATCCGTCACATAGCACGCGAGTTCCAGGGCGATATCAAAGTGTCCCGGGTCGTGCTGTGTATGTTTCTTCTGGTTTTTCTCCATTCGTGCATCCCACTTCGGTGCATCGAGAAGATCTCCACAGGTTAGAAAATAGTAGACGTTTAATCCTCTGAAATCACACATGGCCTGCACCGCGGCACACTCCATCTCTACAGAGATACAGCCCTCACTCTTTCTCTTTTCAAAATTGCCCCTGGTCTCACGGTGCGGCGCATCTGTCGTCCAGGTCTTTCCCTGAATGAACGGCAGGCCTGCTTCCTCCATGAATGCGGCTACCACATCGCTGTTTTTCACATCGATATAGTCCGATGCCGGCGCAAAATGATACGATGTTCCTTCGTCACGATAGGCCGCTGTCGGAACCATGACTTTGCCTCTTGCGATCTCTTTATTCAGACATCCGCTGCCACCGAAAACGATGTATTTATTCGTGTTGATGATGGACATGGTGTCTTCCATATCGCCCACGCATCCTGGGCCTCCGATGAAGGACATATACACGGCAAATTCTTTTCCCTTATACGAAAAACCATAGATCGGTTTAGGACCGTTCGTGGAATACAGATCTCCGATCTTTTCACAGTCAAATGCTTCCAGCACATACTGGAATATCTCATTGGAAAACGTCAGGATGCACGCATCCACCTTCTTCGCATTCTCGTTCTTCCAGACCTTGAGGATCTCCTCTGTATTTTTATCAAATGAATCTGTGATCATGACTTCTCACCTCCGTTAGTAGTTCTTTCTCCATATGGACAATAGTGTTCCTGTTCTGCCAGTCTACATGTATTCATTTCTTCTCCTGCAGATCTCGAATTCGTTTTTGGGGGTCAATGATCTCCGCGTGGCCGATGAGGAAGCGGCCTTCCTTGTTGGTGTACTGAAGCCCGGCTTCTATGCAACAGATGATATCAATAACACCGGCATGTGTAACCAAGAGTATATCGCCCTCTAACGTTGAAGTTCTGCTCTTAAATTCAGCCCAGGCATCTTTGATACGCTCATAAAACTGCTTCGGGCTTTCTCCATTGGGGTATTGTTGCTCCCATCCTAAGGCAGAATAATACAGTCCGGGATACTCCTTTTTGAACCTTGTCTTAGAAATGCCTGCCAAATCCCCGTTATTCGTCTCTCTGAATGCTTTAAGATATTGGACCGGCAACTCTAACTGTTTTGCCACGATATCGGCGGTTTCCTTTGCACGCTGCAGATCGCTGGCAAAAATATGCCGGATATCATACGCATTGTCCGCAAACCGTTTACAAGCATATTTAACTTGCTCTATTCCGCTTTGTGTAAGGCCGGCATCACTCCATCCGCCCAGCCTGGAAGCATCATCTTTGCCATGTCGCATTAATAGTATCATGATCATCCTTCTATATCTCTGTCTATAGCCTCGAAGTTACAAGTGTTAAGGAATATTATACCACAAATCCCCAGGCCTGTATACCTTCAGCATTTTTATATAACAAGAAAAAGCCCCGGGCAGGGACCTTTTCAAGCACGTGTATTCCGTTATGTTTCTGTTGATCAAACAAATACACAATATCAGCACAGAGCGGGCATAAACTTGGCAAACAGATACAGCCCGTCATCGCCGGCATGCACCTCGTGGTGTACCTTAGGCGGCATGACCGAGATCACTCCCGGAACATACTCGATCTCACAACCATCATTGATGCATATACCATTTCCCGCGATCACTTCGTGCGTTTCCAACTGGGGATCATGAATGTGATCCAGGATGCTTTTTCCCGGCGCGATCCTGACCAGATGGAAGCTATAGGCGCCTCCGGTCTCTTTCGCCGTCACGATGTGCTTCAGCTCAACGCCCTCGAATGTAGGATGCTTCGACCAGGGGATCGCATCGAATGCTCTCTGCTCACCCGGGATCACAAAACGTCCATTGTTAAATGCCTCAAAAACCATGTCTTTCATAATGATTGTCCTTTCTTTGATTTTGATAGGACGATCATATCAAAAAACTTATGCGTCGGCATTGGATGAAATTGCGGAGTTTGCAAATTGTTCGGGCGATATCCCAACTTGTTTTTTGAACACCCGATCCAGATGGCTTTGATCGCAGAAGCCGACCATGTAGGCCACATCGACCACCTTATACCCCTCGCGGAGTAGCTGCTGAGCCTTGCGGACCCGGCACTGCATCTGGAACTTATGCGGCGTAAGGCCGTTTTCATCCGAGAACTTGCGTATCATGTGGTAGGAACTGATATTGACCTTTTGAGACATCTGGGCAATGCTGAGTTCCAGTTCCGGATTACCAATGATCTCTCTTTTTATGACATCCAGATCCTTCTTGATCTCGTCGGTCTTCGGGATACATGTGGTGATCATGGAATAATGTTCCGTTTTGGGTTCGATCGAATGCCTGACATCCGGAAGTACCGAGAAATACTCTCCCTCCGAGCATTCGTAACACTGGTCGTCTATGCGGATCCGGATCGTTCCTTCCGTCACGATCCCAAATACATAATGATCCACGTGCGTATGAGGAGGATAGGTGATCTGAACCTGCTCCAGACTTACGACCTCTATCCCTGTTGACCTGTCTTCGATAAATTGAATCTTATCCGCCTTCACTTCTTCTCGTAATCCTCTCTCATCAGCCGCGTTCACCCTTCACAAACAGATTATCTTTTCCCATACCGCATACATAGGGATTACTGTCGTACATGTGACAAAACTCCAGAAAATCTTCTCTCTGCTTCTGATCATTCATGATCTTTACGAGTATCTCGTTCGGTATAGTGCGAGCATAGGCTCCGGGCCCGGCAAAAGTAATATTATTCACACCATATTTCTTCAGGATATTTTCCAGTTCATCCGGCATAAAATGATAGGTGACGCACCACGGGACCTCCCCACGGTCATAAGCCTCTTTGGTTTCTTCCACATCTCCAAGAAGTCCCGTTTCGTATGCCTTAACTACACTCTCCTTACTGAATGAAAAGCCCTCTATCATCTGTTCTCTGCTACTTAAGCACCACTGAACCCACGAATCCTTACTGTTTTTATCCAGGATAAACTGATTCTTCTGAATCGGGTTCGACAGATATGGTACCGATCCTAACCTGCTGGATACGCTGAACATGATTCGCTTTTTTGCGATCCTTACCAGCTCTCCGATCACCTTCTCATGATTTGGATACGTGTAAGAGATCGGCGAATCAAATGACATCACAAGATCAAAACTTCGATCTGCATAAGCAGAAAGATCTTCCAGTGCTCCTTTTACAAAGGTGATCCTGTCGGCAACACCTTCCCGTTCTGCGATTTCCCTTGCTTTATTGATCATGGGTTGTGAGATATCAAAATGTGTAACGCGGACTCCATGTTTTGCAAGTAGAATAGAAAATCTTCCGCATCCTGCCCCGCCGTCAAATGCAGTACTGATCCCATCAAGAGATTGCAGGAGCTCACGTTCAATATGCGCTTTCTGAACAATGTCATCTATAAATGTCTTTTCTCGCTCGGCTTCCAGTTCACCTTTGTCAGGCTGGTTCCACATACGTTCTGATATTTTTTCACTATAATTATCCATAAATCCTCCCCTACGATTCCACTCTACATTTCCCCATATCCTGCATATGGTATATGCTCGATCAGGCATTCTGCGGCATCTTCGATATCTTCGGGATCCAACTCTTCTCCCTCACGTGCGCAGCACTCAAACTCATCGACGATGTTCTCGATCAGAACCATGTCGATGAACAGCGGAAGCTGCGAAAGCATTTCGTCGAATACCTCGGTCTCGCTCCGGTATCCGGCCACCACCGTATCAAAATAGCCTTTCATGTACTCCATGCGCTTTTTGCCGTCCGGTTCATGCTGAAACCAACCGATCCCATGGGTCCAGAGGTTCGCCAGATCGAACATATACCAGCAATACATGCAGTTATCAAAATCAAATACCATGATATCCCCGGTCTTCATGTCAATGTGATAGTTTCCATCACTGAAATCAAAGTGGACCAATCCGTAAACGCTTTCATCTGCAGGCAACTTGCAAAAGTCGTCCAGACGCTCCCCGATCGCTTTTTTCAGTTCTTCGTATTCATCCGGGATCAATGCGTCGATATACTCCCGGTTATACTTGTCGAAGTACTCCGGCCTTTTATTCACGGGCTTATATTCCTTAGACAGCCTGTGGATCGCGCCTAGCGCCTTCCCGGTATTATAGAAATACTCTTCTAGCGGAGCGCCCTCCCGGTACTTGTATCCATTGTCCGAGATCAGCATTCCTTTGGCGTAGGAAAACAGCATCACAAAACACTCTTTTCCATCCGCGGAAAATGCTTCCACGAGCTTCCCGTTGGAAGAAGGGATCACATCCGCCACCGGGGCGCCATTATCTGCCAGATAGTGTACGAATTCCGCCTCGGCGTAATACTCTTCCGCACTTCTGTCACCCAGCAGGGAAAGCCTTAACACATACTCCGGCTCCCCCGCTTTGAAGCACACGTACACAAGATTGCGCCCACCTTCATGACCGGGTACTACGCTTAATTCATAATCCTTCAAGCCATACAGTTTCTTCACATTTTCAATGAATTGGTCCAATAATCGTTCTCCTTTATCTCATAAGTCAAATCGTCACCTGGCCAGGTAGGCATACAGCGTGACCCATTTGTTCTCTTCGCCTACATTACCTGCTTTAAACGCGGGCACACTCTTCGATGCCGTCAGAACATAGCATCCGTTTTCCAGTTTATGCTCGTCGAGTACCTTATAGCCGGCCTGCATTGCCCCGGAGCCGGGCTCGCAGCCTAGAACCCGAAGCGCGTAGACGATCATGTGTGCTCCGATCTTGATCGGATCCGGCGGATAGAACGTTCCCAGCATCACATCCACCATGGGTGTTTTCATGTCGTCCGTCCTGTAGAAGATGTTACGCTTGGTAAAGTAGTGCGCCAAAGCATCCGCGCACTCCGGCCGATGTCCCTGAAGCGCCAGCTCCGCGACCAGCAAGAGATATTCCACCGTCAGTCTCGCACAACTCTTATGCGGCTTCTTCGGGTCATTGATCTTTTTGTTGGTACTGATGCAGCCGAAGCCGCCGTCATCTTTGATCAACTTAAGAACGGAATCAACCTCGTTCTTTACAATATCTTCGGAATAATACCCCAGCTTTACCAGGTTTCTGAGAAGCAGCGGTTCACCGCACAGCATCTTAAAACCTGTGCTTTCGATCAGGCCGAACACCTCATCGTCGATATCCTTACCGATATCGTCCCTGGTCAGCCCCCATTCGGCGAAGGCCATGATCGCATCATATTTATCCCAGGGCTTGTCTTTCTTCAGTTTCTTGAGCCCCCGCTCATACACTTTACTCTCAAGCAGTTCCTTTTTGCAAGCAACCACGCGGTCATCGTCTTCCGACGATCTCTCGTATTCCTTCAGCGTTCTGAGCCTTACTTCCGGGGCCGTTTCTTCCAGCAACCATTCCAAAATCGCTTTATCCATATGCATTGCCCTCCTGCTTATACAGTTGAACCACTCTTCCGAACGGGAATGCAGATCTCACTGACATAGTCGCGCGATGACGGATCCCCAGGCAGATAGTTTTCGATGTCCACGTCGGGAATGAGCTCATAATCCGATACCGGGAGCCACTCCTTATAAACCTTCTCCCACATGTCCTGGATCGCTTTGGGCATAGGTCCCACGCACTTAAACACGGCCCATGTATACTCCGGCAAATGCAGGATCGTAAACCCTTCGGGAACGCCTTCTACGTCGGATGCTTTGCAACCGATGCCGTAGTTAAACTCATCCCCGCCTGCCTTCTGCTGGAAGCAGATGCCCAGGTATCCCGGGATCTTTCTGCAATTCTCATCTGCATAATACTCGTCCCAAAACTTCGGGATCTCCGCGTCGCTCGTTTCTGCGTGAAAACTCTTTTCATGCACCAGTAAATCCATTGCTTCCCATTTTTCAATTCTGTACTCCATGATCTGTCCTCCTTCGATTGCGATTCGGACGGTATACCGGCTCATGAACTTGATCGGACTGCCTTTCTTCGCCTGCATGGGTGACACGCCGTGATATCTGGTAAATGCCTTGGTGAAGCTTTCGGGCGTCTCATATCCATACTTGAACGCGATCTCGATCACTTTTTCATCCCCATTCACCAGTTCCGCACCGGCCTGCGACAGGCGCCTCTTCCGCAGATAATCTGCCGGCGACATTTCCGTAAGCATGGAAAACGCACGATGAAAATGAAAAACCGAAAGGTTCACATTCTTAGCCACATCCTCGAGTGTAATGCGGTCCGTCAGATGATCCTCCATGTACTCAATGGCGTTGTTGATCGTCTTTATCCAATCCATCGGTATACCTCCTTTCACAGTCATTATAGAGTATCGAATAAATGAAATCCTGTCAGGACTTGCTTTGTTTTGTCCGATATATTATGCTTCGTTCTTTTCGATCCTTTTCACCTTTGACGGCTTGTCAGAATCATACATAAGCTGCACAGTACCTCCTACTTCCGCTTTTCCTTTTAATCCCAAATGGCCGGTTCCTTCGTAACCGCCTCACCCCATCGGCTCGCCCATGCTTCGATGAAGAAGGATGTGTACCGAATGTTCTTCTCCTTACGCAACCGTACGAAATGCGGATGCGATCCCCAAATAGCCGACATAATACCCACGATCAACATGAGCGGTCCCAACAAAATAGACTGCATACAGTGTCCGTATTCATGGACCCGGACTTTATCGTGGTATTCCGGATCCGCATTCGGTGTGAATATAAATAAACCAAGGCTCAGTCCGCCCCATTTGTTATCCCACACCGTCTCGATCGAACCTCGGTACATACGATGCGGTTTTTTTCTATTTTTGAGGAAGAAAAACAGCCCGATCAGAGTGGCGCCCATCCCCCATGTGCATTGAAGCACGATTACAGCAAAAAACTTAATTGATTTCATTCGTTTCTCTCGTAAGGTTTTTCACCCAGATATACTTTTTGTAGTGCCACTTCAGGAACGGAACCTTAACTACTTCGTCCAGGCACATGATCATATAAACGATGAGCACCGGCCATTCCAGTACGTAACAGGCGATCAGTGATACCGGGATCGCAAAACACCAGGTTGCAAAAAACACGCTTACCGCATCGTATTTACCGACCAATGCATTCAGAAGAGACTGATGAAGCGCGAGCGGTATGGCCAGGATCTTTAATTTATCATATAGGACCTTTTTTTCGTTTTGCTCCATTCGTCTTCGCCCTCTTGTCGCACGGATCACTTAACGCCCGTTATTTCGTGGAGTCTGAAAATATCAAAAACGCCCTCCTCCAGTGTGAGTGGCGGGTGTGTCCGCTTGAATTCCTCTCTTGCAGCGATGTATTTTTCTATTTCCTCTCGGGTCTGAAAGAGTCCATACTGATTTAGTTTGAACTGAGGAAACACAAACGGAACCTCATTGTAAACTGCCGAATAATTGTCACCTGTGCCATACGCATAGTCATACCCTAAAAATCTCTTCTCAAGATCCGAGCCATCAAACTTCGGATCCGGCACATCAGTCTCACATAGTAACAGCCTGTATTTTATCTTTCTTTTTTCTGCCTCCCTGACATACGCGTATATGTAGTCCATATCATTACAGGCAGCGATCCAGGTATGGTCCTCTAAATTCCAGTAGGTCTTCCCGATCTTCTCGTCATAATAGGATACAAAATAGTCGGATATGTCTTCACGATCGTTTAGGAACCAATTCTGAGCTGAATTCTTGCCAAATCCGCTGCCATCGATCCCTCTGTACGAATTATCCACATAACTTTGAACCACAATGCCATTTACGAACATATTCATCTCAATCTCATTTTTTGTAAACTATTGCATCATTCTGAAAGCGAATCCCGTCCCTGATATAATCCGAGGTAAAAGTTTTTCCGTTAGGTAAGTCAAGAACAACTACGATCATTTTTATCTTCAGAAGCACCCTGAGTCTTATCGGTCTAAGCTTCCTTCATCAAGAAGAAAATCTATCAAATTGATCCTGAGTATTCCATCATCATCCACCCAACTCTTTCCATATGACTTTGATACAACAATCTTCTTAAAAGAGTCATTTACTGCTTTAAGCGGTCGAAGTTCTGTTTTCTCCTTAATCTCATCATCCATTCTTAACGCAGATTGAATGTAATACCTCTTACTTCCTTTCGTTGCGATGAAATCTATCTCGCAATTCTTTTGAACGCGATTTCCGGCATCATTTTTCTCTACAATCGGGATCACTCCAACATCCACATGATAGCCGCGAACGATCAGCTCATTGTATATACAGTTCTCCATGATATGAGTTTCATCCTGCTGTCTAAGTCCCAATCGAACGTTCCGAAGTCCGATATCCGTGCAATAGTATTTTGAAGGATACTCAAAGTACTTCTTGCCTTTGATATCGTATCTCACGGATTGGGAGAACAAAAATGAGTCTGTTAAATATGAAAGATAAGCGCTTATTGTTTCTACATCCGCTTTCTTATTCTGCGTACTCTGAAGAGTTCTGGAAATCTTACTGGCATTGGTAAGCGATCCAACAGAAGAACACAGATCACTCGTTAATTCACGGAGTACACCCGGAAGCTTTATCGTATACCTTTCCTCTATATCCTTGAAATAGATCTCTTCAAACAGATCCGACAGATAATTAAACTTGTCCTCATCCGAATTCAATTGAAGCAGATATGGCATTCCTCCGTACATGCTGTATTCGTTATATGCGTCGATCTTATCCATATTGGAAGCCGCATAGAATTCGGCAAAAGACAGTGGATACACCTTAACAACATCACCACGTCCTCTGAACTCCGTGGAGATGTCTTTTGATAGCATCTTCGAATTGCTTCCGGTCACATACACATCTATGTTATTCATGTGAAGAAAGCCATTCAGAACGCTGTATACTTTTACCGGATCCTCCCGATGCGTCAGTTCTGCTTTTGCTATGGCATATTGTATTTCATCTATCAGAATATAATACTTCTGTTTCTTGTCTGATACTTTTTCTCGGATATACTCGGACAGTTTCTTAGGATCTCTGTAGTTTTCATTCGCATCATCGTCCAAAGCAACAAGAATGATATTTTTCTGTGGAACCCCTTCTTCAAGCAAATGATTCTTGAATAATTCAAAGAGCAATGTGCTTTTTCCGCTGCGACGTATTCCGGTAACAACTTTTATACGGCCATTCCATTTCCGCTTTATCAATGCATCCAGATATTTTTTTCGTTCTATCATGGCCTCATCCTTTCCGATATTATGTCGTATTTACGAGTAACTTTCGGTTAGTATTGTATCATGTATTTGACTTCTTTGCAAGTAATAACGTAGCCGGTGAGAGTCAATAACTATTAGAAATTATGCCAGTCGGAGAAGGCCAGGTCTTCATCCAGAACCGCATAGGCGCCGCACAGAATCGCGCAGTCAAAGTTATCCGAACATTGGAACGAGATCTCTCCGTCGTCCAATCCGATATATTCGGGGACAATGTTTGCAAGGAAGTGATCGAAGTTAAACATCGGATAAAAGGATCTGAGAACGCTCTCGATGTGTCCTTTGGGAATGCTGCCGTCATTGGGTGTCTCGAGGTACGGGGAAAGGCTGTACAGCCCTTGCCTTACCGGATTATAGATCTCAGCAATATCCTCTTCATTTCCATAAAGCAGCTTCGTTTCATCAAACAAGCCGTCGATCACCATGAAATTCAACTCACAGTTATCCATATCCGTAAAAACCTGCAGTAAAAATTCACCGTTGATATTATCCAGGTTCTTTTCAATCTTTTGTTTAAACGTATTGAAGTACACATTCAGGTAATCGATCAGCTCTTCATCCGAGCAATTCGGGTTATAATATTCCTCAATGATATACCACTCTCTGATCTCTTCCAAAGAGTCTGTGATCTCAATCTGAGAATCCATAAAAGTACCTATGTAACCCAGATTGATGGTCCCCCGGATCTTTATCTTACCATCCTCAAGATAGATCTTCAGGGAATCGTCTCCTTCTCTTGCTGACTTTTCATTTGAATTTGAAATATCACATGCCATACATACACTCCCAAAACTGTTCTCTAAGCAGTAGTTCCTTCCGACAATGTCGCTCCTGCCAATACAGATCTCATTTTTTCGATAAAGCTGTCATCCACATGCTTCCCTTAACCTCTGAAGATTTATGACCGAAGTTCTCTCTATTCCGTTTAATGATGCGACCTTCTCTATCCTCACGGAAGAGGTGAAAAACGTATTATTCTTTCCTTTAAAGCCGACAAATAACACGTTTTTCACCTCTTCTTTTAATCTGTGCCGTTCAAAATCTTCAGGCCGAGTTCAAAAGCCAGAAACATGATTTTCGTCTTATCATCCAACCTGGCATCTCCGGAAAGACTCCTCGGGTCCCACGTAGAATGATCCAGGTTATCTCCTGCGTAGAAAAACTGGAAGAACTCCGTTCCCCTAAAATCACAAACCGCCTGCATGCCTGCGCATTCCATTTCAACGCAAATAGCGCCTTGCTCTCTTCTGCGGTCCACTTTATTTCTGGTCTCACGATAGCATGCATCCGTGGTCCAGGTAGTTCCCTCCACATAAGGATAACCACACTCGTTAAGGACTTCTATGAACTCGTTCTTGTACTTTTTGTTAACTTCTATGTAATCACTTGGTTTCACATAATGGAAGCTGGTTCCTTCATCCCGCAGTGCCCTCGTCGGGATAATGATCCCGCAGTCTTCAATGTTTTTATCTAAAACCCCGCAGTTGCCGAGGAGGATCAACCGCTTACTGCCTAAGGCCATGATCTCTTCATACTGGGCAACGCACAAAGGCTCACCCACTAAAGATTGGAACAGGGCGAATCTCTTTCCTTTGTATTTCACCTCGTAGATCGGGTTGAGTCCTACTGCAGAATGGATCTCTGCGATCTTCTTTGCTTCAAAGCAAGACAGAGCGCTGTCAAACAGTTTTTTCGAGAAGCACGATATCGTCACTTCCGGAAAGTTCTCCAGTTTCTGCGTTGTCATGTCTGGATTTATGACGCTGATCCTTTCATTGTCAAACTCTTCTAACAACATGGTTCGTCCTCCTTCTGCTTTTCCTTTCAATCCCAAATGGCCGGTTCCTTCGTAACCGCCTCACCCCATCGGCTCGCCCATGCTTCGATGAAGAAGGATGTGTACCGAATGTTCTTCTCCTTACGCAACCGTACGAAATGCGGATGCGATCCCCCAAGTGCACTGAAGCACGATTACTGCAAAATACTTAATTGATTTCATTATTCTCACTACTATTCTCCGACACAAAGGTATTCTACACAGTGATCCAGTGCTTCCATAAATGCATCGATTTCCTTTTGATCGGATGCCTGACATATTCCTCCTGACAAGGAGATCATGGTGTCGACATAAGTCTTTAATACTTCGCCGGTCATTCCTTGCAACGCAGTTTGGTAAAGTCGCTTTCGAGGATCATATTCCCTGCCGTCAAAAAGAGCTATACTCTTCAGCAGTCTCTCAATGATTTCCGTGCCGATTCGAAGCCTTAGCATCGGATCGGTATCTTTGTACAGTACAGATCGCACAGCCCCTCGTCTGCGTTTCAGCATATCATATTCTTTTTCGAACCGTTGGCTCAACAGTTCCGGTGAATGTATTTTTTCTGCGATGGGCCTGTACCGATCGGCACGATCGTTTATCACAATTGCATTCCCATATACATAACATGCCTGGTCATCCATAGCAGCTATCTTTTTATCCAATTCTTCTACGCTTACAGCATAATAATGGAGCTGCATCCCGTCCAAGATAACCTCTGTCGGCCGTCCCTCTTTCCATCTGGTTCCTACAGAAATAATGTCGTAGACATTCTGACCACAGATCAGGCAGATATCAACATCCGAATCTTCCGTGCACAAACCGGTCGCGGAAGACCCTACTAGGATGAAACTGATATCCGGCAGATGGTCATTTATGACCGGTTGCTCGATGATATATGGATACGCCTTTTCAAATGCAAAAGTTTTGAGTTTTTCCTGAACACTCATAGTCCTACTCCTAACTGCGACGCACGCATTGCCCAAATCATAAACCGATCACGCTGCTTCTCTCGTAAGGTTTTTCACCCAGATATACTTTTTGTAGTGCCATTTCAAGAACGGAACCTTAACTACTTCGTCCAAGCACATGATCATGTATACGATAAGCACCGGCCATTCCAGTACGTAACAGGCGATCAGGGCTGCCGGGATCGCAAAACACCAGGTTGCAAAAAACACGCTTACCGCATCGTATTTAGCATCTCCTCCGGCAGGGAATACGCCGCAGGTGAAGATCGTGTTATAGGAAAATGCGAACATGTATAAGCAACTGAACGCCAGCATACCAAGCAAGTACCATTTTGCCGTGTCGGTCAATTTATAAAAGAAATAGATCGGCGGGCCGACCAGTACGATCAGCAGCACGTTATTCAGACCGTTCAGAAATGCGATCCTAAAGAACTGGTCGCCATACCGTTTTGCCACGTCGAGTTTCCCCGCTCCGAGGATCTCTCCGATCATGATACCCGAGCCGCCTGCGATCCCCCAGGTGATGCAAGCGATCAGCTGTTGTGTAACACTGGTAACGGAGGCAGCAGCCGTTGCATCCGAACCCAAATGTCCCATCACCGCACTGTGAACTGTAATGCTTATGCCCCAGGAAAGGCCACTGGCCAGGATCGGGGCGAATACCTTCCAAAAGTCCTTCTCAAAACCTTTGGAATAATAAAACAGGTTCTTGAGCGGCAGGTGGATCGTCTCCTTTTTCTTCGCCCATATAAGGACGATCACAAGTGACATCGCCTCCACTACCACTGTAGAATATGCGGATCCGTTTGCGCCCAACTCGGGAACACCGCATTTGCCGTAGATCAGGAAATAGTCGGCGATCATATCTACGACCACCACTACTGCCGATATAATAACACTGTATTTCGCGTCTCCCGCGATCTTCATGTTCATCAAAAAGCATTGCGCGACCGCTGAGAAAAGATAAGAAAAGCCGACGATACGCAGATAACCTGCGCCGATGGTGATCAAGTTACTCTCCGAGGTATAGATCCGCATCACCTGCTCCGGAAAGCCTACCGCAGCAACGAAAAATATAAGGCTTACCACGATCGAAGACCGTATCGCCATCGCCAGAAAACGTCCGGCATTTTTATAATCCTTCTTTCCCCAATACTGCGCGACCAGGATCCCGGCGGCGCTCTTGATCGACCCGGTAAATAAGGTCATCACGAAAAACAGCTGGTTCGCCAGTGCGACCGCTGAAATGGAATCCTGGTTCAGCCTTCCCAGCATAAGCGCGTCAGAAGCTCCAACTAGTGCATTCAGAAGGGCTTGAAGCGCGAGCGGTATAGCAAGGACTTTCAGTTTGTCATATAGGACCTTTTTTTCATTTTGTTCCATTTGACGCTTTCTCCCACTTAGTATATACCATGCCTGTCTCCGTCCACTGCGGAATGAGCTGCCGGCCCTGAAGCCTTATGGAATCCTCTCCAAAGAATTGCAGGATCGTGGGAATTCCCTCAACAAAGAATTCGTTCGGTGATCTTGATTCCAGGTGCCTCTGTACGCCCTCAGGGTCTTTCAGCACATTGTCCCGGATCGTGAACGATATCCCCAGGTCCGCATTTACAAAAGTTCCGTTTGGTGCCTTATAAGCCGGGATTTCTACACGCGAGATCTCAAGGAGTCCCAGCATTTCGTCCTCGTAGGCTTTCCAGTCGTTTTGGGAAATCTCGATCTTTCGTTTGTCAAACTGCAGGACCTCAAACAGTGCTTCCGCATCCGCCGCATAATCCTTTAGGAAATCATAAAAAGCAGTGACATCCTTTTGCTTGTTTTGGTAATACGGTTCGCCTTGATCCCGCTCCCACGTGGACACCAGATCCTGCTCTCCACGCTGCTCCCTCATATATGCGATGGAGTCCTCGGTATGCTCGCGATACAAATAAATGAGCAAAGGAGCCAGCGGTTTTATGCACTCTGCTATCTTCCGAACGAAGGCCTCAAGCCTATCATAAGGCGCAGCCTTCAGTAGATAGGTGAAGATTTGATACTGAAACAAACTGCTGTCCAAAATGAAGATCGTGTCTTCCTCTTCCGCGGCTTTCTTAGCGAATGCTTCCCATTTTTCCAGGGCCTGAAGTTCATAACGATCCAGTTCGGTCGGAAAGGCATCATATTGCAAGAGTTCCTGATACCATGCCTGCTCCCCGGCGTCTTTCCATCTTCTGCTGACAGCGTCCTGATCGATCCCCACGGTCGTCTCCCGAAACTCTGCCACCTCATCCAAGAGTTCTGCGACCTCCGGATATTTCGCTTTGAAGTTCCGGTACTCTTCTTTTGTCATACAACTTTCCGTGAAAAACAAGACCGGATGCGGCTGCGAAACCTCATGGATCCAGTCCGCCTTCTTCCCATTGAAGATAAGCTGTTCATATAGTTTAAAGGAGTTCGTCGATTTGCCCGTTCCGGGGAGTCCCTCTAATATGATTAATCTATTCTTCATTTAGTCCTTCCGATCGATCACAGTTCCTTCATCATGCACAAGGATTCCGGCATGGAAGCATACGGACCGTAATTCTCCATTTTGTTGAATCCTACTTTACGGTATACGTGGCACGATTCTTGCAGCAACTCTCCGGTTTCAAGGATCATCTTCTTATATCCCAGTTCTTTCGCCCACTCGATCAGTTCCAGGACCAGCTTAGTCCCTAATCCTTTGCCTTGGAATTCTTCCCTGACAAATACTCTTTTCAGCTCGGTTGCGTTGTCAATATCACCGTACTGATACTCTCTGATCGCGCCGGCGCCGGCGGCCTTTCCGTCCACATATACAACTACTGCCTCTTTTATCTGGTCCAGCTGATTATACTGTGTATATTTATCTCGTTTGATAACTCTGCCTACCCGCCTGTCCAGGTCAATGTCTAATAACCGACTGTTCTCGATGAAGTCTTCGTTCGTTCCTGAACATCTTACAAACTCAATTTCATCCATAATCATACCTCCTTGCTAGTGAGTTCAAATGTATAATGCTGTTTTGTTTTTAGAACGATCGTTCATTTGACGGACACTTATACTCCATCTCAAAAGCATAGATCATTTAAATCCCTCGTATAGATATAGCGTTATGTTCCCTCATAGCTCTATTCTCATAGAGACTATTCCGTTTTCTTCTGATAATTCCTCAAAGCCCATCCGCTTATACAAGCCATATCCAACGCTCATAACTTCCGGTTTTGTGGTAAATACCACCTCTATAAATCCAATCTCGGAAGCTTTATCCGTCATTGCTTTAAGCATTTTTCTGGCATAGCCTTTTCCTCTGTATTCCGGTTTGATAAACAGACGTTTTCCTTCACAGGTGGTGTCATCTATTTTTCTTATGGCAACACAGGCAACAGGTTTGTAACCTTCATATCCAACCATTATAGCTCCACCGGAATAAAAGCCGGTCAGATCATTCAGTTCCTTGTCGAAAGAAACGAAGCAACTCTCCGCGCCTTTTATCTGCGAATACTCCAAAAAAAGAGTTTTTACCACTTCCGGTTCATAACACTCTCTAACTGTAAAATCATTCATCATTGTTCACTCCTCCTTCTTAAACCTGCATGTACTGGTACTAGTTCGTATACCCCTTCCATGATATATCAAATCCGCCATCCGGGTTTTGAAACTATCAACATCCAACACTTTAGAAATTATGCCAATCAGAGAAGGCCAGTTCTTCATCTATGACCGCATAGGCGCCGCACAGGATCGCGCAGTCAAAGTTATCCGAACATTGGAAAGAGATCTCTCCGTCATCCAGGCTGACATATTCGGGGACAATGTTTGCAATGAAATGATCAAAGTTAAACATCGGGAAGAAGGATCTGAGGACGCTCTCTATGTGCCCTTTGGGAATGCAGCCGTCATTTGGTGTCTCAAGGTACGGAGAAAGACTGTAAAGTCCTTGCCTTACCGGATTATAGATCTCGGCGATATCCTCTTCGTTCCCATACAGCAGCTTCGTTTCATCAAACAAGCCGTCGATCACCATGAAGTTCAATTCGCAGTTATCCATATCCGTAAAAACCGGTAGTAAAAACTCACCATTTTCAAGGTAGATCTTCAGACCATCGTCTCTTTCACTTACACGCTTTTCTTTTGAATCCGTAGTATCACATGCCATACATATTCTCCGAAATCATTTTATAATCTCTTCTGGTACCACAAAAGGTCATACCATCTGTCAAACTTCTTGCCAACGGCCTTCATATGAGCCACCTGCGTATACCCCATACGGGTATGGAACTTGCAACTGTCATGTGAAAGGTACTCGTCTTCCTCTTCACAAAAGGCTGCTCCGGCCAGCAAGTTTACGACGCCCTGCGCCCTTAGTCTTTTCTCTAACTCGCCGTAAAGAAGGGCTCCGGCTCCCATCCTGCGATACTCTTTATCAACGTAGATCGAGGTGGTCGCTGTCCAGTCATATGCTTGTCTTGCGCTGTATGCACCGGCGTAGGCATAGCCGATGATCTTGTCATCCAACATGCAGACCAGATACGGGTATTTTGCCGTTGTCTTGATGATCCGCCCCCGGAATTCATCCACGGTCGGCGCGTCATATTCAAATGAAACCGCCGTGTTCAGAACATAGTAAGCGTAGATCTGAACGAGTCTATCTGCATCGTCAGGGCATGCCTCCCGTAACCACAGGGCATGACCCGACTTGTCCTCTGTTTTCTTCATAACCATATTGATCCTATCCCACTCCTCTCCATTATGGGAAAATGCTTTTTCCTGTCTTTGTCTTTCTGTAAAGCCGACACTTTTATAGCATTTTCCGGCTCGTTCATTTGCCGAAAAGACCATCAACTGGACCGCAGATGCGCCGGTCTCGTCAAAAGCATACTGCACGGCATGACGGATCATTTCCCTTCCCAGACCCTTTCCGCGGCGGGCAGGGTCCACCATCACGAATTTCAGCATGCCTTCTCCTGTATCCTTGTTGATGGAATAACAGAAGAAGCCTTCGAGTTTTCCGTCCTCATCCGTAGCAACAAACGCCCTGTCTCCGCATCTTTCAGCGATATCATCCAGCAGTTGACGGAAGGACTCCTTCTGAAGAGGGAACGATGTCCTGTTCGCGCACCACATCGCGTGCGTTCTTTCATCCGTGATCCAATCCTTCAAGATCGGGAAGTCTTTATCTTCGATATATTCTCGTATTTTCATCGCACATCTCCCTAGGAATTATTACGGGTTCAAACAAGTCATTTTTTCGATAAAGCGTTCATCCACGTGCTTTAATGTCGGAACATGAATAAATACCGCTCTTCCCGAAAACCGGTCCAACATATGCCAATATGCCTCGTTACATAGATATGCTGTAGGGCTGTCCGATATCTCCACCGGCACTCCTACATCAGCCAATGCTTCTATTAACCTCTGAAGGTCTAAAGCCGACGCCCTCTCTGTCCCGTTTAATGACGCGATCTTTTCTATCCTCACGGAAGATGAAAGCGTTTTATCCACGCCAAACATCACTACGCAGTCATATGCACCTCGGAGGGAAGCAATGTCTCTGCGAAGTCCCGCAAAGGAATTGGTAAGGAGCAAGTGTTGGAGCGATAACCGCTCCGCCAACACTCCTGACGTATTATTTTTTCCTTTAAAACCGACAAATAACACGTTTTTCATCTCATTCTCCATATGATCGATCGGAAGTTTTCAATCTTCGATCCTTATGATCGAACCCGGCCTGGGTTCTTCAACGATATTCCAGTGGTCATCGTGGGACCTGGAATCGCTGATCTCGATGAAGCATAGATTTTCCCGGTCATAATCCCAATGCGGGATAACAAACCAGACATTCATCAGCTTGACATATCTCTGTACTCGATTTTCCCATACTTCCTGCGGGAACCCATACTTCATATTCCGCAAAAAACTCTCAAAGCCCGGAAGTCTCGGATCATCGATCGTATTGTAGTCGTAATGCCTTCGCTCGATATAGAGCCAGTTACCGTTTTCCACGTGATCCCTGTACCAGCGCCAGATCTTGGTTTTATCGACCTTTCCTACAAAATGGCAGATCGTTTCCAACTGCCACCATCTTAAGTCTTCCTCGTCTTTTGCTTCATAAACGACATGATCCGGTTCCCCGCGTTCTCCGTAGGACATCACTTTCAGCCCATCCAGATACAGGCCCGAAAAATGATCTAAGTCTTCATCCCGGACGTCTTCCGGAAGATGCGCCCGTATCCATTTTTCATCTAATTTCATCCGTCGTTTATCTCCTTTGGATCAGAAAGTCTCAAATTTTCGCGCAGAATTCTTTTATCTCCTGCGTTCTCGGTTCAACGTTTTCCTTGTATTCAACGGATGTGAGCCCCAGCCCGCCGCAGCATTCCACTTCCAAATGTCCGTAGAAATGTTCGATGGTCCCGATGATTCTGTTGCACTCGGCGATATTGGGGCCGGTACGGAGGGCGATGGCGTAGCCTTTCTTCCCGGACGGGATCGTCTTATGCGGTTCGTGCGTATTGCACCAGGGTGTGCAGCGGTCAATGAACGCCTTAAACTGCCCCGGGACATCCGCCCAGTAGGAGGGTGAAACGCATACGATCACATCGGCCAGTTCAAACTCTTTCATCAGGATGTCCACATCGTCCTGCCGAACGCACTCGGCAGTCACATGACATCTTCTGCATCCCTTGCAAAAGGAAAATGCATAGTCATCGATACAAACGAACTTAACCTCATATCTGCCGGCCAATTCCTCCGAAACGATCCGGCCGATCTCTGCAGTAGCTCCTGTCCTGACCGGGCTACAGTTGATAACCAATGCTCTCATATATTCTCCTCTATCATTCTTATAAGATGCCTTCGAATAACTTGGCACGGTTCTTGCAACTGCCGTCCAGTTTTTCAAATTCACCGTATCCGACGAAATGAAGGCCGCACTTCTCGATCACATGGCCGGATGCAGTGTTGGGTTCCACGTGGCTGCAGCAGAAATGCGTGATCCCGAACGTGGTTTTGGCAAATTCGATCATGGCCCGCGCCGCTTCTGTTGCATAGCCCTGACCCCAGCAATCATGTCGCAGGTTATAGCCGAAGCCCCAATAGCCCTCCTTTTTACCCGGGCCAATGCTTCCGCTTCCGATCAGTTCTCCATCGGATAAGCGCACAAATCCAAAGTGGTACTCTCCGTTGAAAACCTCAATGGAGCGAAGCCACTCGAGCAATTTCTCTTTATCTGTGTATGTCGGATAGATCATATATCTGGCCACGCGCTCATCGCTGACCCACTTCCAGACAGCGTCTGCATCTTCCACCGTCATAGAACGAAGGAGTAAACGTTCCGTTTGAATCTCGTATTCATGTGCTCTCATTTTCCATTCCTTTCTCGTCATTTACCGGTTAAAAACATCTTATAAAATTATATCAAAACTCGCATATCTTGGCAACAAGTGCGGGCATGTCGTAGGCATTCAGGTTAGAAAAAACCGGGGGTGTCCCTAAGTGACACTCCCGGGTATATTGTTTCAATCGTATCAGCCTTTGTACTCGCAACGAGCCACGCCGCTCTTGATCGCTGCGGCACGTGCTGCAGCAGCCACTGCGTCTTTTACGCGGGGATCGAAGGCTGCAGGCAGGATGTACGAGGGGCTCAACTCCTCGTCGCTTACCAGGCCGGCCAGCGCGTATGCTGCGGCGATCTTCATCTCATCGTTGATGTCAGATGCTCTGACATCCAAAGCACCACGGAAGATGCCGGGGAAGCAAAGAACGTTGTTCACCTGGTTCGGGTAGTCCGAACGGCCGGTGGATACAACAGCGGCGCCTGCCGCGATCGCCTCTTCGGGGAAGATCTCCGGAGTCGGGTTCGCGCATGCGAAAATGATAGGATCTTTTGCCATAGTGCGGATCATGTCGCCGGTCAGAGTTCCGGGAGCGGAAACTCCGATAAACACGTCTGCACCCTTAATAACATCGGCCAGTTTACCCTTCTCTTTGTTGAAATTGGTGATGGCCGCCATTTCCTTCTTAATGTCGTTCAGGCCTTCACGTCCCTCATAGATGGCGCCCTGACGGTCCGTCATGATGACGTTCTTAAGACCCATGGACATAAGCAGTTTGATGATCGCGATGCCGGCAGCTCCTGCTCCGGATGTAACGATCTTGATGTCCTCGATCTTCTTGCCGACGACCTTAAGTGCATTGATCAGACCGGCTAATGTAATTACGGCCGTTCCGTGCTGGTCATCGTGGAAGATCGGGATGTCACAACGCTCTTTCAGCTTCTTCTCGATCTCAAAGCATCTCGGAGCTGAGATATCCTCCAGGTTTACGCCGCCGAAGCTTCCTGCAAGCAGGGCTACCGTATTCACGATATCGTCGACGTTCTTTGAACGGATGCAAAGCGGGAATGCATCAACATCGCCGAAAGCCTTAAACAGAACGCATTTTCCCTCCATGACCGGCATGCCGGCTTCCGGACCGATATCGCCGAGGCCGAGGACTGCGGTTCCGTCAGTGACCACGGCTACGGTATTCCAACGTCTGGTCAATTCATAACTCTTATTGATGTCGTCCCGGATCTCCAGGCACGGCTGGGCTACGCCCGGTGTATATGCGAGGCTGAGCGCCTCCTTTGAATCCACGGCCGCTCTGGCTGTGACCTCGATCTTTCCCTTCAGCTGGTAATGCATCTTCAGCGATTCTGCTGCGTAATCCATGATCTGTCCTCCTGACAATGAATGTATTCTTTCTGCGGGGGGATGATCCCGCATATCGTTCATAATACGTTACATCATATCGCAAGTGCCGGAAAAAATCAAGGATTTATCGCATAAAAAAATGGGACGCGTTCCTAATGGAACACGTCCCATATATATGGTATCGTTAATCGAATGATTACTTAAGAGTAACCTTAGCGCCGACTTCTTCAACCTTCTTCTTGATCTCTTCAGCCTCAGCCTTAGAAGCGCCTTCCTTCAGTACCTTCGGAGCAGCTTCTACAAGATCCTTAGCTTCCTTGAGGCCCAGACCGGTGATCTCACGAACGACCTTGATAACCTTAACCTTCTCAGCGCCAACCTCAGTGAGCTCAACGTCGAACTCGGTCTTCTCTTCCTCAGCTGCTGCAGCGGGGCCAGCTGCTGCTACAACTACACCTGCAGCTGCAGAAACACCGAACTCCTCTTCGCAAGCCTTTACTAACTCATTCAGTTCCAATACAGATAACTCTTTAATTGCCTCGATAAACTCAGCAGTTGTTAACTTTGCCATGATTAATCCTCCATCATAATTTAATTAATTGATAATTGTAATGTTGTCGCGAAACTATTATGCGACTGCTTCGTCCTTCTCAGCGATCTGCTTGAGAACGCGGGCGAAATTGGAAATAGGTGACTGGATGCTTCCCAACAGTTTTCCGAGAAGTTCGTTCTTCGAAGGAACTGCAGCAACAGCGGTCAGGCCCTTAACATCATAGTAAGCACCTTCTACGATACCACCCTTTAACTCAAGAGCGGGAGCTGTCTTTGCGAACTCTACTAAAAACTTTGCAGGAGCGGTCGCGTCATCCTTGCTTACAGCAACTGCGGTAGGTCCTTCCAGATGCTTTGCCAGCTGTTCGAACTCGGTTCCTGCTACTGCGAACTTAACGAGCGTGTTCTTATAAACCTTATAAGAAACGTTGTTGTCACGCAGAGTCTTACGGAGCTTTGTGTCCTGCTCAACTGTCAAACCACGGTAGTCTACAAGCACCAGAGATGCTGCACCGTCCAGAAGACCTTTGATCTCCTCAACGATCGGCTGCTTTAACTCAACCTTTGCCATGACTATACCTCCTTTTGGTGATCGTATGGCCGAAAAAAACCTCATGCCGTCGGACATGAGGTGAAATATCATAGTAATAGAATAAATCTAATATGACATCCTCGGCAGGCGTTTTATCCTTACGCTTTACAGCACCTGCTGTCTTCGGCTTACGGCAAGCTTTTTGGCTCACACCCGAGTATAATACCACGTCCGGCAACGCCTGTCAAGAAGTTTTTTTATTTTTTCTTCTTTTTGTTCATTTCTCTCCTCTTGCATTATCCCCCTTGTCGTTCCTTATCTTTTGTGCTATCATTTGGTAGATATTTCAGGTTACGGCTGGTGCCGTCCTTCCCTATTTTGAAAGGAGGAGCTTATGAGCGCCTCGCAAACATCGGCGAAACCGAATTTCGCTCGTTTTATCATTGACCAGATCTCCGGTGTCTTCATGCCAATCATCAATGTCGTCATGGCCGCCGGTATCCTGAAGGGGACCATGATCCTCTTGAATAACACCGGCATCCTCGCCGATACCTCCGGTGTCTATCGTTTCCTGTACGCCTGCTCGGACGGTCTGTTTTTCTTTCTGCCGTTCTTCCTGGCGGTCAGTGCTTCCAAAAAATGGAAGGCGGATCCGTTCATTTCCATGCTGATCCCGGCGGCGATGCTCTATCCGGATCTCGTGGCGGCGTATGAGGCGAAGACCGAGATCACGTTTTTCGGCATTCCGGCGCTTCCCGCGGTCTACCACAGTTCCGTCATACCGATCCTGCTGTCGATCGCTCTCCTGCCGGTTCTGGAGAAGCCTTGCGATAAGTATCTGCCGAAATCGATCCACGGATTTATGAAGCCCATCCTGTGCTGTCTGGTGCTTCTGCCGGCGACCTTCCTGGTCTTCGGACCGCTCGGGACGCTGATCGGCGACGCGATGACGGGAGCCTTCGGATGGCTGTACGACCGCAGTCCTGTGGCGGCCGGCGCTTTTATGGGTTTCGTGATGCAGCCCATGGTCGTGGTCGGCGCGCATTGGAGCGTGGTTCCGATCAGTATCGCAAACATTACCCGCGACGGCTATGACACGATCATGCCGCTCGTCGGCGCGGCGGTGTACGCCCAGGCCGGCGCAGCATTTGCCGTAGCGACCCTGTATAAGAATAAAAAGAAGCGTCAAAGCGCGGTCAATGCGGGCGTCACGGCGGTACTCGGTGTCACCGAGTCCTGTCTGTATGGCGTGAATATTCCGCTCGTTCTTCCGATGCTGGCTGCGTGCACGGCCGGAAGCATAGGAGGCGCGATCGTCGGCATGGTCCAGGCGCACTGCAACTCGTTTGCATTTCCCAGTTTCCTGACCTGCGTGGCTTACGTCGGCCCGGGCTTCGTCGTATTCCTGCTCTCCATGGTGCTGGGACTCGTGCTGAGTTTCATCTTCACCATCCTGATGCGCAAGCCGATCCTCAAGCGAATCGCACAGATAGAGGCAAATGAAACTGAGGACAAGGATAACCAGGCAGAGGAAAAAAATGCATCGAAAGCGTAGCTTCCTGCGATGTCCGCTTGCTATTTCCAAAACTGAAGCTGTCGAGAAATCATACATGGCGAACAAACGTCGGATTATGACCGACTTTGTTCGCTTTTTTATGCTTCTTAGGGCTATGGCAACCGCATGGCGGCGAACAAATGCTTGATTTTAGGCCTGTTTGTTCGCTTTTTTCAGTTTCCAAGGGCCATAGCGACCTCTCGGCGGCGAACAAAAACTTGATTTCAGACCTGTTTGTTCGCTTTTTTCAGTTCCCAAGAGCCATAACGACCATGTAGCGGCGAACAAATGCTTGATTTTGGGCCTGTTTGTTCGCTTTTTTCAGTTCCCAAGGGCCATAGCGACCTCTCGGCGGCGAACAAAAACTTGATTTCAGACCTGTTTGTTCGCTTTTTTCAGTTCCCAAGAGCCATAACGACCATGTAGCGGCGAACAAACACTTGATTTCAGACCTGTTTGTTCGCTTTTTTCAGTTCCCAAGAGCCATAACGACCATGTAGCGGCGAACAAACACCAGCCGCAGGCCGACATTGTTCGCTTTCTGGGTCATGAACGTCCAAACATATAACCAAACCATAAGTCCCCGGGAAAAACGATCTCTCG
>JAFZZY010000052.1 GCA_017615545.1 Lachnospiraceae bacterium
CGCCCCACTTCGTTGGGCTTCACCGCTCATGATGGGCGTTCGCCATATGTCCGAAAACGCTCGTAAACGGCGTTTTCAGGCCGCATGGCTCACTGCTTGTACGTGTGTCGCAAGCCCCGCGCTGTCGGCGCCCCGCGCCTTTACCAGCGCTCCATCATTCGCGGTTCCCGCCCCACTTCGTTGGGCTTCACCGCTCATGATGGGCGTTCGCCATATGTCCGAAAACGCTCGTAAACGGCGTTTTCAGGCCGCATGGCTCACTGCTTGCTATCACATTGACACAGGGCTTGTCCTATGCTATATTGTCAATGTAGGCATCCAAATGGAGACGGAACACAAGACAATAATGAGAAAAGGTATGAAAAAGAAGATTGCGGCACTTTTGATGGCCGGTATGATGGCATTGTCCATGGTCGGCTGCGGCGGCAGGGATAAAGGCTCGACGGTGGCGGCGACACAGGAAGACGGATCTGTGAACATCCGTGACAACAAACTTTACTTCGTAAAGATCGGCGACCAGACGTTCAATGCCGGCGCGAAGATCCAGGATATCGAGAAACTCGGTTACACCATGAGCGATAAGAGAAGAAACGAGATGCTTTCCCGGAACAGCTATTCCATGGAAACAGACATGAAGACCGCGGACGGTACGAAGCTGTTCCAGGTGCGGGCGCTGAATACCCAAGGCGACAAGGTGACGTGCGCGGAGGCTGAACTCGGCGGCTTCACGGTGGGAGATTACAACACATCCAAGATCGCGGAAGAAACGTTTGCTCTGAACATCGAATTCTACGGCGGACTGAAACTGGGCGGCACCTATGAGGATATGGTGAAGGCGCTGGGTGAGCCGGATTTCACGCATAAGAATGATAAAAGTGACCTGTTACCGGAGTATACTACTTACAAGTATTCGTCCGGATATAGAGGGTTTGAGTTCATCATTGATGACAGCGGAAAGATCTCAAAGATCGCCTGGACGGACTATTATTACAACGAGAAATAAAGAAGCTAGAAGACCGGCTTTCCGGAAAGGAGGACCTTTATGGAAAATAACCGCATTACACTATGTGAGGACGGTATTTACCGCTGGACATATCACATGAATCTGATCAAAAATCCCAGTATCTTTATTCTGGTCCTTAAGGTCCTTTTGGGAACATGCGTGGGCATTTGGGTGGTCATGACGCCGATCCTGTGCATCGTCGACGAATCCTGGGAGCCGCTGGTAAATAGCTGGAAGTCGATCGGGATCGTTTTTGCGATCATATTCGGGCTGACGCTCATCGGTTACCTGGTCTATGCGATGATCATGGGCGGCTTCTACATCGTGGATTTCACGATGACGGATACGAAACTGGTGCACACGCAGGTGCCGCGCCAGCAAGAGAAGGCCAGAAAAGTTTCGGCAGTGACCGCAGTCGTGGGCGCTCTGGCGAAGAACCCGACGACGGTCGGCATCGGCATGACTTCCGGCACGAAGATGTCCTCTACAACGGAGTTTAACCGGCTGAAGAAGATCATCGTACGGCGGCGTCGCCACGTGATCAAACTGGTCGGCGGCGGGCATAACGAGGCCTATGCGGTGCCGGAGGATATGGACTGGCTGTGCGATTATATCCGCGCGCATTGCCCGGCGGATGTCGTTTGGAAGATAAAGTAAAGATTGTATAATAGTGCGTTCTGTGGTATAATGAACGCACTATTTTTTGTGAGAAAGGGGCGGTTTACCGCTAGGGAAAATTATGGAGAAAAAGGTATCACTTTCTAATCTAGTAGCATTTAACAATCAGGTCGATTACTGTGTCGGCACGGGCCGCATGGGTCTGGCGCTCCAGAAGGAGTATCAGGAGCAGCTGAAGCTGGTCCAGGATGAGATCGGTTTTTCGCACATCCGCGGCCACGGTCTGTTCTCGGACGACATGGCGATCTTCCAGGAATATAAGGAGCATTGGGAAGACACCGAGACGAAGATCGAGTATAACTTTACCTATCTGGATCTGGTCATGGATGCTTACCGCGATCTCGGCTTGAAGCCGTTCTTGGAGTTGGGCTTCATGCCGAAGAAGCTGGCCAGCGGAGATCAGACGATCTTCTATTGGAGGGGCAATGTAACCCCGCCGAAGTCCTACGAAGCATGGTGCGATCTGGTCGTTGCGACCCTGAAGCATCTGTGCGAGCGCTATGGCACCGAGGAAGTCGTTACCTGGCCCATCGAGGTCTGGAACGAGCCGAACCTTCCGGGCTTCTGGAAGGGCGCCGACATGCAGGAATACTTCAAACTCTTCAAGGAGACATTCTGTGCGATCAAGGCTCTCGACGAGCGTTTCAAAGTCGGCGGTCCCGCGATCTGCGGCGTAAAGGATGAACTGTGGATCGACGAATTCATGAAGTTTATCTCGAGCGAAGGCCTGAAGGTGGATTTCATTACCCGCCATCACTATACAACGAAGCAGCATGACTGGAAGGGCCACTACACCTACGCAGAACTGGAGGATCCGGAGTTCCGTTTCAACAACCTGCACTCGACCCGTGAGATCGTGGACCGTTACGAGGCGTACCGCGGCCTGCCCATCCACATCACCGAGTTCAACACGTCCTATTCGCCGGATTGTGTCATCCACGACACGAACCTGAATGCGGCGTACCTGGCGCACCATCTGTCCCGCCTGGGCGATGACAACGCGTCCTATTCGTATTGGACCTTCGGTGACATCTTCGAGGAGAAGGGCGTGCCGTTCACCCCGTTCCACGGTGGTTTCGGTATGGTTGCAAACCGTTGCATCCCGAAGCCGACGTTTTACACATTTGCATTTTACAAGAAGTTAAAGGGCGGCCAATGTGTATTCCGCGACGACGACATGATCCTGGTGAAGGGTGACGACGGCGTGCTTCGCGGTATCGCATGGAACTTCTGCGAGAAGGCAGAGGACCGCAAGGTGAAAGACCTGGGTGTGACCGTATTTGCACCCGATGGAAACTACAGCATGATATGCCAGACGGTCGACGAGACCACATGTAACCCGTTGAAGCTTTGGCATGATCTGGGCGAGCCTTCCCATCTGTCCGAGGAGCAGGTAAAACTGCTGCGTGCGGCGGCAGTGCCGGCGATCACTTCGGAGAACCTGGAAGCGAAGGTTGGCTTGAAGTTTAAGCTAAACGTGAAGGAAAACGGCGTGATCTATTTTGAGATCCGCGAGCGTGTTTTGACCGCGGATCGCGGATATGTTTGCCCGTTGATATAACATAGAAGTGCAACCCGGACTTTACCCTAAATGCATCTGGTAAAGGAATGCATCCTGGTTCGGGCTCATGGCCTGTTTAGGATGCAATGCAGAATACCTCGAGCACAGAGATGCATCTTGTTTAGGCTATAGATCCGCTAGGGATGCAATTTAGAAAGCTGGATTAACGGAGAGAAAAATGACTTTACAGCAGATGAAATATGTGGTGGAGATCGCGGACCGCGGCTCCATGAATGAGGCGGCGAAAGCACTGTATATCTCGCAACCGTCATTGTCCGGAACCATTCGCGAGCTGGAGAAGGAGATCGGGATCACGATCTTCACGCGCAGCAACCGCGGTATCAAGGTGACGACGGAGGGTAGCGAGTTCCTGGGCTATGCCCGCCAGACGCTGGAGCAGTACCGGTTCATGGAGGACCGCTACCTGGCGCGGAAGGAGACGCGAAAGAAATTCTTCGTGTCCACCCAGCACTATACATTTGCCGTCGAAGCATTTTCCAAGACGCTGAAGAAAGAGGGCATGGACGAATACGACTCCGCGATCTACGAGACGCGTACCCACGAAGTCATCGAGGACGTGAAGAACCTGCGGAGCGAGATCGGCATCCTCTATCTGAACGATTTCAACGAGCGCGTGCTGACGGCGGAATTCGCGGAGAATAATCTCGAATTCCACGAACTGTTCTCGTGTAAGACCTTCGTCTACATGAGCGCGACGAACCCGCTGGCGAAGAAGGAGATGGTCTCTCTGAGGGACCTGGATGAATATCCGTGCATTTCCTTCGACCAGGGCGCGAAGAATTCCTTCTATTTTTCGGAGGAGGTTCTGAGCACCTACCCGTACCGTAAGGTCATCCATGTCAATGACCGCGCGTCCGCGCTGAACATGATGACGCTGTTGAACGCATTTACCCTGTGCAGCGGCATTATCTGTGAAAGCTTGAACGGAAGCGGTTATGTGGCCGTGCCCCTCGAAAGCGAGGAAGTCATGCACATCGGCTACGTGGTCCGCGACGACCGCCAGTTATCGCCGATCGCCAAGACCTTCGTTGAAGAAATGAAGCAATACGAGAAGTCGATCTTGTAATAGATTGAAGTTTGAGGCCACCCCGGCGGGGTGGCCTTTATTTGTGTTTTTTCTAATTTGAACGCCAGGTTGCATCCAATACGAGAGGAGGCCGAAATAAAGATGCTTTTTTGACCAGGTGATTTTTAAGAATGCATCCTATATTGAAAGAGGCCGAAAAAGGATGCTTTTTTGAATGGGGCTTCTTTGAAAGTGCATCCTATAAAGGATAGAGAGGTAAAAAGGATGCAAGTGCAAGAACGACGCATTGAAATATGCATCTTATATGGGTTCAGAGGGGAATAAGGATGCAAGTACGAAAAAGAGGACGCCGGAAGATGCGCTTTATGTTATAGGTCAAACTTATAACCAGGTCGAATTTTTATGTAATTTTCAAAACGCATTGCCCGTGTTATGATGTGACCAGGTTGAAAAACAACCGAGCACATAAATAGCAAATAACGAATTTCGATTATGGAGGTACAAGAATATGAGCAATTATCGTTTTGAAACATTACAGTTACATGTAGGACAGGAAACAGCAGATCCGGCATCGGACTCCAGAGCGGTTCCGATCTACCAGACCACATCTTATGTGTTCCACAGCGCACAGCACGCTGCGGACCGCTTCAATCTTCGTGACGCGGGCAATATCTACGGAAGACTTACGAATTCCACACAGGGTGTGTTGGAAGAGCGAGTCGCAGCTTTGGAGGGCGGCGTTGCAGCCCTGGCGGTTTCCGCAGGCGCGGCGGCCGTAACTTACGCGATCCTGGCGCTGGCACATGCCGGTGACAACATCGTAGCGCAGGAGACCATCTACGGCGGCAGTTTCAACCTGCTGGACAACACACTTCCCGCTTACGGCATCGGTACACATTTTGTTGACATTCACGACCTCGCAAAGGTCGAGGCAGCGATCGACGATAAGACGAAGGCGATCTTCATCGAGACCCTGGGTAATCCGAACTCCGACATCCCGGATATCGACGCCATCGCAGCGATCGCGCATAAGCACCAGATCCCGCTGGTGATCGACAATACCTTCGGAACTCCGTTCCTGATCCGTCCGCTGGAGCACGGTGCGGATATCGTGGTTCACTCCGCGACGAAGTTCATCGGCGGCCACGGCACCACCCTCGGCGGCATCATCGTTGACGGCGGCAAGTTCGACTGGAACGCATCCGGCAAATTCCCGCAGTTCACCGAGCCGAACCCGAGCTATCACGGCGTATCTTTCGTTGCGGCGGTAGGACCTGCTGCTTACGTTACCTACATCCGCGCGATCCTGCTTCGTGACACCGGCGCAGCGATCTCCCCGTTCAATGCATGGATCCTGCTGCAGGGCCTGGAGACATTGTCCCTGCGTCTTGAGCGCCACGCTGAGAACACGAAGAAGGTCGTAGAATTCCTGGCGAACCATCCGCAGGTTGCAAAGGTCAACCACCCGTCGCTCCCGAACCACCCGCAGCACGCATTGTACGAGAAGTACTTCCCGAACGGTGGCGCGTCGATCTTCACCTTCGACATCAAGGGCGGTAAGGAAGAGGCTTATAAGTTCATCGACGGTCTCAAACTGTTCTCACTTCTGGCCAATGTTGCGGACGTGAAGAGCCTTGTGATCCATCCTTATGACACCACACATGCAGAGATGACTCCGGAGCAGCTGGCAAAGGCCGGAATCAGCCAGAGCACCATCCGTCTCTCCATCGGAACCGAGCACATCGACGATATCATCGCAGATTTGCAGGCCGGATTCGATGCAGTTGCAGGTTGAATGTAATTCAACCTACAACACGAGAAATAATCCTTCAGGCTCAGCACGTTTCGTGCTGAGCCTGAAATTATTTCGAGAAAACTAAGAAGTGCTCCGCTTTTATTTCGTACGTCGCTTTCTGTTCGTCGGCCTTGCTTTTTGAAGTATTATTTGTTACGATATAGGCAGGTTATCGTCAGAAAGGAGGAACTGCGTTATGAGTATTATGGTCGACTATAGCTTAACGGCAAAAGGCTGGAAAAGGTTTACGGTCATGCATAAGGACCAGCGCGTTGCCTCCATGCGGGAAAATGGGACCTGCACGATCTATTCGCAGCGCCTCATGCCGTATAATCTGTATTTGGAAAATGCGGAACCGGGTGATCTGGATGCACGGCTTAACAACCTGGATAATTTCTACTACTGGTGTTCGTCTCGAATATTGACGCTGGACCGAAAGTATGCAAAAGAGATATTAAACAGTATTGGGGCGAAACAGTCGACTACGGACCGGGATCGCGCGGGGATAGCTATTTCTTACCATTGTCTTTGCCTTATGGATGTGTACTGGGTAAAGCAAGACTACGAACGCGTGACGTATGCAGACCTCAGTTTGTTTCGGAATTCATTGTCCGGAGCATTTGCGGATGTCAGCCTTAACGGCAGGCAGTTGACGGTGCAAAACAGTGAACTTCTTAGACCACAGGATGCTATGGGTGATGTCAGTACATCTGGCGTTGCTCCGAAAGCCTGGATACGTGAGAAAGGCACATTTTATCTCCTGAAAAACGGTGAGAGCCGCGATGTTCAGGCGGAACTCTTAGCGTCTCGCATTGCCCGTTGCTTCAAAGTGGACAGTGTTCCCTATGAGGCTGACGTTTTTGATGGTAAGGAGGTCTCCAAAAGTCGCATCATCACATCGGAGGAGCAGGGAATCGTCTCCATGGATCACGTGGAGGTGTACTGCGCAAACCACGACTTGGACAGAGATCGGTTTGTCCTGAAGAAGGACGGATACACGTATCACATGATGAACGTGGTGGATTATTTGGTTGGAAATACCGACCGCCACTGGGGCAATTGGGGGTTCTTCGCGGATGGTAATACCAATGCTCTTGGAAAAATGTATCCGTTGATGGATTTTAATAAATCATTCTTATCGTATGATACCATCGAGGGTGCCCGTTGCCAGACGAATTCAAAGGGGCAAACGCAGAAGGAGGCCGCGCTGGAGGCGGTTCAGGCTGTCGGGTTGAACCAGATCACCGAAATATCGCCGGAATGGTTTTCGGATGAAACGTTATGTGACATGTTTTTCCAAAGACTGGATCTTTTGAAAAAAGCAGAGAATGATCGATAGATACATAATAAGGAGCGCACCTTTGGGTGCGCTCCTTTTTTATGCCTTATAACATTTACTATCAGTCGGCTTTGCGTTTTTTCTTCGACCGAACTGCGATGACTACGATCACCAAGACGATCACGCCTGCGCATGCCCCGATCAGGATCGGAAGGATGGGCCTGTAGTCGTCCGGCTCGGGCTCGCCCCGCAGTTCCGTATTCGGAGATGCGATGTCGACCTTCACATCGGTCTTCAGTTCCTGCTCCGCCGTAAAGAAGGAGGAGAACGAATTTGTGTAGAAGGAGATGCTCTCGATGGAACCGTCATCGGCCGTCGTTACGTCCGCCTTGCCGAGGGATTCGACCTTCTGGTCGTTTTTGATGTGGTATACATAGAGATCTTTGCCGCCGCTCAGCGTGCCCTTCTCGATTTGGACGGTGACGCGTACGGGGAAGCCGATCTCCTGATGGCCCTCGAAATACAGAGGGTAGATCTTGCCTTCTTCGATGTTCTTGAAGCCATTTTCCTCGGCTACGGCCTGCAGGACCTGCTCGGTCTCGGGCGCCGTTTTGCCGGGTTCGGCGCTCTCCACGATGGAGCGGACATTGGTCAATGTCTGTGCGAGAGCCTTTTCCGGGATCCGCTCCAGGAGAAGCTGCTCATTTTCCGTCATTTTTCCTACTTCGACGCGAACCGTTGCCTTCGCAGGCTGGCCGCCATTCGTTTCCACCGGGATGTCAAAATCGGACTTCCGGTCCTTCGGAACCAGAGACATATCGGCCGGTTTCGTCGGCTCGGGAGGGTTCGCTTCGTTGCCTCCCTGAGGTTCATTGCCCGGATCGCCTGAGATCGGAGGGTTCGGAGTGTCAGGGTCGCCGCCGATCGGGTTCGGGTCCTCGCCCGGCTCCCGCGTTTCCGGCGTGTTCTCGATGTCAAGTTTCAGCTCCTGTTTCGTGGTGAAGAAGGAGGAGAAGGAAGCGGTGTAGAACGAGATCTGCTCGATGGAGCCGTCGTCGTAGGTTCCGTATTCCGCCCCGCCCAGAAACTCGAGATGGCCGTCGGCTGCAACGTGATAAACGAACATCTCGTGGCCTCCGTCCAGGTCGCCCTTGCGGAGATGAACCGATACATGTACCGGGAAGCCGACCTCCTGATGGCCCTCAAAATACAGAGGATAGAGTCTTCCGTCTTGCAATGACTCAAAGCCATTTCTTCTGGCCAATGCTTCGAGGAGTGAATCGAGTTCGGGGTCGGACCGACCGGGATCGGCCGACATTACGATCTCCTGAACATTCCGCAGGATCGTCAAAAGCTCGTTGTCCGAAAGGCCTTCATAATATTTCTTCTGTGTGGCGTTCATGGGCCCCATCTCTACGCGAAGACCGCCGGGACGAACCGCGGTCAGGTTATCGGGAAGAGGGATATCGAAATCCGAATTCCGGTTTCCGGGGAGCTGCGGATACCACGCGGGTTTAGATCCTTCGGGATCGGGCTCTTCCGTACCGGGCTCAGGCTCATCGGGGCCGGGGCCGGGCTCGTCAGGACCGGGAACATCAGGTCCGGGACCGGGTTCATCCGGGCCGGGCTCATCGCCGGAGCCTGTGTATTCAATGACAATGGAAAGGTTTTTGAACGGGATCTGGTCGGTGTTCATGACATTTGTCGCAACGGAGGTCTCACCGTCGCCGCCCAGAAGCTTGAGCTCGATCCTGGTTCCGTCGGAAGTGACTAGGAAAATCTGCGCGCCGCGCAGGTCGTTGATGCCGTTCAGCTGGAGCGGGTCGTTGTACTTCAGGTCCACAACGCCGGATACAGGAGCGCCGTTGCGGAAAGCGGTGATGGTGCGTCCGCCGACCTCCCAGGTTCCGGAGCCCAGATCGATAAACCATACATAATCGCGTCCGGTCTTCGGATCTCTGCCGAGCGGATAGACCGGCTCAGGATCGGGATCGCCGCCATAGGTATAGCCTCTCCAGGTCGCTGCATCCGTGATGATGTGGTCGCCGACTTCCGGCACATTGTGCACGCCGTCGTTCCATTCCGGCTTGAAGCTGCCGACACCGAGGAAGCCGGTACCCTTACAGTAAGGGCACTTGTAACCGTACTGGCGGGCTAACTGGCAGTCGCCACGCTGGCATTCCGCGCGGCCCGTGCCGTGGCAGCGGTCGCAGTCGCCGCCGCCGGTTCCATGACAGCGGATGCATTCCAGTTTTCCGGAGCCGCCGCAGTTGCCGCAAGGGCCGGCATTGCCATCCGCAGGGATCGGCCGGCCTAATCCGTCACCGCCGCAGCTCGGACAGGTGTACCAACCGTTGTTGCATGGACCTTTATCATCCTGTCCGGGGCATACCCAGTGACCGACACCTCCGCAGCCATCGCAGACCACGGTGCCGGTGTTATTGCAGGCATCGCAGTGGAATTCACCGGTCTTGCCGCAGTGATAGCATTCCTCCATTTCCTTCGCTTCCGCGACCGCCGTCGGTAAGGCGAGCGTCCCGGAGATCAGGGTAAGGGAGAGGAGTGCAGATAAGAATGTTCGGAGTTTTTTTCTCTGTTTCATAGTCAGTTCCCCCTATATGTATTGGATTAGTAGAATCTCAAAGTCAGTTGCTACTCCAATTATATCATGAATTCTGTCGATTTGCACGCGGAACACAATGATTTATGTAAATTTTAGCATTTAACGCTATTTTGGGTGAAAAAACAAGAGGGGGTCATCGGGAACGCTACGCGCAAAAGGAAGCTTTTCATGAAAATGCGCGTAAGAATAGGGTGCCTGGTGCGGGGGCGTTACGCGCAAATGGAAGCTTTTCACGAAAATGCGCGTAAGGATAGAGTGCCTGGTGCGGGGGCGTTACGCGCAAATGGAAGCTTTTCGTAAATATGCGCGTAAGAACAGAGATCTCGGAGCGGGAACGTTACGCGCAAAAAGATGTTTTTCTTGAAACTGCGCGTAAGAATAGGTTGATCCGGGCGGGGGCGTTACGCGCAAATGGAAGCTTTTCGTAAATATGCGCGTAAGAACAGAGGCCCCGGAGCGGGAACATTACGCGCAAAATGAAGTTTTTCATGAAACTGCGCGTAAGGATAGAGGTCCCGGAGGCGGAATGTTACGCGCAAAATGAAGCTTTTCATGAAACTGCGCGTAAGGATAGAGGTCCTGGAGGCGGAATGCTACGCGCAAAAGGATGCTTTTCGCGAAACTGCGCGTAAGGATAGAGGTCCCAGAGGCGGAATGCTACGCGCAAAACGAAGCTTTTCTCAAAAATGCGCGTAAGGATAGAGGTCCCGGAGGCGGAGTGCTACGCGCAAAAGGAAGCTTTTCACGAAAATGCGCGTAAGAACAGAGTGACCGCCAGAGGATCCCTACGCGCTAAATGAAGTTTTTCTTGAAAAAGCGCGTAAGTCAGAACTCCCGGCGGCGGAAAAGCGTGTCGCGATGCATTGACAGGATCGGTTTCTCAAGGTAAAATGGAATTCAAGTAACAAGGAAAAGGGGAAAAGGTATGAAGAAACAAACAACCGTGGAAGTTTTGTTGGAAAAATGCCCGAGTTGCGGAGCACCCCGTGTGGGTCAGGAAGCGGCCTGCCACTACTGTGGCTGCTCTATGGTACAGACGAAGCGGATCATCGAGGAGGTCGAGGATGTGCCGGTAGCGCCGAATGCTCAAAGGGATGACCGTAAGGTGGATATCATCTCGGAGGTCGAGCCACCGCAGCCCGGGGCGGCCGGGGCTCAGTTCGTTGGCGTGGCGTTCTTGATCGTATGGTGTGTTGCCGCCATCGGTATGGGCTCTTTCGCGCTGAAAATGGGAGCCAGCCCTATATTTGCGGTAGTTCCGTTCGGAATGGCTTTCGTCGGCGTGGTCATATTTGCTGTCGGCATGACGAATGTGAACTCGAAAGGTAACTATAACAAGATCCTTCGGGAAGGACACGAGTACCCGGCGGTCGTTCTGGGCTACGGTCAGAAGCCTTTTACATTTACGTCCGGCGAGACGCACACGGTCCACTCGATCCTGAAGACACAGGTGAAAGTCCTCGCCGATATCAACGGAAGAGAGACCTGCATCCTGCTGAACGCGCCTGCGTCGGTGACGGAACTGACCTACCCGGTCGGTAGCACGATCACCGTGGTCGGCCTGGATGGAAGATACATAGTGAAATAGAAGAGCATTGCCCGATTTTGAGTCCATAAAACTCAAGGATCGGGCAATGATTCTATACAGGTGTGAATAGAAATGCTCTATTTTTGAATAGAAAAGTCCATTGTATTTTCTGATAGAGGTGAGTATAATACGTTCATTATGCGGAGGAGTTGTGCTGCATAAGGTCGGGACGGCGCTGTGCCATCCTGTCAGGGAAAAAAGAGAGAGATTGTATGGAAAAGATTCAAAATAAGAGTGAGAAGAAGATCAAAACATTTGTGATCAATGAGAAGACGCCGCTGATGCTGCTGGCGGGCCCGATGTTTTTGGAGATGTTTCTGAACATCCTGGTCAATAACATCGACACTATCATGCTGAGCCGCTATTCGGAAAATGCGCCCGGCGCGGTCGGCAACGCGAACCAGATCCTGATGCTCATGATCCTGATGTTCAATATCATCGCGACGGCGACGTCGGTCGTGGTCGCACAGTATCTGGGCGCGAAACAATATGACAAAATGAACACGATCTATTCGCTGGCCTTTATGGTGAACCTGGTATCCGGCGTGTTTTTCAGCGCCCTTATCGTGGCAGCGAAAGACCCGATGCTGGCTCTGCTTAAGGTGCCGGAAAACATGCGCGCAGATGCCCGTATCTATATTAACATTGTCGGCGGAAGCCTGTTTTTGCAGGCGGTCTACAACGTCATGCTGCAGATCCTGCGTTGCAACGGCTATTCCAAAGTCGGCATGTATATCTCGGTAGCAATCAACGTGATCAACATCGTGGGCAATTACCTCTTCCTGTACGGCCCGCTGTCGTTCCTGAACCTGGGCGTTGCCGGCGCTGCGATCTCGACGGCCGTGGCCCGTGTGGTAGCCCTCGCGGCGGCCTTGATCTATTTCTACCAGAAGAAAGTCGGTAAGATCCAGCTTTCGAAACTGCGCCCCTTCCCGAAGAACCTGTTGTTCCGCATGATCCGCGTGGGCCTGCCTTCCGCGGGTGAGAACATGTCCTATACGATCTATCAGATGGTCCTGCTTTCCTTCATCAACCGGATGGGCGACGACGCCAGCAACACAAGGGCACTGTGCAACACCCTGATCGCATTTGCCATGGTATTCTCCAACTCGGCGGCGATGGCGACGCAGATCATCACCGGGCACCTGGTCGGCGCAGGTAAGGAAGACGCCGCCTATCGGCGCGTGTTCGCGACGCTTAAACTGACTCTTCCCATCACGGTCGGCCTGGCCACGGTCAACTGGCTCATCAGCCCGTGGACCATGCAGATATTCAAGTCGAACGATACAGTGATCAAACTCGCGTTCTGGGTCATGTTCGTCGATATTTTCATCGAGATCGGCCGCTGTCTGAACATGACATTCGTCAGCAGCCTGAAGGCCGCCGGCGACTATATGTTCCCCCTGATCGTAGGCCTGCTTACGATGTGGCTGATCGGCGTTCCGATGGGTTACATCTGGGGCAATGTGATCGGCTTCGGCCTGGCGGGCGTGTTCATGGGCACCGCGTTTGACGAGTGCATCCGCGGCCTCATCACCATGGGACGTTGGCATAGCCGCAAATGGACCGGAAAACGGCTCGTGGAAGAAGAGAAATAAAACCCAGAGGCATTTCGCTCTTGAAAAAACCATCCGGTAAGTGTACACTGTAGGTAGTACATGGAGGCGGCAGGGCTACGGCCGGCGTCTCGAAAAGCGAGGAATGATTATGGGATTTGATATTATACATTTGCCGAAAGAACACTGGGAGGGCTATCAGCTTCCCATGGATTATACGTCCAATGATTATATGGACGTTGCGATCAACCCGGTGGAGGGCGGTTTCGACGTTTCTTTCCGCATGGCGACGAGTGAGGAGCCGATCGTGAAGAAGAAGGCGCCGATCGCCATGGAGAACTGCTTATATGCGCCGTTCGTTCCGGATGCGTGTGCGTGGGGCGTGGTGAAGGACGGGCGTCTGGTCGCTGCGATCGAGACCGGCTCGGAGACGCGGAGCAACCGCTTGCGTATCTGGGAGATCTGGATCGATGAGAAGTACCGGAACATGGGCATCGGCCATGCGCTGTTGGAAGTGGCGAAGGAGCAGGCGCGCCTGGAGTCGCGTCGTGCCGTGGTACTGGGCTTCCGGTCGAGCAACATGAACGCGCTCGGGTTCTACCTGCACGAGGGCTTTACGCTGTGCGGTTTCGACAGCTGCCGTTATCGCAACGACGACCTGAAGAAGAAAAATGTCCGCATCGAGATGGCGTACTTCCTGCGTAAGGCGAAAAAGGTGACGCGCGACGAGATCGAGATCCGCGAGGAGCGTTTGGAAGAGTACCACGAGGTCGAGCGGATGGTCCAGGAGGCTTTCTGGAATAAGTATATGCCGGGCTGCGACGAGCATTTGCTGGTGCATAAGATGCGCAAGAGTGAGGCGTATTTGCCGCATTATTCGCGCGTCGCTGTGAAGGATGGCGAGATCATCGGCATGATCATGTACGGTGAGGCCGCCGTGGAGGATGCGTTCGGCGTGAAGCATTCGGTGGCGACGTTCGGTCCGCTGTGCGTAAAGGCAGAGTGGCAGGGCTGCGGCGTCGGTGAGATCCTGCTTACGGAGACCATGGAGATGGTGCGTAAGGACGGCAAATATCCGGGTGTGATCATCCTCGGTGAGCCGACGTACTACCCGCGTCTGGGCTTCAAGACCACGGATAACTTCATGATCACCATGGAGGACGGTTCGTTCTCGGAAGCTCTGATGGGCTACGAGCTCAAGCCGCATGCGCTGGAGATGTTGCCGGGCCGCATGGTATGGCCGGAGATCTATTCCGAACTGTCCGCAGAGGAGACGGAGTTGTTCAACCGCTCGTTTAAGACACTGCCGAAGATGTACTTCCCGAAGCAGTGGAAGAAAGCAAAGTGAGTGAAATCGATATTTGAATAGAAAACGAGCCCGGGGAGGACCTCCCCGGGCTCGCTCTCTATTCGGCTGATTTGTGTTATTACGGCCGGGAATTTGAAATCAGCAAATCAGTCGTAAAGTGTTGAGATGGGTTACGGCCAGAAGACGAGAACAAGCAAATCAGCCGTAAAGTGTTGAGATGGGTTACGGCTGGAAAATGAAAACAAGCAAATCAGCCGTAAAGTGTTGAGGAGGATTACGGCCGGAAGGTGAGAACAAGCAAATCAGCCGTAAAGTGTTGAGATGGGTTACGGCCGGAAGGTGAGAACAAGCAAATCAGCCGTAAAGTGTTGAGGAGGATTACGGCTGGAAGGCAAGAACAAGCAAATCAGCCGTAAAGTGTTGAGATGGATTACGGCTGGAAGGCAAGAACAAGCAAATCAGCCGTAAAGTGTTGAGGAGGATTACGGCTGGAAAATGAAAACAAGCAAATCAGCCGTAAAGTGTTGAGATGGGTTACGGCTGGAAAATGAAAACAAGCAAATCAGCTGTAAAGTGTTGAGGAGGATTACGGCCGGAAAATGAAAACAAGCAAATCAGCTGTAAAGTGTTGAGGAGGATTACGGCCGGAAGGTGAGAACAAGCAAATCAGCCGTAAAGTGCAGAAGCAGATTACGGCTGGAATGTGAAAATATGAAATCCGGCGGTAACGCCGGTCAGCGATTGTGGTTTAGATCCAGCCGCCGTCAAAACCGATGACCTGACCTGTGAGGTAGGTCGGGGCGGACAGGATGAGTTCGACGGTTTTTGCGACTTCGTCGGCGGTCGCCATGCGGCCGGCAGGGATCTGGTCGATCACATCTGCCAGTTCCTCGGGTGAGAGGAGGCGGTTCATCTGCGTGTCGATCAAGCCGCAGGCGATCGCATTGACCGGAATGGATGAGGGTGCGAGTTCTTTTGCAAGGGCGCGGGTCATCGCATTCAGGCCTCCCTTTGCTGCGGAGTAGGCGACCTCGCAGGAGGCGCCGACCTGGCCCCAGACGGAGGAGATATTCAGGATCGCACAGTTCGGAACGGCCGGAGTCGAAGAACCGAAGGCGACTCGAATAGAACTGTCGGAAGAAGTTGTATCATTTGTTTGTGGCATTGACAAGTCAGAGTCCGGCATATCATGCATCCTGCGGATCATGCCGGGGATGCACAGGCGCGCCAAGTCCAGAGCTGCCGCCAGGTTCGTCGAGAGAATCGCCATGAGGCGGTCGGAAGACAGGTCCTGCAGAAGGCCGATGTCAGCGATGCCGGCGTTGTTGATGAGGATGTGCGGCGTGTGGCCGCCGGAAGCGTCGACCGCGCGGGCGAAAGCTGCGCTGCGGGCTTCGGCATCGGACAGGTCGCAGATCATCGGGACGATCTGGCAGTCCGGGACTGCGCGGTTGATTTCGTCGATGACAGTCGCGAGACCTTCCGTGTCTGTATTGCAATTCAGGATCAGGCGGGACGGCGAGCCGTCGAAGACCGCTAGCCTGCGGGCGATCGCAGCGCCGATGCCGCGGGACGCGCCCGTGATCAAGATCGTTTTCTTCATAAGGTCACTCCTTAGTATTTGTGCTCGTCTGGCTGATTAAAGAGGCGAAAACCGCATCCATAATTTGCTGCGAGGGGGGATCCGGCCACCAGAGCAGGCCCAAATAGAGCATTTGGTTGCTTTTCAGGCCCAGAGCGATGGTGTTTTGTAAGGCTCCGGCCACCAGAGAAGGCCAAAATAGAGCATTTGGTTGCTTTTTGGGCCTAAAGCGATGGTGCTTCGTAAGGCTCCGGCCACCAAAACTAGCGAAAATCAAGCATTTGGTTGCTTTTCGGGCCCAAAGCGATGGTGTTTTGTAAGGCTCCGGCCACCAGAGCAGGCCCAAATAGAGCATTTGGTTGCTTTTCAGGCCCAAAGCGATGGTGTTTCGTAAGGCTCCGGCCACCAGAGCGGGCCCAAATAGAGCATTTGGTTGCTTTTCAGGCCCGAAGCGCGGGTAATCCGTATAGCCCTAGCCACCAAAGCAAGCTAAATTCAACCTCTTGGTTGCTTTCAAAACTAGCCGCCCGGTCCTAAGGTTATACTAGCATGAAGTAAGAGGAAAAACAAGCATTGTCCGCATGGACGCTGAACGGATTTTATGGTATAGTATCTGTTGACGGCCCTGTGCCATCTGAGAGACATCTAAAGTAAGGAATTATATCTCTGATATGAGTACACAGCAAACGAAGACACAACCGAAAGAAAACCCGTTGGGGACGCGGCCGCTCGGAAAGCTGCTGCTGTCGCTGGCGGTGCCTGCGATCATCGCGAACGTGGTCAATGCGCTCTATAACATCGTGGATCAGATCTTCATCGGACAGGATTCCGGCAGGCTCGGAAACGCAGCGACCAGCGTTTCGTTTCCGCTGACGACCATCTGCATGGCGATCGGCCTGATGACGGGCCTCGGCGCGGCCTCGGGTTTCAACCTGGAGCTGGGACGCAAGAACGAAGCGAAGGCGAAGAAGATCGCCGGCTCCGCGGCGGGCATGCTCGTGATCTGCGGCGTGACCATCTGCGTCCTGGTTCGCATCTTCCTGAAGCCGATGCTTGTTGCCTTCGGCGCGACGGAAAACATCCTGCCGTACGCGGAGCAGTATGCCGGCATTACGTCCTTCGGCCTTCCGTTCGTCCTTTTTTCCACGGGCACGAACCCGCTCGTGAGGGCGGACCGAAGCCCACGATATTCCATGGCGGCGATCGTCATCGGCGCAGTGCTGAATACCATTCTGGACCCGATCTTTATCTTTGAATTCAGGTGGGGCATTCGAGGCGCAGCCTGGGCGACCGTGATCAGCCAGATCGTCTCGGCTTGCATTCTGGTCGCGTATTTCCCGCGTTTCAAGTCGGTCAAGTTCGCGATGAAAGACTTCATCCCGCATTTCACCGAAGTTTTCGATATCTGCAGGCTCGGCCTGAATTCCTTTATCTTCCAGTCGTCGAACCTGTTGGTGCAGATCACCCTGAATAATGTGCTCCGGACCTATGGCGAGCAGTCGATCTACGGCGCGGACACGCCGATCGCGGTGGCGGGCATCGTCACGAAGATCAACGTCATCTTTATAGCCCTCATCATCGGTCTGATCAATGGCGCGCAGCCGATCTGCAGCTACAACTACGGCGCGAAAAAATACAGCCGCGTGCGCCACACGGTGAAACTCTTCATGACCGCGGCGATCATCATTTCGACCGCGCTCTGGCTCGTGTTCGAGATCTTCACGGAGCCGCTCATTTCCCTGTTTGGTAACGGCGGCGACGACCCGCTGTACATAGAATACGGCGTGCGCTTCATGCGCGCCTTCCTGTTCTGCGTGTTCTTAAACGGCATGCAGATCTGCTGCGCAACGTTCTTCCCGGCGATCGGAAAGGCATCAAAGGGGGCCTTGCTTTCCTTCTCGAAGCAGATCATTTTCCTGATCCCCTTGCTTCTGATCCTGCCGAAATTCTTCGGCCTGGAGGGTATCAAATTCGCCCAGCCGATCACGGATCTGCTGACGTTTTTGATGGCGATCACGTTCCTGTGGCTTGAGATGCGGAAGATGCCGAAGGAGGACATGCCGTTCACATAAGTTTCGGAAAATGCTTATGGGAAATGTGTTCGTGAGCGCCTCGGGAGCGGTTTGAGACGAGAGATCCCGAACCGAGATCCGATTAGCGCATCCCCCATGCACGGCTTGACATTTGCCGCATATTTGATATAATCTTCACATAGGATATTTGTGCATTTGCCGGGGTGGCGGATGCATGCGAAGGGAGTATATTGAGATGAGATTCGGGATCATCGGCGCGATGGAGACGGAGGTCTCCACGTTGAAGAAGCACATGGCACAGAGCGGCGGTTATTCGTCGAAGCGCCACGCGGGGATGGATTTTGCCGTAGGTAAGCTCGGCAAGGCCGACGTGGTCGTGGTAAAATGCGGTGTCGGCAAGGTCAATGCCGCGCTTTGCGTGCAGGTCCTGGCGGATTTCTTTGAAGTTACACATATCATCAATACCGGTGTGGCCGGCGCTCTGAACGAGAAGCTGGACATCGGTGATATCCTGATCTCCACGGATGCGTTGCAGCACGATGTGGATGTGACCGCGCTGAAGTATGCGCCGGGCCAGATCCCGGGCGTGCCCACGCTCGCATTTCCCGCGGATAAACTGCTGTCCATGCATGCGGAGAGAACGGCCGAAGCACTGAAGAACGAGCCCGGGTTTTCGGGTGTTACTTTTATGAGCGGACGTGTGGTGAGCGGTGACATTTTCGTTTCGGACAATGAAGTCAAGAAGCGTCTGATCGAGACCTTCCGCGGCGACTGCTGCGAGATGGAGGGTGCTGCGATCGCGCAGGCGGCGTACGCGAACAACCTGCCATACGTGATCCTGCGCGCGATCTCAGACCGCGCGAACGGCGGTGCGACGGTGGACTACCCTGTGTTTGAGTCGCAGGCGGCAGTGCGCTGTTCACGTTTTGTAGAATATATGATCAATCGGATTTAACATGGGTAAGATATCGAGCTGGGACAAAGACCGAAAAGAAGGCTCTTTGAAGGGGCGCAAGGGCATCTGCATCGTTGCAGGTGTGTCTGTTGTGACCCTTCTTTTTATATGCCTGCTGGTCTTTGTGATCCTGCCGGGACGCAAGCCTGATGCGGGGGAGCAGACCGGTTCGGAATATGTGGCGGACCGGACGACTGCGGAGGCTGGTTCGGATGCGCCGGCCTCGGCTTCGCCCACGGAGGAGGCTTCGGGAGAGGCTACAGAGCCTTCTTCAAATCCTCAGAAGTCGGAGCCTTCTTCAGATCCCGAGACCTCAGATCCGGCCGCGGAACCCTCGGAAGAGGATACTACAGCGGAGGAGACGACCGAGCCGGAACCGCAGGATGAATACATTGAGATCCTCGCGGTCGGCGACAATCTCTACCACAAATCTCTCTCCCAGAGTGGTATCAAAGAAGACGGGACGTACGACTACACGCCGATCTACCGCGGTACGAAGTATCTGATCTCGAAGGCGGACATCGCGGTGATCAATCAGGAGACGCCGATGGCGGGCGATGAGTACGGCATCCAGACCTACCCTCGTTTCAACGTGCCCCAGCAGATCAGCAACGCGATGGTCTGGGCGGGCTTTGACGTGGTCACATTTGCCACCAACCACATGCTGGACATGGGCCGCGAGGGGCTGATCAGCACGGCGCAGTACTGGAAGGAGAAACATCCCCAGGTGCTGGTGACGGGCATTGCCCTCAGCCAGGAGGAGCGCGATGCCGTACCCTATGTCGAATGCAAAGGAAAGAAGATCGCGTTCTTGAATTACACATATGGTGTGAACTCGGGCAATCTGGGCCGCCAGACCTACCTGCTGAACACGCTCAACGAAGAGACCGTGCGGAGAGACATTGCCCGCGCAAAAGAAGAGTGCGACTACGTGATCGTGCTGCCGCACTGGGGCGTCGAAGGCCGAATGGAGCCGACGGAGGACCAGTACAACATGGCGCTGATCCTGGCGGACGCAGGCGCGGACGTCGTGATCGGGACGCATCCGCATGTCGTACAGAAGGTGCAGTGGGTGACGGGGGCGAATGGCCACCGGACGCTGGTGTTCTACTCTCTGGGAAATTTCATTTCCCTCCAGGACACGGCGGCGAAGATGCTCGGCGGCATGGCGCGGCTGCGCCTGAAGATCGACGCGCAGACCGGCGAATTGACGCTGGATGACTACCGGATGGAGTATCTGGTGACGCACTTTTTGTATGATCCGGAGATCGAACTGTTTTCGCAGATGACGGCCATTCCGTGGGAGAATTATACCCGCAAACGCGCGGCGACTCACGGCATGATCAGCTGGGGAAAGAAGTTTTCCTACGATATGCTGGCGGGCATCATCGAGAATAACGGGCCGGTGACAAAGGAAGCGATCGAAGCCGCGCAGGAGTGACTTTCGGACGGCAGTTTCGACGGAAAACGAAAGAAATACGTAAGGAATTCGCAGAAAAATTCCGTTGAAATGGACATAGAAATATGGTAACATTGTAGTGTGTGGTCGAATCGGTTGATTTCGGCTTCAGAATGTATGCTTTTCGATAGTAAAAGGTGGTGAGTTTATCATGGCTGACAATTACAATCCGAATGACTTGGGTGACACGATACGTCGCTCCGTAGAGCAGGCGGTGAACAGCATTAATTCGATGGTCGGCCAGATAATCGGATCGACCCCCAATACAAATCAACAACAAAACCAACAGGGACGGCAGCAGAACACGCAGGTTCGCCGGAGTTCGCAGGGACATGGCCAGCCGGTCATGCCGAACCAGCAGAATTCGGTCGCGCAGGCGGCGCAGCAGGTGCGGACGCAGTTCGACGCGGCGCCAAAGTATCCGGAGGTCTACTACCAGCCGGGCACCGCTCCGATGGTGCAGTATCAGCCGCAACCGGGTCAGCCGGCCCAACCGATCCAACCGGTCCAGGGGCAGCAGCCGCAGGGACAGATCCCCGGCGGACAGCAGCCATACATTGACCAGGCGTATGCTGCACAACAGGCGCAGCAGGGACGTCGGGTGCCCATGCAGGGACAGAATGTACAACAGAATTTTTTGCCTGTTCAGCAACCGCAGCAGCAGATGCAGCAGGGCGGACAGGCAGGCGCGCCGGGACAGCGCGGCCGCGGTTTCTTCGGAGGCCAGGGCGGCGCGGGTGGAAACCAGACGGTCAATCAGTACCCGATGGTCGAGACCAACACGCACATCAACGACTCGCGATATCCCGACTATATGAGGACCAGCCGGCCGGCACCGATCCGTACCCCGAACCAGACGACGCAGATCCGCGTGACGCGGAAGGCGGACGCATTTCCCGGAGAGGAAGAAAACAACGCAAGGGGTATTACGTTCCTGGTATTTACCATCATCTGCGCGTTCTTTACGTTCGGAATGCTCGGTGAGATCGGCGACGGGGAGATGAGCGTCGCGGGTTCACTGATCGGCATGCTTTTTTCGGCCGGACTGTTCGGAGTGTTCCTGTATTTGTTCACTCGATCGAAGAAGAAGAAAAAGCAGTATGCGCGTTTCCGCGAGTACATCAAGCGGTACGCGACGCAGCCGCAGGTCTCGGTCCTCGAGATGTCAGCGGCGATGGGTATCGAGCCCGCCGTGATCCGCCAGGACTGGAAAGACATGATCGAACTCGGTGTGTTCCCACATGGACACTTCGCGCCGGGCGATCAGGTGATCTTCCTTTCGGACGAGGGTTACGAGAAATATATGCAGGCGTACGGACTGATGACGCCGCAGCTGCAGACGGAGGCGGCCGCAGCATTGCCCGCGCCGGACGGAACGCCCGCGAAGAAGCAGGTTTCGCCAGAGGTGGCGAAAGCGCTGGAGCAGGGACGCAGTTATCTGTTGCAGTTGCGTAATGAGAACGACGCGATCCCGGGTGAGGTCGTTACCCGCAAACTGGACAGCCTGGAGGATGTGTGCAAGCGCATTTTCCGCGTGGTCGAAGACCATCCCGAGAAGCTTCCGGAGATCCGGAAGTTCATGGAATACTACATGCCGACGACTTTGAAACTGGTGCATACGTACCGTGAGTTCGAAGATCAGAAGCTGGAGGGTGATAACATCACCCGCACGAAGAAGGATATCGAAGATACGCTCGACATGATCAATGTCGCGTTCGAGAACCTTTTGAACGATCTGTTTAAAGATGCGGCGGTGGAAGCATCGGCCGACATTTCGGTACTGAACGCGCTGTTCGCGCAGGAAGGCCTTAAAGAGAAGGAATTCGAAGTGATTCCGAGAAAATAGTGAATTGCATGGCGTGCCATGCGGATAGGAGAAGATATGGATGAAATTTTAAAGCCTCAGGAACAGGTGAAAGAAGCAGTACAGGATCAGGTGATCGAGACGATCGTGGCGGAAGCGCCCGAGGCTCCCAGCCTTACATTGACCCCGTTTGATTCACCTGAAACGAAGCCCGTTCTGGTGACGGATGCGCAGAAGGAAGAGGAGCAGGTCGAGGATAATACCGCAGCCATCCTGTCCGAGCAGGAGTTGAAGCAGGTGGAGCAGTTCTCTAAGCAGATCGACCTGAAGGATACCAATTCCATCATGCAGTACGGCGCAGGCGCTCAGAAGAAGGTCGCAGATTTCTCTGAGGCAGCTCTTAACAACGTGCGTACAAAGGATCTCGGTGAAGTCGGCGGCATGCTGTCGGCCCTGGTTACCGAACTGAAGTCTTTCGACGTTAAGGAGAACGAGAAGGGCATCCGCGCATGGTTCAAGAAGAGCGCAAATAAGATCGAGGCCATGAAGGCGAAGTACGCAAAGGCCGAAACAAATGTCAACAAGGTGTCCGAGTCTCTCGAGAAGCACCAGGTGACCTTGCTTCGTGACGTTGCGATGCTGGACAATATGTACGCTACCAACCAGACCTATTACAAGGAACTGACCATGTACATCCTGGCAGGTAAGAAGCGTCTGGAGCGCGCGAAGAACGAAGAGCTCGTTGCGTTGAACGAGAAGGCGAAGCAGACCGGACTTCCGGAGGACGCTCAGGCGGCCAATGATTTCGCAGCCCTGATCAATCGTTTCGAGAAGAAACTGTACGACCTTGAACTGACCCGTGTGATCTCCATCCAGATGGGACCGCAGATCCGCCTGGTACAGAGCAACGATACGGTAATGAGCGAGAAGATCCAGTCTACACTGGTGAATACGATCCCGCTTTGGAAGAGCCAGATGGTGCTGGCGCTCGGCATGAGCCACTCCATGGAGGCGGCGAAAGCCCAGGGCGAAGTTACCGATATGACGAACGAGTTGCTTAAGAAGAACGCAGAGATGCTGAAGATGTCTTCCATCGAGACTGCAAAAGAATCTGAGCGCGGTATCGTTGAGATCGAGACCTTGCAGCACACGAACCAGTCCTTGATCGATACTCTCGACGAGGTTATGCGTATCCAGAATGAGGGCCGCGAGAAGCGTGCCGCAGCTGAGATCGAGCTTCGCAAGATCGAGAATCAGATGAAGGAAAAACTGCTTGAGATGAGCACCCGTAAGGATTGATCTTGAATAAGTTCCGGATTTCCGGA
>JAFZZY010000053.1 GCA_017615545.1 Lachnospiraceae bacterium
ATTCGGTGAACGCGGTTTTCTGTTTCCGTGCGGAGACGGCGGGATTCGAACCCGCGTGCCGGTTACCCGACAACTTGATTTCGAGTCAAGCTCGTTATGGCCACTTCGATACGTCTCCGTAATGGGGCAGCACCGCTGCCCCATTACGTGAGAAATTATCCTCGGATCGATGTGCGTATAGCACAGCGATACGAATAATTTCGAACATCCGGGGTTTGCGGAGCAAACCTTCCTTGTATGACGGTTCAGTGCCGCTGACCCGTTATGTTAGAAATCATCCTCGGATCAACGTGCGGACTGCACAACCATCATTATGCACTATATGTCTGAAAATGTCAAGCACTGTTCCGACGGTTTTTCCTGTTTTCCCGAATTTGGAGCTTGATATGCCTAAAGCAAGATATGATGTCCGGTTTAGGCATAAACCCTAGCCAGCACTCCTCCCTCTAGAAGCTGGATCATGCCTAAGGCCAGAGAAACCGTCCGGTTTAGGCATAATTTCGCGGGATCGGGAGAGGAAACGGGCAGAAAACCTTTACGTCATAGCGTAGTTCTGATATAATAAAATGAGTGGTGTTTAATCTGCTGCAAGTCCGGCGGGGCGAGAGCCCGGCCATCCAAACAGAAAGTGTATATTTTTCTCACTTATGAAAGTCGTTTTTGATAAAATGGGCATGGTCCTGAAGAGGAATTTCCTGTCCCTTTTGGTGTTTGAGCTGATCTTCCGCGTGGGCACCTGGCTGGCGGTCCTGCCGGGCGCTGCGTTCCTGCTGCGCTGGTCCATGCGTGTGCAGAAGATGGGCTACATCACCAACCAGAACATCTTTAAATTCCTGGCGCATCCGCTGACCATCGCGATCCTGCTGTTTACCGTGTGCGTGATCATCGTGTTGTGTATGTTGGAGTACGGGGCGCTGTTGATCTGCTTCGAGTATTCCGCGAACAACATGAAGATCAATTCATGGGAAATGCTTCTCGAAGGCTTGGTGTTGCTACGCCGGATGCGTGGTCGTGCGCGTGCTTTTGCGCTGGTTGCCGTCTGCCTGCCTGCGATCAACCTGTTGATGCTGGCGGCCGGCGTCCTGAAGGTTCAGGCTTCGAACTACGTCGCCGAACGTCTGGTCATGTCCCGCGGCGGCGTGCCGATCCTTCTGTCCGTGATCGCACTCCTATGCATCTTGCTTTTCGTATTTGGTTTTTCGATGGCCCTTCGCTTTTTACGGCAGGATGACGAAGAGGAGAAGCCCGAGATCCGCGCCGAACTAGGCCGCGATCTGCGTGATTATCATCACGGACGCTTCTTCCGAAACATTGCCTATATCATGATCTGGAACCTGATCTCGTTTGGGCTTTTGCTTCTTCTGTCTGCATTTCTCATCGCGGCGGTCTCGATCTTCATCGCCATGACGCCGGAGCGTGGCTACACCATGCTGCGCATCATTGACCACGGAAACCGTGTTTATCTGTGCATCGGCTTCCTGGCAGGGTTCATTTCGACGACGATCAACCTGGCGGGCCTGTACAGTCTGGCCCATGTGCTCGAAGAGCAGAAGGTCGGCCGCAACGAGATGAAACGGCGATTTGCCGATAAGACGAAGCGCCTGCAGCTGCTTCATAAGCGGGTGGCGCTGGCCATCGTCGTGACGGTCGGCATCCTCGAACTGCACATGGTCATCCGTTCGTACCTCACCGGTTCTTACAACATTTCCGACGTGATGACGGGTGTTGCCGTAACGGCGCACCGCGGCGCTTCCAAATACGCGCCGGAAAATACGCTCGAGGCTCTGCAGCTGGCGATCGACCAGTACGCGGATTACGCGGAGATCGACGTGCAGGAGTCGGCGGACGGCGTGCTGTTTTTGTTGCATGACCTGTCGACGCTCCGAACCTGTAACAAGGCGGTCGTTGCCTACACGAAGACTTACGAAGAGCTCCTGGAGCTGGACGCATCGGCCGGAAAGAAAGAGTATTCCGATGTCCGCATCCCGACGCTGGAGGAAGCGATCCTGCTGTGTCGCGGACAGATCAAACTGAATATCGAGATCAAAACGAACCCAAAGACGCCCGATGTGGTCGCGAAAACTGTGGCCATGATCGAGGATCTGGATTTCGTCAATCAGTGCGTTGTAACGTGCACGGATCTGAATTACCTGGCTCAGGTGAAGGAACTCAACCCCGACATCAAGACCGGCCAGATCCTGAAGGTCACGATCGGCGACGTCCCGCAGTCGGAGGCGCTCGATTTCCTGAGCATGAAGTATACAAACGTGACTGAAAAACTGGTGGAACGTGCGCATGAGCTCGGCATGGAGGTCCATGTCTGGACGGTCAATGACACCAACTCCCTGAAGGAGATGGTGGCGATCGGTGTGGATAACATCATCACCGACGATGCTCCGAAGGCGAAGCAGATCGAGCATGGCGAACGCCTTGGCGAAGGTTTGCTCGCCATTTTGCAATCCATGGTTAAACAAGTAGAGAAATAAATATATCCGGAGGTTATTATGAGTGAATTTCAGAATTTTCAGGGCAGCGTAGACTACGTGGCAGGCGAGGAACTGCTGGCCGCGGTCAATGTCGCGATCGCACTGCAGAAGCCGCTTTTGATCAAGGGCGAGCCCGGCACAGGTAAGACCATGCTGGCGCAGGCCATCGCGAAGAGCCTGAATAAGCCGCTGATCATTTGGAATATCAAGTCTACGACGAAGGCGCAGGACGGCCTGTACATGTATGACACTGTACAGCGTCTGTATGACAGCCAGTTCGGAAACGAAGGCGTGGATGACATTGCCCGCTACATCAAGCCGGGTAAACTTTGCGATGCGTTTGAGAGCGACGAGCAGGTCGTGCTGCTGATCGACGAGATCGATAAGGCAGACCTGGAGTTCCCGAACGACTTGCTTTGGGAGCTCGACCAGATGGAGTTTTACATCCATGAGACGGGGCGCACGGTGAAGGCGAAGCACAGGCCGATCGTGATCATCACGTCGAATGCGGAGAAAGAGTTGCCGGACGCGTTCCTGCGTCGTTGCATCTTCCACTATATCGAGTTCCCGAACCAGGAACTGATGCGCGACATCGTTGCTGCGCATTTCACCGACATCGACGAGCAGCTCCTGGACGAGGCGATGAAGGCGTTCTACTCGATCCGCGGCATGCGCGACATCCGTAAGAAGCCGAGCACCTCGGAACTTCTGGACTGGCTGAACGCGTTGATGCGCGGCGGCATCTCCCCGGAGGAGATCCAGAAGAAACTTCCGTTTGTGGGCGTTATCGTGAAAAAAGACGAAGATCTCGAGACCATTAAGGCGAACAGGAGGTAAAATGTTTACTCCGTTTTTCTACATTTTGAAAGCAAAAGGAGTGCACGTTTCCCTGACCGAATGGCTGACGCTGATGGATGCGCTGGATAAGCAGCTCTGCGGCGCGTCGCTGACGAACTTCTACTATATGGCGCGGATGATCCTCGTGAAGAGCGAGGCGGATTTCGACAAATTCGACCTGGCGTTTAAGGAATATTTCAAGGACGTGAAGTCGGAGAACATCCCGGACTACGTCATGCGCTGGCTGGAGCGGGACGATCCCGACGAAGAAGAGCAACAGCACATGGCGGAAGAGGCGCAGAAGCGGCGCGAGAAGCGCGATGCGAAAACGGTCAATGAGCAGCTCCGCGAGCGTCTGGCGCAGCAGAACACGCGTCACGACGGCGGCAACAACTGGATCGGCACCGGCGGCACCTCGGCGTTCGGTAACTCCGGACGGGCGAAGGGCGGCATCCGCATGGGCGGCAAGCCCGGACTTTCGTCGGCCTTCATGGTCATCGGTGAGGAGCGGTACCGCGATTTCCGCCGTGATAAAGCGTTGGACTACCGCCAGTTCCAGGCGGCGTTCCGCCAGCTCAGGCAGTTTTCGTCCCGCATTGACGAGGCGAAGACCGAACTCGATCTGGACGGCACAATCGACTCGACGTGCAACAACGGCGGCTACCTGAAACTAGAGTGGCAGAAGCCGCGAAAGAACACGGTGAAACTGCTTTTGCTGTTTGACTCGGGCGGGACCATGATCCCGTTCTCGACCCTCTGTAACAACCTGTTCCAGGCGGTCAATAAAGCCAACCATTTTAAGGATGTAAAGACCTATTATTTCCATAACTGTCTTTACAGCACCCTGTATAAGACGCCGGAGTGCATGACCGGGGACTGGGTGGAGACCCGCTGGGTTTTCAAGAACCTGGACTCCGACTATAAGGTCATCATCGTCGGCGACGCGCAGATGGCGCCGGAGGAGCTCTATTCTACCAGCGGCAACTACCGCGGACCGAACGGCGGCTACAGCGGCTACGAATGGCTGGAAATGTTTAAACGAAATTATAAGAAAGTGGTATGGCTGAATCCACGGAAGGTATCGTATTCATCCTCCATCGGCTGGATGGAGGCGGTCACGGCCATTGAGGGCCTGATCCCGAGTTACAAACTATCCGTAGACGGCTTGAAGGAAGCTATCAAATACCTGACCGGGAAGATCCCGAGTCCGGTGTAATACATGCTGACAGCGTCGGTTTGAAGGGTTTCGGCGCCGAAGCATTGGAAGATTGAGGGAGTTACTATGAAAGAATTAATGACACTGGGACCGGACGAGATCCCGTTGCATCTCTACGGACGGAATAATTGGCAGGGCGATGGCCCTATTGAACTGTTTTGGTCAGCCTCGGGCATCGAGGTCAGAGTCGCCGCGAGCGAACTCTGGGTCCGCATCGAAACGGAGTACGATCAGTATGAGCAGTGGCTCGCCGTTGAGATCAATGGTTGCCCTTTGGAGCGCATGATGTTGAAGCGCGGCGGTCAGGATATCTGCCTGTTCCGCGGCATGAATCCGCAGACCGTGAAGACGGTTCGCCTGTTTAAGGAAATGCAGGCGCTCGGCGAGGATCCGAGCCGTTTCGTGATCCACAGTCTCTCTGCCGATGGTATGTTCCTGCCGGTTCCGCCGAAGTCGATGAAGATCGAGTTTGTCGGCGACAGCATCACGAGCGGAGAGGGCCTGAACGGCGCACACGACGAGATGGACTGGATCCCGATGTTTTTCGGGACCTGCGAACACTATGCAAACTATGTAGCGAAGGCGATGGACGCGGATTATCACCTGATCTCGCAGAGCGGCTGGGGCACGTATTGCGGATGGGACAACAATCCCCACACGACATTGCCCGAGATCTACACGAAGGTCTGCGGAGCAGCATCCGGCGCGGAAAATGCGCTCGCCGGGACCATGGATGAGTACGATTTCACGAGCTGGCAGCCCGATGTGATCTTCATCAACCTGGGAACGAACGACGAGGGCGCGTTCCACAATCCGCCCTATACCGATCCGAAGACGGAGAGGATCTATGCGCAGCTTTTGAACTCGGACGGAACGTACGAGGAGATGAGTATACGGCGTTTCTGCCGTGCCATGGATGACTTTCTGGCACTGATCCGCCTGAAGAACCCGAAGGCAAAGATGGTTTGGTGCTATGGAGCCCTCGGCGACGGCCTGATGCCCTACATGGAGCGCACGATGCGCGAATATGTGGACCGCACCGGCGATACAAACGTCGACCTGCTTCGTCTGCCGAACACGACGGGAGATGCTTTCGGTTCCCGTTTCCATCCCGGTAAGGAAGCCCACAGACACATGGCAAACACATTGATCGCGTATTTGAAGCGCGAATGCAGATGAGGTAGGGCGGATGAATATTTTTGATCTTTTTTTGACGCCTCCGGAGCGACGTGCAAATGAAAAGATCCGGGAGGCTTTGTTTGATATGAACGACCCGCAGTCTATGGAGGACAGAATGAGAGATAAATGGAATAATACAGCGGATGTTTCATGGATCGATCCGGAGAAGCCGATGGTCGCGATCTCTTTCGATGACGGCCCGGTGCGTCCGGTAAATGAAGCATCGCCCGCGATCCGTATCCAGGATGCGATCGCAAAGGCCGGCATGCATGCCACCTTCTTCTACTGGGGCAATACTTACGATGAGGATACGAGGGCGGAGATCGTGCGCGCGCAGGAACTCGGCTTCGAGATCGCGAACCACACGAAGACACATCCGTTTTTGCCGCAGCTGACGCCTGAGGAGATGAAGGCAGAAGTGGGCTTCATGGAGCCGATCCTGAAGGGGATCTCGGGTCAGGAGCAGTTTTTGCTGCGCCCGCCTTACCTGAGTGTAGACCAGGTCGTAAAGGATACGATCAATGTTCCGCTCATCAGTTGCGGTCTCGATTCCGAGGACTGGAATAAGGCGACCGCAAAGCAAATGATTGACAAAATCGCAAAAGCATGCGAAAATGGCTCTTTGGATGGAAAGATCGTACTGATGCATGAAACGTACGATGCCACAGCGGAAGCCGTGGAATTCCTCGTGCCGTATCTCGTGGCCAATGATTACCAGATCGTGACCATCTCAGAGATGTTTAAGGCGCGCGATAAGGAGATGCAAGCCGGACAGGTTTACGGAGAGTGCCCGCAATAGGGACGGGAGCCGGCCTTGCTACAGAATGATTAAGGAGCATATAGTTGTATGTCACAGACAGAGTCTATGGAAGAAGAGATCCGGCGGCGCCGGACATTTGCGATCATATCGCACCCGGATGCCGGTAAAACTACATTGACCGAGAAGTTTTTGCTGTACGGAGGCGCCATCAATCTGGCCGGAAGCGTTAAGGGAAGAAAGACCGAACGCCACGCCGTCAGCGACTGGATGGAGATCGAGAAGGAACGTGGTATCTCGGTCACGAGTTCGGTCATGCAGTTCGAATATGACGGATATTGCATCAATATCCTGGATACGCCGGGACATCAGGATTTCTCGGAGGATACGTACCGTACGCTGATGGCGGCGGACTCCGCAGTCATGGTGATCGACGGAGCGAAGGGCGTTGAGCCGCAGACCATCAAACTCTTTAAGGTCTGTGTCATGCGGCACATCCCGATCTTCACGTTCATCAATAAGATGGACCGCGAGACGAACGATCCGTTCGACCTGATGGATGAGATCGAGAGCGTGTTGGGCATCCGTACCTGCCCGATCAACTGGCCCATCGGAAGCGGCAAGAGCTTCCAGGGCGTATACGAAAGAGATATCAAGAAGATCACGACATTTACCGCGAACCGCGCGGGCATGCGTGAGGTCGAGACCCATCAGGTGGACGTGGAGTACGCGAAGGACCTGATCGGCGATCTGGCGGCGGAGAAACTCGCCGAGGATCTGGAACTGCTCGACGGCGCCTGCGACGAGTTCGACCAGGAGCGCGTCAACCGCGGCGACTTGTCGCCTGTATTCTTCGGTTCGGCGCTCACGAATTTCGGCGTCGAGACCTTCCTGAAGCATTTCCTGAAGATGACTTCTTCCCCGTTGCCGCGTCAGAACGGCGACGATATCGTGGATCCGTTCGACCCGAAGTTTTCGGCGTTCGTGTTTAAGATCCAGGCGAATATGAATAAGGCGCACCGCGACCGTATTGCGTTCATGCGCATCTGCTCGGGTAAATTCACTGCGGGCATGGAAGTGTATCATGTGCAGGGCAAAAAGCCCCTGCGACTGTCGCAGCCGCAGCAACTCATGGCGCAGGATCGTAAGATCATCGACGAGGCCTATGCGGGCGACATCATCGGCGTGTTCGATCCGGGTATCTTCTCCATCGGAGATACATTGACCGCGTCAGCCGCACATAAGGTGCAGTTCCCCGGCATCCCGACGTTCGCCCCGGAGCATTTCGCGAAGGTTCGTCAGATCGACACGATGAAGCGCAAGCAGTTCGTCAAGGGCGTCATGCAGATCGCCCAGGAAGGCGCCATCCAGATCTTCCAGGAGTTCAACACCGGTATGGAAGAGATCATCGTCGGCGTGGTCGGCGTTCTGCAGTTTGAAGTTTTGGAATATCGCTTGAAGAGCGAATATAACGTTGAGATCCGTCTGGACCCGCTGCCTTACGAGCACATCCGTTGGATCGAAAACGAGAACTACGATGTGGCGAAGATCGTCGGAACGTCCGACATGAAACGCATCAAAGACCTGAAGGACCGTCCGCTGCTTTTGTTCGTGAACGCATGGAGCGTGAACATGGTCCTCGACAGAAACCCGGGGCTTATGCTTTCCGAGTTCGGAACCGATTAGGAGGTAAGATATGCGCTGTCCCTTTTGTGGAGTAGAAACAACTAAGGTAGTCGACTCCCGTCCGAGTGAGGACGGTAAGGAGATCCGCCGCCGTCGTTCGTGCGAGGCATGCGGCCGCCGTTTCACGACCTACGAGAAGATCGAGACATTTCCCCTGATGGTCGTTAAGAAGGATAACACCCGCGAGCCGTACGACCGCTCGAAGATGGAAGCCGGCGTTATGCGTGCGTGCCATAAGCGTCCCATTCCCATGCAGGACATCCAGAAACTGCTGGATGACGTGGAAAATGAGATCTTCCGCCGCGCTGAGACCGAGATCGCGAGCGCGCAGATCGGCGAGTTGATCATGGAGCACCTGAAGGACCTTGAAGAGGTTGCTTATGTGCGTTTTGCTTCGGTGTACCGTGAATTTACCGACGTGAATACATTTGCCGAGGAGTTGAAGAAACTTCTGAAAAAGAAGAAGACCACCGCGGCAAAGGATAAAAAAGGAAACGAAGAGGCATGAGTCTTTTAAGGCGTTTTTATCCTACGATGCGCTGCAAGTCTGCGTACGAGATCCCGTATGAGGAGTTCTACGCGCAGGGCTATCGCGGGATCATCTACGATATCGACAATACGCTGGTATGCCATGGCGCGCCGGCCGACGAACACTCGAAGGAGCTGTTCGACCGCCTGCACGCGATGGGCTTTTCCACGTGCCTGATCTCGAATAACAACCGGGCGAGGGTGCTGCCGTTCGCGAAGGCGGTGCATTCGCGTGCCGTGTGGAAGGCGAACAAACCTTCCCGCAAAAGCTACGCGAAAGCGATGCGGCGCATCGGGACGACGAAGGAAAATACACTCTTTATCGGAGACCAGCTTTTGACGGATATCTATGGAGCGAACCGCATCGGACTGAAGTCGGTGCTCACCGAACCCATCAGCCCGAAAGAGGAGATCCAGATCGTTTTTAAACGAAAAATAGAGAAGATCATTCTCTATTTTTATGAAAGACAAAGGCGAAAATAAAAAAGTATTGATTTTTTACCTTGCATTTGTTACAATAATAGTTAGGTTTTTAGAAGATTAACCGATTTATCACACCCTAGGAGGATGACAGAAGATGATTTCTGCAGGCGATTTCAGAAACGGCATTACGATCGAGATGGACAACAACGTGTATCAGATCATTGATTTCCAGCACGTAAAACCCGGTAAGGGCGCAGCTTTCGTGCGTACAACATTAAAGAATATCAAGAACGGCGGCGTTGTTGAGAAGTCGTTCCGTCCTACCGAGAAGTTCCCGGCAGCCCGGATCGATCGTGCAGATATGCAGTATCTGTATAACGATGGCGATTTCTTTTATTTCATGGACGTTAACACCTTCGAGCAGATCCAGATGACTCCCGACCAGGTCGGCGACGCTCTGAAGTTCGTAAAAGAGAACGAGATGGTTAAGATGCTGTCCCATAACGGCGCAGTATTCGCTATCGAGCCGCCTCTTTTCGTAGAGCTCGAGATCACCGAGACCGAGCCCGGCTTCAAGGGCAACACAGCGACCGGCGCTACCAAGCCCGCGATCGTTGAGACAGGTGCTCAGGTTATGGTTCCGTTGTTCGTAGATAACGGCGAGAAGATCAAGATCGATACACGTACAGGAGAGTACCTCTCCAGAGCATAAGACTCATAGAATGTGACATACAGGGCGCTTTTTTCCCCGCTTTTTGGGGTGGCGCCCTAATGTCGCATATAAGAAGGTGTAAGAGGAAGCTTTGATGCGGGCAGACAGTTGATCCGGCACGGGGGCCGAAAAGACTGTCAAAAAGAGGGAAACAACCTTATGAGATTTGGAACAAAATGGAGAAAAGTACACCGCTTAAAGCGGGAGGCAGTTCAGCTGGGGATCGTTTGTTTGGTTCTCGGTCTTATTTACTTGTTTATTTATTTGTCAGATGACCGCAAAGCGCCGGTGATCGCATTTTCCGACGATCCCGTGAGCTATGTTCCCGGTGGGAATACAGAAGGGCTTTTGGCAGGCGTTACCGCCACGGATAACCGCGACGGAGACATTACGAAGAAAGTTATCGTTCTTCCTCAGACGGAGCAGATCTCGGAGACCGAGGTTCGCGTTCAGTATCAGGTTCGCGACAGCAGAGGCAACCTGACGGTCGAGACCTGTGTACGCAATCTTGCTAAGGAGAACGCATCGAATACAGATCCGGGTAAGACAACACCGGATCCTACACAGTCGGTTCCCGAAGAAACCACGGCAGAACCGAAAACTACAGAAGAGGCAGTAACTACGGCTCCTATTAAGGAGACCGAGGAACCGACGAGTGCGCCGGAACCTACAACGGCAGAGCCTACGACGGAAGCACCGACCGAAGAGCCTGCGACGGAGGAGCCCACGACGGCGGAACCTGCGACGGAAGAGCCCACGACTGAGGAGCCTACAACGGCAGAACCGACCACCGAGGCCCCGAAGGCGACCGGTCCGAACGGAGAGAAGATCACGGAGATCGAGGCAACCTTCATTGGCCAGCAGAAATATATCGGTGAGATTTCCAGCCCTGCAGAGATCTTGGTACAGGGTGTGCTTGAGGACGGTAACCGCATTATCCTGACCGGATGGGAGAGTGATGATGTCGGCGGAGCCTATGTTGCAGGAAAGAACCTGTTTGATATCCGCTACCAGGGCCTGACATGCAAACTCGAGATCGAAGCGATTGAGCGTCCTGCGCCGATCAATAACGGTATTCCTGTCATCACGCTGAAACAGACGGAAGTGACGGTTAAGAAGGGGTCGTATTTCCACTACCGCAACCTGATCGATCAGCTTTATGATGACAAAGACAGCCGCGACACGCTGGTTCAGCGTATCCGCGTGGAAGGCTGGGATAAATTCTCCACGAATAAGGTCGGAACCTATGTTTTGAAGGTGTCTGTAAAGGATACGGATAAGCACAATTCTGCAGTGACTGTTTTGACCGTTCACGTGGTGAATTAAAACGTGCGAAAAGAACGAAAAACATTGACAACGTGTATATAATGTATTAAAATATAAACAAACTTAGGGAATTGTACCCAAATCCCAAAAGAAATGTGGAAAGTTGAAGATCCTGATCTTGAAATCTTCAACGAGAATGGATGGTGAGTGTATGGATTATACGAGAAAACGTATGCGAATCGGTGATATTCTCATCGAGCAAGGCGTTATCACTCCCGAGGTGTTAAAGGACGCTCTCGTAAGAGCGAAAGAAGAAGGCAAGCGTATTGGTGAATACCTGGTTGAGAGCGGTATCACGAACGAGAAGCGCATTGCCCGCGCCCTTGAGTATCAGCTCGGATACAAGTTTGTTGACCTTTCATCGGTTACGATCCCGGAAGAGATCCTGAACCTGGTAAAACCGGATGTGCTCCGGAAATATCACGTTATCCCGTTTGCGGTATCCGAACGTAACCCGAACATCCTGCGACTGGCTATGTCAGATCCCATGGATATCGTGGCTGCGGATGATATCGGTATCGTAACAAACATGCAGATCGAGCCCGTTATCTGTACAGGAACGGATGTCATGGCAGCCCTCGACCGTTACTTCGGTAGTTCGCAGGCCATGGACGTTGCGAAGCAGTACGCAGAGGAACGTGGTTTTGATAAAGAGCTCGAGGAGGCGACCGAAGACTCGGCGAACCTCGACAACTCCCCGATCGTCGTACTCGTTCGTACCATGATCGAGCAGGCAGCCCGCCAGAGAGCATCCGATATTCATATCGAGGCGATGGAAGAGAATGTCCGCGTCCGGTACCGTATCGATGGTGCGCTCTACGAGCGAATGAAATATGACATCAAATTGCTTCCGGCCATTGTTGCCCGTATTAAGATCATCGGCGGCATGGATATTTCCGAGAAGCGTAAACCTCAGGACGGTCGTATCACCGCATGGGTCGATCGTGTTGAGTACGATATCCGTGTTAACGTTCTTCCGACCGTTTTCGGTGAGAAGATCGTAATGCGTCTCCAGAACAAGAGAGCCCTGAACCGTGAGAAGAAGCAACTCGGTTTCGAGGATGCTGAGATGACAAAGTTCGACCGTATCCTGTCTCACCCGCACGGCATCGTTCTGGTAACAGGACCTACCGGTTCCGGTAAGTCTACCACACTTTATACCGCTCTCTCAGAACTTAACCGTGAAGATATCAACATCGTCACCGTTGAGGACCCTGTCGAGGCAAATGTCGATGGTATCAATCAGGTTCACGTAAATCCGAAGGTAGATCTTACATTCGCATCTGCCCTCCGTGCTATCTTGCGTCAGGACCCCGATATCATCATGATCGGTGAGATTCGAGACGGTGAGACCGCCGAGATCGCTGTTAAGGCCGCTATCACCGGCCACTTGGTTGTTAGTACCCTCCATACAAACTCCGCAGCCAGCACAGTAACCCGTTTGGAAGATATGGGTGTTGAGAACTACCTGATCGCGGACTCTGTTGTAGGTATTATCGCTCAGCGTCTGGTTCGCCGTCTGTGCCCGGATTGTAAGAGAGAAGTTCTTGCGACCGAAGAAGATAAGAGGATCCTGGGTGTTGATCCTGCGAAGCCGCTTCGTATCTTCGAACCTGTCGGCTGTCCCGCATGTGAGAAAGCCGGTTATCGCGGACGTATCGGTATTTACGAGATCATGGAGGTTACCCACCATCTGAGTACAGTCATTGCCCGCGGCGCGAACGCCGACGAGATCAAAGACGAAGCTCTGAAAGAGGGTATGAATACGCTGTCCATGGCATGTGGTATCAAGGTTAAGGCCGGCATCACATCCATGAGCGAACTTCGTCGTATCGTATACGAAGCATAAGGGCTCCGCATAGCGGATCCCCTATCGGGAAAAGATGAGACTTTGCTCTGCAAAGTTCAGATGTCAAAAGGTTCTGCTGCGCAGAGTATTTTGACAGACGGGGTTCCGCTTTACGGACCCCTTATATGAAAGAATAAGGAGAGTGGAAATATGCCAGAAGGAATTGAAAGTGGCCAGCAGCGTCCTCAGGGTGCACTCGAGGTTGCCGATTTGGTAAAATTGGCTGCAAAACGTCACGCATCTGACGTTCATATTACAGCAGGTGTTCCGCCTATTTTGCGTATCAACGGTCAGCTGATCAAGATCGGTACCGTTCCGCTTACACCGGAGAACACACAGATGATGATCGAACCGATCATCCCGAAGCCTTGCCGCGACGAGCTGGCAGAGACAGGACAGACGGACTTTTCTTACTCCGTTCGTTCCGTGGGAAGATGTCGTGTTAACGTTTATAAGCAGCGTGGCGCTTACGGCGCAGCTTTGCGACTGATCGCAGATGTTATCCCGAGACCTGAGTCTTTGGGCCTTAACTCATCCGTTATCGATCTGATCAACCGTAAGAGAGGTATGGTTCTCGTAACCGGACCTACAGGTTCCGGTAAGTCGACGACCCTGGCTTCCCTGATCGACTTGATCAGTAAGACATATCATCACCATGTTATCACTTTGGAGGACCCGATCGAGTATCTTCATAAGCACAACAAGGCGATGGTTAACCAGAGAGAGATCGGTTTGGACTCCATTTCCTTTGAGAGTGCGCTTCGTGCCGCTCTTCGTCAGGACCCCGATGTTATCCTCGTAGGTGAGATGCGTGACTTGGATACGATCTCCACTGCGATCACCGCAGCTGAGACCGGTCACCTCGTATTCTCGACCCTGCATACCATCGGTGCCGCGAGTACCATTGACCGTATCATCGACGTATTCCCTCCGTACCAGCAGCAGCAGATCCGTGTTCAGCTGGCGAACGTTTTGGAGTGCGTTATCTCCCAGCAGCTCATGCCTCTGGCAGACGGATCCGGCCGTGTAGCCGCATTCGAAGTCATGCATGCAACGCCCGCGATCCGAAACCTCATCCGTGAGGCGAAGATCCACATGATCCCCGCGATCGTTCAGACCAGCCGCCGTCAGGGTATGGTTACCATGGATGACGCGATCTTCGAACTGTGTTCCGGACACCGTATCACTTCCGAGATCGCCATCAGCTATGCGCAGGACACGGCAGCTATGATGAAGCGTGTCATGGGTCAGGGAGAAGTTTAATATCGAATAGTGACCGGAAGTCGGATCGGCCGCCCGCGGAGATAGAACGGAACGTGGATGCCGCTGCAGGAAGGGATGATATCCGCAGGAGAACGATGAGACAGATGGTTATTAGATATAAGTTTAAGTAAGATTTCAGGAGGTGAAACTTCTATGCCCACTTATCAATATGTGGCCGTCGATCAAAAAGGCGCCAAACGTAAAGGCAAAATCGAAGCACCTGATACATCCAGAGCGGAGCGTACACTGAAACTGGAAGGTCTTATTCCTATTCAGGTTAAGGAGACCATGTTTGCCGAGAACGTTTCTTTGGGAGGCAAATCCGTAAAGCCTCGTACCATGGCCGTTTTCTGCCGCCAGATGGTGTCCCTTTTGAATGCTGGCGTATCCATCGTCGATGCGTTCGGTATGTTGGCTGACCAGTGTGATAACAAGATCATGCAGGCAGCTCTTCGCGAGGTAATGTCTAATGTAGCAAAAGGTGAAAACCTGGCTCGAAGCCTGAAGGAACATCCGAATGTATTCAGCCCGATGATGATCAACATGGTTGATGCCGGTGAAGCATCCGGTTCCCTCGAGAACTCATTCGACCGTTTGGCGATCCAGTTCGAGAAGGATGCCCGCTTGAAGGCAACCATTAAGAAAGCGCTCGTATACCCGATCGTGGTATTGGTAGTAGCTGTTGCCGTTGTCATCGTCATGTTGAACTTCGTTATTCCTCAGTTCTCCGAGATGTTTAAGGATCTCGATACCGAGCTCCCGACACTGACGAAGGTCGTTGTTGCGATGTCTGACTGGATGAAGGATAATGTAATTATCCTCATCGCTGTCATTATCATCATCATCATAGCATGGCGAGTCTTTGCGGCGTCTCCAACCGGTCAGGTCGTGATCGGACGTACTTCGATGAGGCTGCCGTTGATCGGTAACGTTATCACGAAGTCCGCAGCTGCTCGTTTTGCACGTACCATGTCCACCCTGCTTTCCGCAGGTATCTCGATCGTAGATGCGCTCGAGATCACATCGAAGAACATGCCTAACGTTCTGTATAAGGATGCACTCCTTTATGCTAAGGACGAAGTAGAAAAGGGTGTTCAGATGTCCGATCCGCTTCGTAAGAGCGGTCTGTTCCCGGTCATGATCTGTCATATGACCAAGATCGGTGAAGATACCGGTAACATCGAGGAAATGCTCGATCGTTGCGCAGGTTACTTCGAAGAAGAAGTTGAAACGGCCGTTGCAGGTCTCATGACCGCGATGGAGCCTATGATCATTATCTTGCTGGCCGGCGTAGTCGGCGTACTCATCGGCGCATGTCTGATGCCTATGCTCACACTGTACGAGAGCCTGAGCGAAATGATGTAGTGCTAGGTTCGCTAGCGAACCTAGCACTACATCATTTCGCTCA
>JAFZZY010000005.1 GCA_017615545.1 Lachnospiraceae bacterium
ATTTGTAATCTTCATGGTTCCTCTGCCTCCTATTTGTGCGCGACGATCGCCACGTAGCCGCCGCTCTTGTAGCCGTCCGAAACCTCTTCGGGCTCCTCGTTTGTGTACATCGGGTTTTTGATCAATGTCTGGTAGAACTCGAACTTCTCGATGCCGAGCTCCTTCAGCAGGCCGATTTTCTCCTCGGTTGAGTGCCATACGCCCGACGCGGCGAGTGCCAGCGGGTACGGGCAGGCCGGCATAACGCCGTCCAGGAACTTCGTGTCATAGGACTGCGCGCAGGTTCCGAGCATGTACATGAAGCCGAACGCGCTCTCCTTCGGAACGTCGATGAAGATCAGTTTTCCGCCGTCCTTCAGGGCGCGCAGGCTCTTCTCCATCACGGGCTTCAGATCCTCCATGTAGCTGGAGCTTCCGTTGAAATAAATGATATCGTACGCCTGCTCCGGAAGGTCCACGTCCTCGATGAGGCCGTACTTCAGGATCTTCAGGCCGCGCTTCTCAGCGATGGCGCCCATATCTCTGGAAGGCTCGATGCCGTCGATATTGCTGTTGTCAATGTAGCTCTCGAACAGGCCGCTGCCGCAACCTACGGACAGGAGTTTCTTCCCCGTGATATCGCCGAGCGCCTTCTTAAAAAGCAGAAGCTCACTGGTGAACAGATTGTCATTTTCCATGAACCACTGGTCATAGTGGTTCGCATAACCGTCAAATTTCTGCCGGCTCATTTCGCTCATCTCAATACTCTCCTTTTACGTCGAATGCGTGGTTCATCGGGCCGCTTCCCTTACCGAGGTCCAGCATGGCCGCCAGCGCGCCGGTAATGTAGCGCTTCGCGGCAGCGACGGACTCCGCCAGATCCTTCCCCTTCGCCAGGTTCGAGGCGATGGCGGAAGACAGTGTGCAGCCGGTGCCGTGGGTGTTCGGGTTGTCAATTCGGGTTCCGTGGAACCATCTGCACTCGCGCCCGTCGTAAAGCAGGTCGTTCGCGTCGTTGAGCTGGTGGCCGCCCTTCAGCAGCACAGCCGTGCCGAACTTCTCGTAGATCGCGCGCGCGGCCGTCTCCATGTCCTCGGCAGAGCGGATGGGCTGTCCGAACAGGACCTCCGCCTCCGGGATGTTCGGGGTGATGACCAGAGCCAGCGGGATGAGCTTTTTACACAGGGTGTCGATCGCATCGTCCGAGATCAGTTTCGCCCCGCTGGTCGCCACCATGACGGGATCCAGCACGATATTCTTCGCGCCGTAGAAACGCAGTTTCTCCGCGATCACATCGATCAGTTCGGTCTGCGATACCATGCCGATCTTCACGGCGTCCGGGAAAATGTCGGTGAATACCGCATCCAACTGGGCTGCCATGAATTCGGGCGTGGAATTTAATATGTCTGTAACGCCGGTCGTATTTTGAGCGGTCAATGCGGTGACTGCGCTCATGGCATAGACGCCATGAGCCGTCATCGTTTTGATATCTGCCTGAATGCCGGCGCCTCCGCAGGAGTCGCTTCCTGCGATCGTTAATGCTGTCTTCATAATGGTTTCCTCTCTTTCAGCATACGTTTTATATCGCGGGTGAAAGTGGTGCCCCCAATCACTCGCTGTAACATGCTCACTTGTGGGCATGTTACGTGAGAAGTTTGGTTTTTTCGAGAAGCTTAGCTTCGAGAAAAAATAAACTTCGAGCCTAAGAGGTTTGCGGAGCAAACCTTCCTTGTTACGTAAGGCTTTTAGTCTACCAGCTCCTCACATAAATATCTCAGTTCCTGCGTCGCGGCGAGGATGTCCGGCTGCGCGAAGATCGCGCTGATGACCGAAACGCCGCAGATGCCGGTCCCTTTCAGTTCCAACAAATTATTTTTCGAGATGCCGCCGATGGCTACGACCGGTATCTTTACGGCCTTGCAGATCGCGGCCAATGTCTCGTGGCTGACGTCGTCTGCATCGTCCTTCGAGCCTGTGGGAAACACTGCTCCCACGCCCAGGTAGTCCGCGCCGTTTTTCTCCGCGAGGATGGCCTGCTCCACCGTCTGCGCCGAAACGCCGAGGATCTTATCCGGCCCCAGGAGGCGGCGTACATTCCCCGCTTCCATGTCTTTCTGGCCCACGTGGATGCCGTCTGCGCCGACCTTCAGCGCCACCTCCACGTTGTCGTTCACGATGAAGCGCACGCCGTATTTGCGGCACAGTTGCTGGATCTCTTTCGCCTCCTCGAGGAAGGCCTCGTCGCCGAGGTTCTTCTCGCGCAGCTGGAGGATGGTCGCGCCACCCTGCAGGGCGAGCTCCGCCTGGCTCACGAGCGTCTTCCCGTTCAGCCAGCTCCGATCGGTGATGGCGTACAGAAGAAGATCCTTCTCATCGAATTTCATACTTAGCACCTCTCTCCAGTGTATCTCCGTCCATGTTGTAGATGGCGTCGATGATGCGGTTGCGGTAGGACGAATTGCCCTCGGTCGGCAGCAGGTTCGCATAGCCGATCTCGCCGGCCAGTCCCATGGTGCAAACCGCTGCCGCCGCCGCTTCCAGAATGCGGTCCGGGTTCGCCACGATAAATGCGGTCAGCAGGCCGGACAGCTGGCAGCCGGTTCCGGTGATGCGCCCCATCTCGGGACGGCCGTTGCGGATCACGTAGCACGTATCCGCGTCCGCCACCAGGTCGATCGCTCCGGTGATCGCGACCACGCAGCCGCTCGCTTTCGCGAAGGATTTGGCAAATGCGACCGAGCGCTCCAGGTTGGCTTCAGTCACGGCGTCGGCTACGTCGGCGTCCACGCCCTTCGTGGTGCCCGCGCCCGTGGCCAGCGTCTTGATCTCGGAAATGTTTCCGCGGATCACGTCGAAGCGCACCTGCTCCATCAGGTCGACCGCAGTCTTCGTACGCAGCGCGCTCGCGCCTGCGCCTACCGGGTCGAGCAGGACCTTATGTCCCAGTTCGTTGGCTCTTTTACCTGCGGCAAACATCGCCTCGATGGACTGCTTATTCAGCGTTCCGATGTTGATGTTGAGGCCGCCGCAGATCGACGTGATGTCCACGACATCGTCCGGTTCGTCGGACATGATCGGGCTGCCGCCGCAAGCCAGAAGGACATTTGCCACATCATTGACCGTGACATAGTTGGTGATGTTGTGCACAAGAGGCGTCGTCTTGCGCACGTTTTCGGTGATTTCTTTGAACATAAAATCTCTCCTTTCCAGAGGGATTCGGACAATGTAACTTCAATACAAAAAAAAGCACGCAAAAAGGACTGCGCGCGGTTAATCATATCTCCCTACGTTGGCATTATCCAAATCAGGTTAAAGGGTCAAAGCATTCGCTTACTCTCAGCCTGCCTACGCAAGCTCCCCTATATTCAGTTACGAGGTCATTATAATACGGGGGCTTGGAAAAATCAAGCCCCCGCAGGTATCGAAAATTATTTTGATCAGTTGGTAAATGGTCAGAACTGCTCGCGAAGCAGTTTACCCATGTCGTTGCCGAACGCCTCGGCGACCTTACGAACCTCTTCCTCTTCCGCGAGGAAAGCTTCTGCCACCAGCGGATCGAAGTGCGAGCCCGCATCTTCCTTGATGATGCTGAACGCCTTCTCGATCGTGAACGGCGGCTTGTAGACGCGTTTCGAGATCAGTGCGTCAAATACATCGGCCACGGCCATGATACGGGCCGACAGCGGGATCTCCTCGCCGCTCAGGCCGCGCGGATAGCCCTTACCGTTCCACTTCTCGTGGTGACCGCCCGCCAGGTTACGCGCCTCGATCAGGTAGCCGGAATGCGGAACGGTCTCGATCACCTTACTCATGATCTCTTCACCGATCAATGTATGCTTCTTCATCTCCGCAAACTCTTCGTCGGTGAGTTTGCCGGGTTTATTCAGGATCAGATCGGAAACGCCGATCTTACCGATATCGTGCAACGGCGCCGAATGGAACACATCATGCATGAACTGGTCGGTCAGCTGCTCTGTATAATAGCCCTTCTTACGCAGGCCATTCATGATGATCCGCGTGTAGGCTGCGGTCTTTCGGATGTGGTCACCGGTGTCTTCGTCACGGCCTTCTACCATGTCCGCGAGAACCATGATCAGCGCCATCTGCATCTTCGAGATGGTCTCGTTCTTCGATTCCAGTTCCTCAACGTAATTAACGGAGTCGGAGCCCATCTTAACCAGAGCATTATACAGGTTCTCGATCTCATCGCCTGTATGGATCTCCAAACTCTGTAAACTCTCTACGCTTTCATCCAGCCCCTCGCCATGATTAAATGCAAAGGAGCCGGCGCTTCTGGCCATCGTATTTACAGGGAAGGTAATGCTGTATTCCGCAAACCACCAGCCGAAGACCAGAGCCAGCAACAGGAAGCCCAGGTAGAGGGAGATCATCTTAGTCATGAAAATGATATAGTTCGCTGTCAACTGCTTCATAGAGATGTCTACGCAGGCATAAGCAACACACCTGTCAAATTCGTCACGAATGGGCTGGTATATCGTAAGGAGCCAGCCGAAAGCATCGTCTGAAACGATGGGCTCGATCTCTTTACCGGCCAGGAGGTCCGGCAAAAGATCGTCAAAGGCATCTTCGAACTCCAAAACATCGCCGGGCTCGGAAGCCTCGACAGCCTCGGTGTCCAGGTCAAAGATGACATGACAGCCGTCTTCCTGGATCTGATATACATATACGTACTCGATATCGGGAGATGTTGCCTTGATCTCCTTCAGCAGTTCTTCGGTACGCGCATAACCATTGGCCGCGCGCTTCAATACGAGAACATCATCGATGATATCGGGGCCGACAACGGCGGCAGCCAGAGAAGCGGTCTCTTTTGCAAAACGTTTCTTTTCCTCGACGGAGTTTTTACGGTATAAGGCAACACTGACAACAGTCGCGAAACTCGAGATCACAAAAGAGAATACGACCAAAAGCAGAACGACCTTCGTACGAAGCGAAGTACGACGCGTCTCCAATTTCATCATCTCGTCTTTCTCTTCACGACTGAGTGCTCGCTGCTGCCAGCCGCGGTAACGAAGGCTGCGGCGTAACTCCGTAGGCAACAGATTATACGGAACCGCCGCAATCAGTACCGCGATCGCCTTATCGAGGATATCTATGTACAGGTTCGCGTAGATCGATTGGAAAAAATCTCTCCAGTGACCCGCGGAAAACAGTTCATGGTTTCCGACTTCATCTTTCAGGTCTCCGTTGATGCACCAGCTGATCGCCGAGCCGAGAACGCCACCGATCGCCGCCAGCGCCAGAATAAACGCCAGGATCCCAAGAGGTTTCCGCAGATAATGTTTCCGTGCAAAATACGCGGAAACCAGGGCGATCAATACATTCAGCGATCCGTAGAAGAACGACGTTCCGTCGATCAGAAAACCGGTGAAGATGTTCGTCGAGATACCGGTTATAACGCCGGGGATATACCCGCCGAAGACCGCTGCCAGAACGGTTCCGACCGTATCCAGATAGACCTTCCACGAGAATGTATTGGCCAGGAACGAGCCTAAGATATTAATGGCTATGCCGATGATACACATAATGATCATCTGAAGAAAACGAAGCCCACGTTTCCTCTCTCGTTTTTTTATCTTTTCCATAAGGCACCTTTCTGATCTCCCGCTCGGAAATCGCCTGAAATGCGAAAACAATTTACAAAAAACCGGATCAATTCTGTATTTCTTCCTGAAAAAGGGCGAATTGCCCCATCATTAACTCCATTATACTTAAGAAAACACCAAAATGCAAATAAAATATTTATGAAACGCCGAAGCGCCCCGACCAAAAGGTCGGAGCGCTCCGGATTGAGTAACTATTTGATATGTGTCGAATGATTATGAACGATTACTGCGGAAGAGAAGAAACGTCGCCGTAGGTATTAACCCAAGCTTCTTCACGCTCGTCATGGATTTCCTGACCACCGGAGGTCATGTAATCAGCCATGTTCTCGTCCCAAACCTTATCGAAATCATCGGGCTTACATACAACAGCCTTCTGGTAAGCAGCGGTTCTCTTATCGCCGAGGATCTGGCCCTGGCCATCTTCGGACTCGATCGCACCAACAGCTACGTTCTTGTCGTGTCTCATATCGGTCTTAGCGATCTTATCAGCTGCTGCTACAAGAGCGGGATCGTTCTCAGCGTAGCTGTTAGCGGTTGTCAAAATGGTAGCTTCCTCAGTTGCAAGACGGAGACCGTTGCAGGTGATGGTGAGGTCGATGTTGCTGCCGGAGTTCATGAACGCCTTATTGCCGCCTTCGATCTTCTTTGTGATGTAGTACTTACCATCAGCAGACTTCTCGTGGCCAACGCCCTCTTCACCGAGCTGCAGGTACTGGATGTGAGCAGGATCAGAGATCCAATCCAGGTACATAAGGCAAGCCAAAGGCTCCTTACATGTTGCAGGGAAGAAAAGCTTACGGTCGCCGGCTGTAGAGGTTACGAACTTGTTGTGGCCGCCGTTCTTATCTTCGAACGGATCGATCGCTACGAACTTCGCATCTTCGCCAACCAGGTTCTTCAGTTCTGCATTGATGGACTTGTCGCCGTTACGGAATACATAATCCCAGTTGTGTGTGATAGCGCCAACGAAACCAGCCTTCATGTTGTTGTCCTCAGTAGCGTCATCCGCACCGTACAGAGCGAAATCCTTCCACATAAGGCCATCGTTGTACCACTTGTTGAGGAGCTTGATCGCATCCTTGGTACCGGGCATGGTGTACTTTCTATCATCGAAACCGTTTACATAGTAGTCACGGTCAGAGATGTTAGGGTCAATGAAAGACTCGATCAGAGTACCTGCTCTCCAACCTACATCGTAGGATACGGAGTAAGGGATCATCTTATCAGCGTCGTCGCCAAGAAGTTTCTCAGCGTTGTCACGGAATGCGATCAGGCACTTCTCGAACTCTTCCTTCGTGGTGGGCTCCTTGAGACCTAACTTATCCAGCCAGTCCTTACGGATGAAAGTTACGATACGGTTCGCTGTAGCTCTCTTACCTTCGATCGCCCAGATGGTTCCGGTCTTCGGATCCTTATTCCAGTTGATGTTGGTCTCGCCCAGCCAGTCCCAAAGGTTCTGGCAGTCAGCCTTGTAATCGTTCAGATACGGAGCCATATCCAGAACACCGCCACGGTTTGCATAGTTCTGAATGGTCGGGTAGTCGTAAGTTACGCAGATGTCAGGAGCGGTTCCTGCGGAAAGCAGGTTGTTCAGTTCCTGACCCTCGGTCCAACGAGGAACCTTTACGAACTCAACTTCTACGTTGTGATCTTCCAGCATGCCCTTCTTGATGTAGTCGGTGTACATGTTGTCAGCAGCATCTGTGCCGCCCTCAGGGGAACGATCATAAACCTCAACGCGGATCTTCTTTGTCTCTTTGAACTTACCGTTCGAGAACTCAGGAGTATCTGCCTTTGTACCCGGATCAGCCGCTGTTGTAGTCTTATCGCCGGAGTCCTTTGTAGCTTCAGTATTACCGGGAGCCTGTGTCGCATTGGCTGCGGTGGTCTCTTTGGAATCCTTCTCACCACAACCAACAAGTGTCGCTGTCATGGACGCTGCAAGCGCCAATGCAATAGCTTGTTTTTTCATAGTTACAATTCCTTTCTTGATATATATAATAACATTGCTGCTACTAACTTAGATTATTCTTTTACCGCTCCGACCGTTACGCCGTGGATGAAATACTTCTGCAACCACGGATAGATGCACAGGATCGGAATGGTGGAGAACATAACGACGGCCGCCTTCGTCTGCTCGGCGTAACCGACGGAACTGTTGTCGAGGGTCGTATCGATGTTACTCTGTCCCTGAAGCATGTTCCACAGGTACAGCTGCAACGGCCAGTTCTTTTTGTTGTTGTGTGCAAACATCAATGCGTCGGAATAACCGTTCCAACGGCCTACCGCATAATACAGGGCCAATGTCGCGATGACCGGCTTCGAAAGCGGCAGGTAGATCTTCAGGAGGATCTGGAAGAAGCTTGCGCCGTCCAGCTCCGCCGACTCACGCAGGGAGTCCGGAATTCCGTAGAAGAAACTACGCATGATGATCATATTGAATACGGACAGACAGAACGGTACCAAAAGTACGTACGGTGTGTCCAACATATTTAACTGCTTGAACAGCAAATAGTTCGGCATGGTGCCGGCATTGAAGAACATCGTGATGGTGATCATGATGTTTATGGCGCCGCGGCCCTTTAACTTATCAAAGATCAACGGGAACGCACACAGCGTCGTCATCGTCAGGGAAAGCAAAGTTCCCACGACCGTCAGAAAGACGGTCCATACAAATGCCCAGCGATATTCGGACTCTTTGAATACTGCCTCGTAGGCGGTCAGGTTAAAACCCTTCGGCCACAGGGAGACCTTGTTTCGGATCAGGTACTCCGATCCGGACAGCGAACGTGCCAACAGGTTCACCAGAGGCAGCAGACAGATTATGATAACGAATATACATATCAAGATGAATACGTAATCGCTGACATGAAGCCGGTTGAGCCTGCTTTTGCGCTTCGGCGCAATAGGAAGCTCCAGCTCCGGCGTGCTGTTTTCTATCATCTTCATCTTACCAAATACCTCGATCTCCTAATTTTCTGGCCAGTTTGTTCGCCGTCAGCAGGAAGAATACTCCGACTACGGACTGGAACAGGCCGATCGCAATACCTCTCTCCCATTTACTTCCGACGATACCGATCTTGTAAATGTAGGTGGAAAGAACTTCCGATACGTTGAGCACGAGCGGTTTCTGCAACGCGTACGGACGGTCGAAGCCGGAACCGACGATATTACCGATGCTCATGATCAAGAGGATAACGATGGTAGGACGAATACCCGGCAGGGTAATGTGCCACATCTTTTTAAATCTTCCGGCGCCATCCACCGATGCTGCCTCATACAGTTCGGGGTTAATGGATGTGATCGCCGCCAGGTACAGGATCGAGTTCCAACCGAAACTCTGCCAGATACCGATCAGGACGTACATGATGATCCAGGGAATCTCTTTATCCAGGAAGCCTATTCGGGAAAGGCCCATATCTTCCAGTGCGTTGTTTACGATACCGGTGTTCGTTGCGAACAGCTGAACTGCCAGGCCGTAGATAACGACCCATGAAAGGAAGTGCGGCATGTATGCAACGGTCTGCACCGTTCTCTTAAACTTCTTCATGCGAAGTTCGTTCAGGATCAATGCGAAGATGATCGGAACCGCAAATCCGACTACCAGATCCAAAAGGTTCAGGGTTACCGTATTCCACAGTGCCTGTTTGAACTGCTTATTCTTAAATACATCGATGAAATGCTTCCAGCCGTTCTTCGACGTCCAAGGCATGTTCCAGATGCTGGTTCCGTCCAGTTTATAGTCTTTCCAGGCTGCCTGCACATAGATCATGGGAATGTACTTAAATACGATGAAGTACACGACCGGCAACAGCAACATGGCGTATAACTGCCAATATCTGCGCATGTATCCGCTCTTATGACCTTTGAGCTTTTTCGTCGGCAGTCCGTAATCCGCCGAAGGCTCACTCGGCTTTAATTCTTCTGCGCCCACTTTTTCTACTCCTCCTAACCACAGACATAATACGCCCATGCGGAAAATAAAGCGCACCCATCCGGGGTCGCGCTGCACACGTCATTCAATTCATTCAAATGTGTTCATTCTTTTCTTGATGGGGATTTGTCCGGTACGAAAATGACGAGACAGGAGTCTGCTTCTCCTTATACGTCCCGCTTTTCCTACTTGATACAAATTATAAAATATTTTTAAACTGGCTTCCATTGCCAGTATTGTTGACTGTATTGCAAAACCTGTGCTATTATGTTATAATTGTTTCGAAATGAAGCAGATAGCACAGAAACCTGCCCTCATTTCCCCGAAAAAAGCATAAACATCCACAAAAAGACAAGGAATCACGATATGCCGAATGAATTAAGAAAAGATCTGCGTGCCGTCTTTACGACACGACAATATATGATCTCCGAAGATTTCGAGATCTTCTATTACAGCGACCTGCATTTCACGCCGACGCAGCCGCACTCGCACTCCTACTACGAGATCTACTTCTTCGTAAACGGGAACATCGAGTTCAACATCGGCTCCGAAACGCACCACCTGATCCCGGGCGATGTCGTCCTGATGCCGCCTGGCGTCTCGCACTACGCGATCTCGCACGATCCCGGGAAGCGCTACCAGCGTTTCGTCCTGTGGGTCAGCCGCGATTACTACCAGCACTTCCGAAGCATTTCCCCCGACTTTGCGTATATCTTTCAGCTGGCGGAGGAGGAGCACCGCTACATCCACCACTACGATACCATCGCGTTCAATGCGTTCCAGTCGAAGCTCTTCGAGATCATCCAGGAGACGCACCAGACGCGGTTCGGTAAGGACGCAAAGGTCGACCTGCTGATCTCCGGCCTGATCCTGGACATCAACCGCAGCATCTACGAGCGGGATAATCCGCCGAAGCTGCGTGAGACGGCGCACCTGTCGCAGAGCCTGATCACCTACATCGATAACCATCTCACCGAGCCGATCTCGCTCGACGACCTGGCGCGCGAGTTCTTCGTCAGCAAGTGCCATATCTCCCATGTGTTCAAAGAGCACCTGGGCATCTCGATCCACAAATACATACAAAAAAAGCGCCTCGCCCTGTTCCGCGACGCGCTGCGTGAGAACGGCGAGATCCTCTCCACCTTCACTAACTGTGGTTTCACCGACTATTCCAGTTTCTACCGCGCGTTTAAGAAGGAGTACGGCGTCTCACCGAGCCACTACCAGATGCAGATCTCCAAAGAGTCTGCGGAATATGAAAACCGAACTTCGTCCGTTAGTAACTGATCTTTTCAATGCAAACACCCTTCACAGTTTTTTCAAACTGTGAAGGGTGTTTGACTAGCGAAAAGCACTTCCATCTTCGAGATATTACTGACCAGGACTTCTGTTTAGTCAATCCCTATCGTCCTATCACATAAGAATCTCCAACTCGCGAGTACATTCAGCTCGGAACCCTGCGCTCCAGTCACTATCAACAAATCGCTTGGTACTGGTAAATCCATTAAAAAGGTCATATCCCTTTTTAATGTAGATATCCTCAGAAAACCATATAGCCTTTTCAAAAGAGTATTGATGAGTCCCAAAGTCAATGATGATCCCACGCGTAAGCCAAATGTCAAAAGACAACTCATTCCCTTGATAAAGCCTTTGGTTTTCTTGGACAAGCATAATACTATTAACCTTCTCCTGTATCGGATCGGTCAGCATTTGCTTTTTGTCTACGAATTCGTATTTTTCCGTTTCGATCGTCCAAACAGATACATCTTCGATCTTTCCGAAATAATCAAGTGGCTCCGTAAAACTGTACAGGAAAAAGGTTCCCGCCTCGGAATCAAACTGAACAACTTGAGATGACGCATTAGTAAAAAAGAACGGATCGTGTTTTAAAGATTCTATCTTCTTACCAACAAGAGAACGAAGAAAATCTGTTTCCTTCGGTTTCAACCTGATATCAATCTGTTTCATAGCCACCCTCCTTTACAAAATGGATTTTTTGTTGTTTTATCCCCCCGGAATCTGTGCTTCGCTCTATATTGATATCAACCGCAGGACTTCCGTCCGAATGCGAAGCACTTCTCCAGCTAATAACGCTCCCATCCGCCATACTGGTTTTCTGTCCTATAATATTCCCGTTCTTATCAAACAAAGGCGATTCGAGCCCGCCATATGTGGCAGAATCATAAAACGCTTTTGCCGTTTTTGCCGGATCATCAGACGCAATATGACGCACATGGGGATTTGATTTACTGTCCCCTTTTTCGCCAAAATATCCATCAGAAAACGGATACTCATTCTTTAAAGCCTCCGTGTTTTCTGATATTTTGTGGTAGTGGCTAGCATTTCCCTTAAACCCCCATCCCATTTAAGCCACCTCCTTTTTTATGAGTCCGCTCAAGCTGACTGGCATATCGGTGAAACTCCACCTGCCCTTTGAACGGAGAAAAGATCTCATCAGGCATGCTGCCATGAACCAACACTATAGGCGGCCTCAGCACATCTAGCATCGCTTCTAGTCCTACGCGAAACATATCTTTTTCTTGCTTTGTCTCTATGCAACCATGTGTGCTGACAGAAACAATGCTACCAATATGAACGCCCAGAAAGCAATATGAAAAACTTGTTTCGTCGCTCCAGCGTATATTGGGAATAACCGGTATCCCATTTTTTTGGAGGAAGAAGCCCACTGCACGATTCATATAAGTATTCGTCTGCAGCAGACATGGCGATTGCCCAACCATCATAGTGCAATCGGGTGTTATGACACCATCGTACAGTTTCAATGCATCGAGATAATATGTCGTGCTCGTAAGGGCACGCGAAAACTCCCGATCATGTAAATAGAAGTGAACATATTGTCGCTTGTTTCGGCAAACATTCACTTTACTAAAGGGTATCATATCCTTCGGAACCTGTACATTGTCCAGTTTCATAAGCATAGGGATACCCGGTTCACCAACGAATGTCGCGCCTTCAATGAGATATGCCTGAAAGCCATCATCGAGAATCGTTTTTCTTATTCTCATATTTTTTCACCTCTAATAATAAAAATGTATCCATCTTTATTCTTATTTCTGCTCTTACAACAAAACACTGAGACTTTGAATATTATGTCTTGAGGGTGAGCTTCCGAGGTGCAAACTATCATACAAGAAACGAGTTATTATACTCGGAAGCCAATAATCATCAAGAAACATTATTAAAATGTCTTGACAGTTGTCACAGCTTCGAGTAAAATAACTCATACAAGGAACGAGTTATTTTACTCGGAGTAGGCTCTGCTTGGATTGTTCCCGCAATCATAGCAGGGTCTTTTCTTTTGTATTTATACAATCAATATCATTTCGCCTCCTTTCAAGCACTATAGTATCAACCTCCAAACTCACCTTCACGGTAGAGTTTTTCAATGTTATGGTTCTTTCTTATCTCTTTTGATGTTCGACTGCTAAGGTTTCTAACTCCTGTATCATCAATAATATATGCGCAATCCGGCCTTGTCACATCCGTATCCAACAGAGTGACATTATGTGTCGTTACCATGGACTGCATCCCCTCAAAACTATTAATTATATCCAGTATTTTACGAGATACCTCATGATGATAATACGCGTCAAATTCATCAATGATAACGAATGTTAGTTTGTCAAACTCAAGGAACCAACAATAGAAAAGCGTTAGCGTTTTGGTTCCTGAAGATGCAATCTCAAGCAAAGAGATCGCTTTATGATTATCAAATATGGCACCGATGACCGTTTGCCCGCTTGACAGTTTAAGCGGAGCCAAACTGTAGTTCAACCCCATATCCTGCAAAAATGCGTTGAAATCATCAAGTTTTCCATTTCTTAGGATAATGCTATCAAGTTTTTCACCACCCAATTTATATCCAATATACTGGTTTGCTTCTCTAAGTGAGCGAAAACACAACATCCCCTTTACAAAATCGACCATTTGAGCGATTACAGATCCATTGTCCTGAATAGTATTATTATATATATACTTGATTATCGAAAGGAATCGCGGCAGGCCTTTAGTACGCAAGTTTTTTGTTCCGGGTATACGAGAAAAGTTATTAGTTTCATCCAAGAAATCATGTCGAACCAATTCTTTCCCATCGATAGAAAGAGCTTCGAACAGCAATTCTCTTAGATTGTTTTTTCGATACTCGTACGATACTGTCTTCTTCCCAAATAGAAAAACATATTTGAACGATGCCTCGTCACTGTCATTTCCAATATACGTATACATGTGGGGAAGTGTCAAATCTTTTTCTGCATCCAACAAATGCGTTGTGATATCCATAACAGCTGTACAAAGGCTGGTTTTTCCAGACGCATTCTTTCCGTATACAATGCAGTTTTTAGAAATATGATTCCTGGTCAATGGTTTGCAAAAGGAATAAGACTTAGTTTGTGATAAATCCCAAACCATTCGGTTTTTAAATCCCTTATAGTTCTCAACCTCAAAACGTTTGAGCATGCCCATACCTCGCTTTCTTTATTTCACTGGAATTATAACACAGCTCCGCCCCCTTGTCAATACATTTCCCGTACATTTTGTACGGTTTTTGATTTTGTTCTTAAAAAATCCACCAAAAACTATTCGTTTTCCGAACACGCAATTCGTTTTTCACGGCCCATCAAAATGGTTATCTGTTCATATCATCAGCACAAAAAAGAAGCAGACCTTTGGATACAATCCAACAAGGTCCACTTCTAAGCAAACAATACATAGACTAATTCAGAGGGTTCAATCATCCCAAATGCATACCAATATTCTCAAATTAATAATTCCGAACCATTATTCCGAATCAGGTGCCTTATCGTCGGCCAATTCTTCCTCTGGTTGCACCAGCGCTGCCGCCTCAGACAATGTGTGCTTGTGCACCTCGGGTGTTTTTGCTTTGCGCTCTTTCTTCGGCTTCCCGAGCGCCGCCAACTCTTCATCGGTCGCATTCTCGTACGCACCGATGCGCTGCTCCTGCTCGAACTTATCGAACGCCTTGATAAAGAAGGTCGTGTTGATGATCAGGGTCGCCGTCGTGAGCGCCAGCCAGATCAGCCACGCCCAGTACATGTGCCAGACGCCAAACAGGATCGGGGCTATAATGATCACCAGCCCAAAGAGCGAATGGAACAGGTGGGTGAACGACATGACGAATGCGCCCTTCAGCGCCTCGCCGATCGTCACCGTGTAGCGGGACAGGAACGGGAAGACCATCCACGAAACCATCAGTACGAAGATGGTCGCGCCGAACAGCAAAGCCTTTGACGCCAGGGACGCCTGCTCCTGGCCGACCAGGTACCAGTCCCAGAGGAGGAAGGCCAGCATCGCGATCATCAAAACGGTCAGGATCGTCGCCTGCTTGAAGTTCTGCTTAAACGAGCGGAAGAACGGCTTTTTGATGCCCTCGGACTGGCCGCGGAGCATCTTCATCGCGGTAAACGTCCGCGCCGTCATCGCCGCCCCGATGGTGAACACCGGGAGGCAACACACCAACGTCAACAGGTTCAGGAGCATATAATCAACGATATCGTCCACTGCATTTAACAAAGGACTGTTGTATTTTTGCATGTGCCTGTCCGCCTTTTAGAATTCGATCGTCTTCGGTGAAGTCGTGAACGAGGAAAATGTCGCAACGACGTCCTTCATGTAGAGAACTTCCGTGTTGTCGTCATCCGCCGCATACATGTGCTTCAGGGTCGGATATGCGTCCAGCATGCTCTCCTTCGCCTCGATGCGCTCGTCGCGGATCAGCTTACCTGCGATACGAAGCCAGGTTCCGCCGGAAAATGCGCAAAGCTCGAACTTCGGGTTCGCTTCCAGCTGGTGGGATACATCCTTTACCTTACCGGTCTGGATATACAGGCGGCCGTCAAACTTGTGGATCGTGCCGAACGGACGCACACGAGGCTGGTCGCCCTCTACCGTCGCCAGATAATACGTTTCCGCCTTCTTCAAAAACTCCAATACTTCATCCATAAAAAACCTCCTGGATCAATCACTGACGTCAGCATCGACCGTGATCTTAAAATGATATTCCGGGTAATGGTCGGTCAGATCCTGCACCACTTCCCTATACACGGCCATCCGGTCCGGCGCCTCATAACCGATGACGGCGTCAAACTGAATGTCCTTAGTTTCCGAATTGACATAAAAACCATGCATCTGCAGGACATGGTCATGGCTCATCACGATGCGGCGGATGTCCTTCTGCAGGTCCGCGGCCGCATTGTCCTGCATGTTGCGCCCGTAGACGCTGATACCGGTCAGAATGACCCCGAATTCATCGTAGACCCGGTCTGCGATCTCACGCTGGAGCCGGTCGAGCTGCGCCACGGTCATGTCCTCCGGCACCTCCACATGCAACGAGCCGATCAGCGACTCGGGGCCGTAGTTGTGCAGGACCAGGTCGTACACGCCGTACACCTCCGGGTATTCATTGACGATCCTTTTGATCTCCTTCGCTTTCTCCGAGTTGGGACGCTCGCCGAGGATCTGGGAAATGGTCTTCCGCAGAAGATCGATGCCCGTTTTGATCATCAGCAGGGAGATGACGGCCGCCAGATAGGCTTCGATGCAGACATCCGTCGTGAGGAAAATGATCGCCGCGACCAGGGTCGCAAACGATACGATCGAGTCGTTCAGGGCGTCCTTACCCGAGCCGATCAGCGTTTCCGAATCCACACGTTTTCCGACTTTGACGACATGCCGGCCCAGTAAGATCTTCGCGAGGACCGCTGCCGCCACGATGATAAGTGTCGGCGTGCTGTAGTCCGGCGTGGTCGGGTGAATGATCTTCTTCACCGACTCGATGAGTGCCGTGACGCCGGCGTACAGAATGATCACCGCGATGACGCTGGCTGCGACATACTCCGAGCGGCCGTGGCCGAAGGGGTGGTCCTTATCCGGCTTCTTCATGGCGAACCGCGTCCCGACGATGGTGATCACCGACGAAAGCACGTCGCTTAAGTTATTGACCGCGTCCAATATGATCGCGATGGATCCCGAGATCCAGCCCACGACCGATTTAAATGCGACCAGAATGATATTGACCAGAATACCGAGTGCACCGGTCCGAATGATCGTCCTGCTACGATCCATCGTAGCAGCCGGTGCTTGTTTTTCTTCCGTTTCCATTCCATCCTCCCGAGGGATCAGAAGCCCTCGTTGCGGCGGCGCTTACGCACCTCGATCCGCTTCTGCGCGCCGTCCCACTCGATGCGGTCATTTTCCGTTTCGAGCCGAAGGCCGAACTCGACCGGCTTGGGACAGCCCTCCTTACTCACGCACACTTCCGTGAAGTACGCGCGGTTAATGACGCGGCGCGTGCCGTTTTCACGGCTTTCGATGTACACATCCACGCGCACCTCCATCGACGTCCGGCCGACATAGGTCGGGATCGCGACGATCACTACCATATCGTTGATGAACGCGCCGTTCTTAAACTGCAGGTTATCCACCGCAGCCGTCGTCACATAATCGTTGCAGTGGCGCGTCGCAGCGATGCCGGCCACCTCATCCATCCACTCCATCAGACGGCCGCCGAACAAACGCCCGCTGCCGTTGATATCCTCATATTGAATGACCTTCATCCACTCCGTTTTGGAGTCCGACGGGGTCTTGAATTTGGTCCTCTCCTGCTCCATGTACGCCTCCTGCCTGCGCTTGGATACTACCTGATTTTCTATCTCTGCCCCATATTATAGCACGAAAACGCGCGGCTTCATAGAGGGAATATCCATGAATGCCGCGCGATCCTTATGTTTTCTCGATCATCTTTCGTCCAGATCGATGTATTCGTTTTCATCCGCTACGCTCATGTATGCCGGGCGAATGATCTTATCGCAGTTGATCAGTTCTTCGATGCGGTGTGCGCTCCATCCGACGATGCGGGCGATGGCGAACATCGGCGTGTAGAGCTCCTCGGGGATGCCGAGCATGCTGTATACGAAGCCGCTGTAGAAGTCAACATTGGCCGAAACGCCCTTATAGATATGGCGTTCGCGGGCAATGACCTTCGGAGCGAGTTCTTCGATCATGGAGTACAGGGCGAATTCCTTCTCATAGCCCTTCTCTGCCGCCAGCTTCTCGACGAAACCGCGGAAGATCTCGGCACGCGGGTCGGAGATCGAGTAGACCGCGTGGCCCATGCCGTAGATCAGGCCCTGCTTGTCGAAAGCCTCCTTATGCAGGAGCTTCTCCAGGTACTCCTCGACCTCAGCGGGATCATCCTGATGCTTTACGTGCTTTTTGAGGTCGCGCATCATCGCGATGACCTTCAGGTTCGCGCCGCCGTGTTTCGGTCCCTTCAGAGAGCCCAAAGCGGCCGCTATGGCCGAATATGTGTCTGTACCCGAGCTGGATACCACATGTGTCGTAAACGTCGAATTATTGCCCCCTCCGTGCTCCATATGGAGGATGAACGCGAGGTCCAGGACCTGCGCCTCGAGCTTCGTGTAACTTTTATCCGGACGCAGCATACGCAGGAAGTTCTCCGCCGTGGAGAGCTTCGGATCCGGATAGTGAATGTAAAAACTGTTTCCGCGCTCGTAGTGGTTGTAGGCGTGGTAGCCGTAAACCGCGAGCATGGGGAATACGCTGATGAGCATGATGCACTGCGCGAGCACGTTGGGCAGCGACAGGTCGTCCGTGTCGTTGTCGTACGAAGCCAGCGTCAGGATGCTCTTTGACAGCGAGGTCATCATGTCCTTACTCGGAGCTTTCATGATAACGTCGCGTGTGAAGTTTGTGGGCAATGTCCGGTTCTGCGCGAGGATCCCCTCAAATTCCTTCAGCTGTTCCCGGTTCGGCAGTGCGCCGAAGAGTAAAAAATAAGCCGTTTCTTCAAAACCGAAACGACCGTCCTTCACAAAGCCATTGACCAGATCATGGATATCGATCCCCCGATAGAGGAGACGTCCATCGATCGGAGTCACCGTTCCGTCTTCATTTTCCTTCTTTGATTCGATCAGTGATATTTTCGTTAGTCCGGCCAGTACACCCTTACCGGTAATATCACGGAGTCCGCGGTTTACGTTGTATTTCTTATACAACGAGGCATCAATGGTTCCGCACCACGTACATAACTGTGCGTATTTTTCCATCATTTCGATGTCGTTCTTTTTCTTTTTGATCATCGTGGCTCCTTTCCTTCTTATCAACTGAGTTGTTTATCGCAGCATATTCATTTTACCCGAAAATGCCCTGTTTCGTCAAGCAAAAAACGGCCACCGCTCTTTCGGGCGATGGCCGTTTTCCTTTGATTATTCGTCCTTATCGGACGGATCGCCGAGTTCATCAGCGAAAATATCTTTGAATGCATCTACGAGATCGTCAGAGAATTCGTCCTCGGAATCTGCTCCGTCGATGTCCTCATCTCCCGCGAAGTCGCCCTCGACATCGTCGAGTTCGTCCAGCGAAAGCTGCAGAAGATCATCATCGTCCTCGTCTTCCTCGGTCGTCTTTCTGCGGTTGCGCTCGCGCTCAGCAGCCAGACGGATGTTCTCCATGTCGAAGTCGGTATTGAAGCGGATCTCTCCGTAGTTCTTCATGCCGGTACCTGCCGGGATGAGCTTACCGATGATAACGTTCTCCTTCAGACCGGTGAGCGGGTCGATCTTACCGCTGATCGCGGCTTCGGTCAGAACCTTCGTGGTCTCCTGGAAGGATGCAGCCGACAGGAACGAATTCGTGGCCAGAGAGGCCTTCGTGATACCCATCATGTTGATCTTGCCTTCTGCGGGCGCCTTACCCTCGGCGATCAGCTGCTCGTTCATCTGCTCGAAATCCAGTACGTCCATCGTGCTGCCCGGAAGAACCATGCTGTCTCCGGAAGCCTCGACGCGAACCTTCTTCAGCATCTGGCGAACGATGACCTCGATGTGCTTATCATTGATCTCAACACCCTGAAGACGATATACTCTCTGAACTTCATGGGTCATATAATCCTGAACCGCACGAACGCCCTTAACCTTAAGGATGTCGTGAGGATTGATGGAACCGTTGGTAAGAGGATCACCTGCCTCAACATCGCTGCCGTCCTGAACGCAGATACGTGAGCTGTACGGGATCGCATAGGTCTTCTGCAGACCGTCTGCATCCGTGATCGTAACTTCACGCAGACCGCGGCGGGACTCGGTAATGCTGACATGGCCCGCGAACTCTGCGATGATCGCAAGACCCTTCGGCTTACGTGCTTCGAAAAGTTCCTCGACACGGGGAAGACCCTGTGTGATATCACCGCCGGCAACACCACCGGTGTGGAAGGTTCTCATCGTAAGCTGTGTACCGGGCTCACCGATGGACTGAGCAGCGATGATACCTACTGCCTCACCCATGTGTACCGGCTCACCGGTTGCCATGTTCGCGCCGTAGCACTTAGCACATACGCCGTTGCGGCACTTACAGGACAGGATGGTACGGATCTTCACGGAATCTCTTCCGAGCTTCTCCAGAGTCTTGATGACGCGGGATGCTCTTCTGGGAGTTACCATGTGGTTCGCCTTAACGATCAGTTCTCCGTTCTCCGGATCTACGATGTTCTCGGCGATGAAACGTCCGGTAATACGCTCCTCGAGGCTCTCAACGACTTCCTGGCCGTCCATGAACGCCTTGATCTCCATGTAAGGGATCGCGTCCGGACCCTTCTCAGCGATCTTATCTGCGCAGCAGTCTACTTCGCGGATAATGAGATCCTGGGATACGTCAACGAGACGACGGGTCAGGTAACCGGAGTCGGCAGTACGAAGCGCTGTATCGGACAAACCTTTACGCGCACCGTGTGCGGAAATGAAGTACTCGAGTACGGACAGACCCTCACGCAGGTTGGACTTGATCGGGAGTTCGATCGCACGTCCGGTCGTATCGGCCATCATACCACGCATGCCGGCCAGCTGCTTGATCTGCTTATCGGAACCACGGGCACCGGAATCTGCCATCATGAATATGTTGTTATATTTGTCAAGGTTCGAAAGAAGGGCTGCGGTGAGAGCATCGTCCGTTTCTTTCCAGGTATCGACGGTCTCTTTGTAACGCTCTTCTTCTGTCAGCCATCCACGGCGGGCACGCTTAGCGATCTCTTCTACGCGCTTCTCTGCCTCTGCGATCATTTCCTTCTTCTTCTCAGGTACGGTCATGTCGCTGACGGAAACCGTCATGGCAGCTCTCGTGGAGTACTTGTAACCCATGGCCTTGATCGCATCGAGAACTTCTGCGGTGCGGGTAGCGCCATGTGTATTGATAACTTTTTCAAGGATCTTCTTGAGTTCCTTCTTCTTTACGAGGAAGTTAACTTCCGGAAGGAGGTAATCCTCCGGCTTATTACGCTCTACGAAGCCCAGATCCTGCGGGATGATCTCATTGAAGATGAGACGGCCGACCGTGGAGTCGATGATGCCGGTAACCTCAGTGCCGTCCTCAAGCTTCTTGGTGACACGCACCTTGATCTTGGACTGCAGTTTGATCACGCGGTTCTCATACGCCATGATCGCTTCGTTCACGTTACGGAATACCATACCCTCGCCGATCTCGCCTTCGCGCTCCTGCGTCAGATAGTAGATACCGAGAACCATATCCTGCGAAGGAACGGCAACGGGGCCGCCATCCGAAGGCTTCAACAGGTTGTTCGGGGACAGAAGCAGGAAACGGCACTCAGCCTGTGCTTCCACAGACAGAGGAAGGTGAACCGCCATCTGGTCACCATCGAAGTCGGCGTTGAACGCTGTACATACGAGCGGGTGAAGTTTGATTGCCTTACCTTCTACAAGGATCGGCTCGAACGCCTGGATACCCAGACGGTGCAGTGTAGGTGCACGGTTCAGCATAACCGGGTGTTCTTTGATGATGTCCTCGAGAACATCCCAAACTTCCGGCTGAAGCTTCTCAACCATCTTCTTCGCGCTCTTGATGTTGTGTGCGGAACCGTTCTTAACCAGCTCTTTCATAACGAAAGGCTTGAACAGCTCGATCGCCATCTCCTTCGGGAGACCGCACTGGTAGATCTTAAGTTCAGGTCCTACGACGATAACGGAACGACCGGAATAGTCGACACGCTTACCGAGGAGGTTCTGACGGAAACGTCCCTGCTTACCTTTGAGCATCTCAGACAGAGATTTCAGTGTCCGGTTACCGGAACCGGTTACCGGACGACCGCGACGGCCGTTATCGATCAGGGCGTCCACAGCCTCCTGAAGCATACGCTTCTCGTTGCGGACAATGATCTCCGGCGCGTGCAGCTCGAGGAGCTTTGCGAGACGGTTGTTACGATTGATGATACGACGGTACAGATCATTCAGATCGGAGGTCGCGAAACGACCGCCGTCGAGCTGTACCATAGGACGCAGATCCGGAGGAATGACCGGGATGCAATCGAGGATCATCCACTCCGGCTTATTACCGGAATTGCGGAATGCCTCTACGACCTCGAGACGCTTCATGATACGCGCTCTCTTCTGGCCGCTTGCATGAACGACTTCATTGCTCAGCTCTTCTGCTTCTTTATCCAGGTCGATCTCGGCCAGCAGCTTCTTCACTGCCTCAGCGCCCATCTCGGCCTTGAAAGCGTTGCGTCCGTACATCTCAACATGATCCATGTACTCCTGCTCGGAGAGAACCTGCTTCTTCGTCAGGTCGGTCTCACCGGGATCGAGTACGATGTAGGATGCAAAGTATAAAATTTTATCGAGGTTCTTCGGGGAAACATCCAGAAGCAAGCCCATGCGGCTCGGGATACCCTTGAAGTACCAAATGTGCGATACCGGCGCTGCCAGCTCGATATGTCCCATACGCTCACGACGTACGTTGGACTTCGTAACCTCAACACCACAACGATCGCAGATCACGCCCTTATAGCGGATCTTCTTGTATTTACCGCAATGACATTCCCAGTCCTTATTCGGTCCGAAAATCTTCTCACAGAACAAACCATCAACTTCCGGCTTCAGCGTTCTGTAGTTAATGGTCTCCGGCTTTGTAACCTGGCCTTTGGACCACTCTCTGATCTTCTCCGGCGAAGCAAGTCCGATGCGGATCGCATCAAATGTCATCGTCTGATATGTCTCGTTTTCCATTTCAGGCATGGTGGCTGTCCTCCCTACTCAAAATCGTCTTCTGAATCATCAAAACCTTCATCTTCGAAGTCTTCGTCGAATTCATCTTCATCCGACGCATCCTCCAGTTCGCCCTGAATGTTGAACCGCTGCGTCTGGAAACCGCCGGCTGCGAAATCGCGGCTGTTCTCGCGATACTTCGTGTCGCCTTCCATAACGGAACGGAAATCCTGATTAAACTCGCTGGTGTCCATGATCTTGACTTCGGTGTTGTCATCGCGGAGAACACGTACGTCCAGACCCAGGGACTGAAGCTCTTTGATCAGAACCTTAAACGACTCGGGGATACCGGCCGAAGGAATATTGAGGCCCTTGATGATCGCCTCGTAGGTCTTGACACGACCGATGATATCATCGGACTTAACCGTCAGGATCTCCTGCAAGGTGTATGCGGCGCCGTAAGCCTCGAGCGCCCAAACCTCCATCTCACCGAAACGCTGGCCACCGAACTGTGCTTTACCACCGAGCGGTTGCTGTGTAACGAGTGAGTAAGGACCTGTCGAACGAGCATGGATCTTATCGTCTACCAGGTGGTGCAGTTTCAGGTAGTTCATGTGGCCAATGGTTACCGGGCTGTCAAATACTTCACCGGTGCGGCCGTCACGAAGCTGAACCTTACCATCGCGGGAGATCGGAACACCCTTCCACAGTTCTCTGTGCTCCAGGTGGGATCCGAGATAGTCCATAACTTCTTTGTTGAGTGTGCCCTTATATTTCTTCTGGAAGTCTTCCCACTCGGTGTTGACATAATCATTTGCCAGCTCCAGAGTGTCCATGATATCGATTTCGTTTGCACCGTCGAATACCGGTGTGGAGATATCGAAGCCGAGAGCCTTTGCCGCGAGGGACAGGTGGATCTCAAGAACCTGACCAACGTTCATTCGGGAAGGAACGCCGAGCGGGTTCAGCACGATATCGAGCGGACGGCCGTTCGGAAGGAAAGGCATGTCCTCTACAGGAAGTACGCGGGAAACGACACCCTTGTTACCGTGACGTCCTGCCATCTTATCGCCGACGGAGATCTTTCTCTTCTGGGCAATGTAGATGCGGACGGTCTTGGTTACGCCCGGCGACAGATCGTCGCAATTCTCACGGGTGAATACCTTCGCGTCAACGACGGTACCGTAAGCTCCGTGCGGAACCTTAAGAGAGGTATCACGAACCTCACGTGCCTTCTCACCGAAGATCGCACGAAGGAGTCTCTCCTCCGCGGTCAGCTCAGTCTCACCCTTCGGGGTAACCTTACCAACCAGGATATCTCCGGCACGAACCTCTGCGCCGATGCGGATGATACCGTTTTCGTCCAGGTCTTTCAGCGCTTCATCGCCGACACCGGGAACGTCGCGGGTGATCTCCTCGCTACCGAGCTTCGTCTCACGTGCTTCGGTCTCGTATTCCTCAATATGAATGGATGTGTAAACATCATCCTGAACCAACTTCTCACTGAGCAGAACGGCATCCTCGTAGTTGTAACCTTCCCAGGTCATGAAACCGATGAGAGGGTTCTTACCGAGGGCGATCTCACCGTTGCAGGTAGAAGGACCGTCGGCGAGAACGTCGCCTGCCTCTACATGGTCGCCTGCAAATACGATGGGTCGCTGGTTGTAGCAGTTGCTCTGGTTGCTTCTCTTGAACTTCTGAAGCATGTACTTCTCGATCTCACCATCCGAATCTCTGCGGAGGGTGATCATCTCGGAAGAGGAACGCTCGATCACGCCGGCGCTCTTAGAAACTACGCAAACACCGGAGTCAACGGCTGCCTTATGCTCCATACCTGTACCGATGGCCGGAGATTCGGTCACCATAAGCGGTACGGCCTGACGCTGCATGTTCGAACCCATGAGGGCACGGTTCGCATCGTCGTTCTGCAGGAACGGGATCATGGATGTCGCAACGGAGAAAAGCATCTTCGGGGAAACGTCCATACGGTCAACGTTCTTACGGCTGATCTGAATGGTATCCTCACGCCAACGGCCGGATACGTTTTTATTGATGAAATGGCCTTCCTCATCGAGGGGCTCATTCGCCTGTGCTACGAAGTAATCGTCCTCTTCGTCCGCGGTCAGATACTCGATCTGATCGGTTACGACCGGGTTCTCCGGATCGGACTTATCTACGATACGGTACGGAGCCTCTACGAAGCCGTACTCGTTGATACGAGCGTAAGATGCCAGAGAGTTGATCAGACCGATGTTCGGGCCTTCAGGGGTCTCAATGGGGCACATACGACCGTAGTGTGTGTAGTGTACGTCGCGGACCTCGAAACCTGCACGGTCACGGGACAGACCGCCGGGACCGAGGGCTGACAGACGACGCTTATGCGTAAGCTCTGCCAGAGGGTTATTCTGATCCATGAACTGGGACAGCTGGGAACTTCCGAAGAACTCCTTAACTGCCGCGGTCACGGGCTTGATGTTGATCAGGGACTGCGCGGTCAGCTCGTCGTTGGACTGGGTAGCCATACGCTCACGTACGACACGCTCCATACGGGAGAAACCGATGCGGTACTGGTTCTGCAGCAGCTCGCCGACAGCACGGATACGACGATTACCCAAGTGGTCAATGTCGTCCTTCTTACCGATGCCGTATTCCAGATGCATGCAGTAGTTGATGGAAGCAAAGATATCTTCCGGTGTTACATGCTTCGGAACCAGACGGGACAGGTTCTGCTTAACCGTCTCCATAAGCTCTTCGCCTTCGAGATTCATATCGAGGATCTCACGAAGAACCGGATAGTAAACTTTCTCAGTGATGCCTGCTTCTGCAGCATCGAACGGCAGATACTTATTCGGATCTACCATCATATTGGAGAGGATCTTGACCTTCTTCTCCTCACCATGCTCATCCGTCTTAACGTATACATAAGGAACGGCAGCATCCTGCAGAGCCTCAGCGCTGTTACGGGTCAGAACGGTTCCTGCCTCAGCCAGGACCTCACCTGTGGTCTGGTCAATAACATCCTCAGCCAGAACCTGCTCGGCCAGACGGAAGCGGAAATTGAGTTTCTTATTGAACTTATAACGGCCAACCTTCGCCAGGTCGTAACGACGTACATCGAAGAGCATGCCGCGAAGCAAAGAGTCAGCGCTGTCTACGCTGAGCGGCTCGCCCGGACGGATCTTCTTATACAGTTCGAGAAGACCGCGCTCGCGGGAATCGGAAGGGTCCTTCTCGAAGGTCGCGAGGAGCTTCGGCTCCGGTCCGAACATCTCGAGGATCTCCTCGTTGGTGCCGACACCGAGTGCACGCAAAAATACCGTAACGGGAACCTTACGGGTACGGTCCACACGTACGTAGAATACATCGTTGGAATCCGTCTCATACTCCAGCCATGCGCCACGGTTCGGGATGACCTGGGATGTGAATAACGGCTTACCTGCCTTATCTTTTGTAATATCGTAGTAGATACCCGGGGAACGAACCAACTGGCTTACGATAACACGCTCGGCGCCGTTGATCACGAAAGAACCGGTATCGTTCATCAAAGGGAGATCTCCCATGTATACGGAGTTAACCGTTACGAGAGGCTTGTTTCCGTCTTCATCGATATGCTCAAGGCTTACATCAACACGAAGCGGAACGGAATATGTAGCATCGCGCTCTTTACACTCGTCGATGGTATACTTTATATCCTCATAGCAAAGCCGAAAATCACCGAAGATCAGCTTTAACTTTCCGCCATGATCCTCGATCGGCGAAATGTCGCGGAATACTTCTGCCAGGCCTTCCTTGATAAACCAGTTATAGGAATCCTTCTGGATCTCTATGAAGTTCGGCATATCAAGAACATCCTTCTGTCTAGAGTAACTCATTCTTACGTTCTTACCCGACTGTATGGGTCGAAATCTGTTTTTCTCCATGGACGTCTTTACCCCTGCTTTTCTAAAAAAATAGGTGCATTTTCCGGATGTCAGGCACGCGTTTTTCCTAAAAAAGCGCATAATAGTGCCTATGCATCCATGATAATGCACCGACCATCATATCATATATCTGTCAAGATGTCAACAATTTCTTTAAAGTTCGATATCATTAAATTAAAAAGGCAAACCGCCCGTCATTGTGCATTTAACACAACAACAGGCGGAGCTTTCTGATATGAAAACCCGCGCGCGGGTCGTTCAAGATCTAAAAATTATACCAGCTCAAGAAGAACTTCCATCGCTGCATCGCCCTTACGCTGACCGATCTTTACGATACGGGTGTAACCGCCGTTGCGGTTTGCGTACTTAGGAGCGATATCATCGAACATCTTCGCGGGCATATCGATAACCTTTGTGCCCTTCTTCTTACCTGCAGCTTCAGCCGGAGTAGAGGTAACCTTTGTGAATACCTTCAACATCTGTCTTCTGGCGTGCAGTCTGGATGCCTTATCCTTCTTGATCTCTTTTGTAACGTCGTCGAATACGGTAACCTTCTTACCATCAACTACCTGCTTAACGTTCTTGCCGTCTTTATCCTTGCGCGGAACCTTGGTAGTAACGGTCACGGTCTCGTAATTATCTCTTTCCTTAACGGCCAGAGCGATAATTCCTTCAGCGATCTTCTGAACTTCCTTAGCCTTAGCTTCGGTGGTCACGATCTTACCGCGATACAAAAGGTTGGTTACCTGATTTCTAAGCAGCGCCTTTCTCTGGCTGCTGGTTCTGCTAAGTTTTCTATAACCTGCCATTGTAATTTAACCTCCATGTCAACTGCGCTGTCACAGCGCGTATGTCTGATGTGCTTTAGTCCTCACCGGAATTGAGCTTCAAACCAAGTTCTTCCAACTTTGCAAGAACTTCCTCGAGGGACTTGCGGCCCAGGTTGCGGACCTTCATCATATCCTCGGGTGTACGGTTTGTAAGTTCTTCCACTGTGTTGATGCCTGCTCTCTTCAAGCAGTTGTAAGCACGAACGGATAACTCCAACTCGTCAATGTTCATTTCCAGAACTTTAACTTTTTCATTGCTCTCAGGCTCTACCATGATATCCATGGACTTGGTGTTCTCTGAGAGGTCGATAAACAAATTCAGATGCTCGCTGAGAACCTTTGCTGCAAGGCTGATCGCATCCTCGGGAGCAAGCGTTCCGTTGGTATATACATCCAATGTAAGCTTGTCGTAATCCGTTACCTGACCTACACGTGTATCCTCAACGGACATGTTCACGCGCTCGATCGGGGTGTAGATGGAATCTACGGCGATCACACCGATACCGGAGTTCTGCTTATTCTTCTCTGCGCTGACATAGCCTCTGCCCTTCGTTACGGTAAGTTCCATGAACAAACGTGTATCCTTACCGCCGCTCAGGTGGGCAATAACGGCATCCTTATTAACGATCTCGATCTCGGAACCGAACTGGATGTCCGCAGCAGTCACAACGCACTCGCCCTCAGCCTCAACGTATCCGACGATCGGATCCGTGAAATCGCTGTTGGCACGAATAGCCAGACTCTTGATGTTCAAAATGATCTCCGTTACATCCTCTTTAACACCGGGGATGGAACTGAATTCATGCTTCACGCCATCGATCTTTACCGAGCTTACTGCAGCACCGGGCAATGAAGACAGCATGATTCTTCTAAGTGAATTGCCGAGTGTAGTTCCGTAACCTCTCTCAAGAGGCTCAACTACAAACTTGCCATATTTCTTATCTTCGGATAACTCAACGATTTCAATCTTCGGCTTTTGAAAATCCAACATATGATTAAGCCCTCCTTTAGCGGGAATACCATGTGTGCTGCCTCCGGATAACCGAGGTTTCGGCCGCCTGCCGTGCTTAGAACAAACACGGTCAGGAAGCGAACTCGTTTATTATTTGGAGTACAACTCGACTATAAGCATCTCATCAACCGGAACGTCGATCATCTCTCTCGACGGTAACGACTTAACTACGCCGCTCAAAGCCTCCTGATTAGCCTCAAGCCACTCCGGAACCATTCTGGAACCTGTGGTCTCGAGAATACTCTTATATCTCTGAGAATCCTTTGCCTTCTCTACGATCTCGATCGTATCGCCGGCGTTGATCAGATAGGAAGGAATGTTGATGACTTTACCGTTGACTGCAACATGCTTGTGATCAACGATCTGTCTTGCTTCCATTCTGGTTCTTGCAAAGCCAAGGCGGAAGATGACATTATCAAGTCTACGCTCGAGGAGGATCATAAGATTCTCACCGACCATACCTCTCATCTTGCTGGCTTTTGTATAGTAATTTCTAAAAGGTTTTTCCAACACACCGTAGATGAACTTAGCCTTCTGCTTTTCACGAAGCTGCTGGCCGTACTCGCTCACCTTTCTGTTGGCTCTCTTCAGGGTTCTTTTTGACTTCTTGTCAATACCCAGGAAAACAGGGTCAAGATCTAACGATCTGCATCTCTTTAAAACTGGAACTCTATCGACTGCCACTGTAGCACCTCCTAATTAAACTCTTCTGCGTTTGGGTGGACGACAACCATTGTGAGGAACAGGAGTCACATCACGAATGCTTGTTACCTCGATACCACACGCTGCAAGCGCGCGGATCGCTGCTTCTCTACCGGAACCGGGTCCTTTTACCATAACATCTACAGACTTTAATCCATGCGGAATTGCTGCTTTTGCAGCAGTTTCAGCTGCCATCTGAGCTGCATAAGGAGTAGATTTCCTTGAACCTCTAAAGCCAAGCCCGCCGGCACTTGCCCATGAAATGGCATTGCCCATCGTATCCGTCAACGTTACGATAGTGTTGTTGAAAGATGCCTGGATGTGCGCTTGTCCTCGTTCAACGTTTTTCTTAACACGCTTTTTTGTCACCTTTTTTGCTGACACATTCTTAGCCATATTACAAACTAACCTCCCTTATGGGTCCTTTCTTAAAGATTTTACTTCTTCTTGTTAGCCACTGTCTTCTTCGGGCCTTTTCTGGTTCTGGCGTTAGTCTTAGTCTTCTGACCACGAACCGGCAAGCCCTTCCTGTGGCGAATTCCTCTGTAACATCCGATCTCTTGCAATCTCTTGATGTTCAGTGCTACCTCACGTCTGAGATCACCTTCTACAACCTGTGTAGCATCGATGACGTCACGGATACGGGCAACTTCGTCGTCCGTCAGATCCTTCACGCGGGTATCAGGATTTACATTCGCCTGCGCGAGGATACGATTAGAGCTTACTCTTCCGATACCGTAGATATAAGTCAGACCGATCTCAACACGCTTCTCTCTGGGTAAATCTACACCTGAAATACGAGCCATGTGTGTACCTCCATCTTTCAAATTTAGTAGTTACGCCGCACGCAATGCATACGACCCGTGCAAGTTCATTGCACATATAATTCGAGCCGACTGTTCAGTCCGCCCGCGATACCGCGGATCGCTCCGCCGGAATCTTCATGAAACTTAGATCAACCCTGTCTCTGCTTATGCTTAGGGTTCTCGCAAATAATACGAATGCTGCCTTTTCTCTTGATAACTTTGCACTTCTCGCAAATAGGCTTTACAGATGCTCTTACTTTCATAGCGACATCCTCCTTTCGTCCTGATCCGTCCTGCAACGGATGTAAATCCGCCCTCCGGAAAGCCGGAAGCTTTGATCAATTTGCGTCACGCTGCTGACCCCGCGCAGGCGGGATTTCCTCGTCAAAGGGGGCACTACCCCCTGTCAGACTCGAACAGCGTTATCTATCATACCACACACAAAAATGCTTTGTCAAGCAAAACTTTAAGGAATTTCGAAGTCTTATTTCTCTCTCCAAATGATTCTGCCCTTGGACAAATCGTAGGGTGACAGTTCAATGGTCACAGTATCGCCTGGAAGGATACGAATGTAGTTCATACGAAGCTTTCCGCTGATGTATGCGAGTACCTGATGGCCGTTTGCCAGCTCAACCTGGAAGGTTGCGTTGGGAAGTTTTTCGATTACTGTTCCTTCAATTTCAATAATGTCCGCTTTCGACATTCTTACCTCCTGTTTAGAACATTAAGCTCCGGGGTTCCGGATCTTCTTAATGGTTGCCTCAGGCCGTCACGCTTTTAACAGCGTGAGGATCTCGGGCTCACCATCGGTGATGAGGATCGTATTCTCATAGTGTGCGGAGAGCGAACCATCCGCTGTCTTCACCGTCCAGCCGTCATCCAGCTGTTTGATGCGGTGCGTTCCGATGTTGATCATCGGCTCTACGGCAAGCGTCATGCCTGCGCGCAACTTCGGTCCGCGTCCGATCGGCTTGTAGTTCGGGATCGCGGGATCCTCATGGAGATGGGATCCGACACCGTGACCGGTGTACTCGCGTACGATACCATAGCCAAACGGTCTGATGTAGTTCTCTACGCCGGCGGAGATATCGTGAAGGAAACCGCCTGCAACTGCAAACTTGATTCCCTCGAAGAAACTCCTCTCCGTTGCTTCGATCAGTTTCTTGGCTTCCTCGGAGATCTCGCCGACCGCCAGGGTCCGCGCCGCGTCTGCATGATAGCCGTGATAGATCAGGCCTGCGTCGAGGCTGACGATGTCGCCCTCCTTGACGAACTGCTTCTTACTCGGGATGCCGTGGATAATGACATCATTGACCGAAATGCAGATAGATGCGGGGAAACCGTTGTAGTTCAGGAAGGAAGGGATGCACTTAAAACTGCGGATCGCTTCCTCGCCGATCTTATCGATCTGGTAGGTCGACATGCCCGGCTTTAACTCCTGAGCCATGGTCTGGTGAACCAGCGCCAGCAGGCGTCCTGCTTCGCGCATGTATTCGATCTCCTGCGGAGATTTGATTGAAATTGCCATATCTAATCGCTCCTATATGACACGAAAAACACTATTCACCGAGGATCTTCTCGATGTCAGCGAAGACATCCATCATATCCTTGGTTCCATCAACGGAGATCAGAATGCCGGCCTTCGAATAGTAATCGATCAGCGGCTGTGTCTGCTCGTGGTATACGTCCAGACGCTTCTGAACCGTTTCGGGCTTATCGTCGTCGCGAAGGATCAGTTCGCTGCCGCAGCGGTCACAGATGCCCTCTACCTTCGTCGGGATGTGGACAATGTGATAGGTCGCGCCGCAGTTTACACAAGCGCGGCGGCCGGACATACGGCGGATGATGTTCTCATCCGGAACGTCAACGTTCAGCGCGTAGTCGATGCCTGTGCCCTTTTTGATCAGGGCTTCATCGAGTGCCTTCGCCTGCGGAATGGTTCTGGGGAAACCGTCCAGGACGTAGCCGTTTACGCAGTCATCCTGCGCTACGCGGTCGACAACGAGGTCAACTACGAGCTCATCCGGAACCAGGAGTCCCTGATCCATATAAGTTTTTGCTTTCTTACCGAGTTCGGTTCCGTTCTTGATGTTCGCACGGAAGATATCACCGGTAGAGATATGAGGGATCTGGTACTGATCGGCGATCAGTTTCGCCTGCGTGCCTTTTCCGGCGCCCGGGGCGCCTAACATGATTATCTTCATATAGCTCTCCTATAACGCCGACAAATCCCATGGAGGAAAAATTCCCCCATGGAACCCATCTGATTATTTATTTAAGAAACCCTTGTAGTTTCTGGCCATCATCTGTGACTCAACCGCTTTGATCGTCTCCAGAACAACGCTGACTACGATGATAAGCGATGTACCGCCGAAGGAAACCTGGGCGATATTGAATAAGCCGGAAGCCACGATCGGCGCCAGAGCTACGATCGAAAGACCGATCGCTCCGATAAAGATGAGGTACTTCAGAATATTTCTGAGGAACTCCTCTGTGTGTGATCCTGCGCGAACGCTCGGGATCAGACCGCCGTTCTTCTTAATGTTGGTAGCAACTTCGGTCGGGTTGAAGGTAAAGGACGTATAGAAATACGAGAAACCGAATACCATCAATACATAAAGGATCGGGCCGAATACGTAGTACCACTTCCATACGCCGCCTGCAAAACGGAACCAGTTGCTCTGTGAGAGCATGTTCACGATCGCCATCCAAACCTTGTTGGTGAAATTGCCGTAAGACTGAATGATCTGGGGCAATGAGAGCAAGGTCGAAGCAAAGATGACCGGGATAACGCCGGCCGTGTTGACCTTAAGCGGAATGTGGGACTGCTGGCCACCGACCAGTTTATTTCCCTGAACCTTCTTGGAATACTGTACCGGGATCTTACGAACACCATCCTGAAGGTAGATGACAAATACTACCATCGCGATGATGATCGCTGCAATAATGAGGATCGCAAGCGCTGCAGGAAGGATCTTCTTGCCAGCTACGAAGTGCTCACCCAAAGCAGCGAAATCCGAGGGGATACGAGCCAGGATGTTGATGGTCAGGACGATGGAGATACCATTGCCCACGCCTCTCTCGGTGATACGCTCACCGATCCACATCAGGCACGCGCCGCCCGCGGTAAGGATAACGGTTGTAGATAATACCAACCAGACCTTGCTGCCGCCGCCCCAGTTCAATCCGAACAGATTATTTTTTCCGAGTGAGTATGAAAGGAAACCACCCTGCAATACGGAAAGAGCGATCGTCATGTAACGGGTGAGGGACTGTAATTTCTTACGGCCTTCTTCGCCCTCCTTCTGCATCTCCTCCAGCGCGGGGAATGCAGCTGTTAAAAGCTGAATGATGATCGACGCTGTAATGTATGGTCCGATACCGAGCGCGAAGATCGCAAAGTTCTCGAGAGAACCACCGGACATCATTCCAAGAATACCGGATACCGTGTCATTCTTACCGAGAATATCCTTAATGACCTGTGAATCGGTCCCCGGGATCGGTATCTGGCTGCCCAAACGAACTACAAAAAGCATCATGAGTGTGAACCATAACTTCTTACGAACGTCCTTTACTTTAAAGGCATTTCGAAGTGTATTGAACATCAGATCACCTCAACTTTTCCACCAACCGCTTCAATCTTTGCCTTAGCGCTCTCGCTGACAGCATCGACTTTAACCGTAAGCTTTTTGGTTAAATCTCCGTTTCCGAGTATCTTTACTCCATCTCTAGCATGTGAAATGACGCCGTTCTCAAGCAGAGTGGCAACCGTTACTTCGGTACCGTTCTCAAATCTCTCAAGTGCATCTACATTGATCGCAACGATCTCCTTCGAGTTGCGGTTCTTGAAACCTCTCTTGGGAATACGTCTGAACAAAGGCATCTGACCGCCTTCGAAACCAAGGCGTACGCCGCCGCCGGAACGAGCCTTCTGACCCTTATGTCCCTTACCGGCAGTCTTGCCGTTGCCTGAGCCGTGACCACGGCCTCTACGGAAGTTGCTGCTATGTACAGAACCTTCTGCAGGTGTTAAATTCGACAAATCCATCTTGGCACCTCCTTATTAGATTTCTTCAACTGTTACTAAGTGTCTAACCTTAGCGATCATACCGCGGACAGCTGCATTGTCCGGTAATTCTACCGTCTTATGAAGCTTTGTGAGGCCCAGAGCCTCTGCCGTAGCTTTATTCTTCGGAACCGCGCCGATGGTGGATTTAACTAATGTAATCTTTAACTTACCAGCCATTATTCTTTCCTCCTTAGCCTACGATCTCTTCTACGGACTTACCGCGACGCTTCGCAACGGTTTCGGGAGTTACCAGGCTCGTCAGACCATGCAGGGTTGCAAGTACAACGTTCTGCTTGTTGTTGGAACCAAGAGACTTAGTACGAACGTTACGAATACCGGCGAGCTCGAGCACGTTACGTGCCGGACCTCCGGCGATGATACCGGTACCTTCGGGAGCTCTCTTAAGAAGAACGTTAGCGCTTCCGAACTTGCCGACATTGTCATGAGGGATGGAATTATTCTCATCCATGGGAACTTCTACGAGATGCTTCATAGCATCTTCCTTACCCTTGCGGATAGCTTCCGGAACTTCAGCCGCCTTGCCGATACCGGCTCCGACATGACCGTTCTTATCGCCTACCACTACGAGTGCTGCGAAGCGGAAATTACGACCGCCCTTAACAACCTTGGTTACACGCTTGATAGCTACCACGGTCTCTTCCAACTCGTACTGACTAGCATCAATGATTGTACGCTTCATGTTTTCTCCTCCTCGACTAGAATTCCAGACCGGCTTCTCTTGCCGCTTCTGCTAATGCCTTAACTTTGCCCTGATATATAAAACCACCGCGATCAAAAACCACTTCCTTGATGCCTGCTGCGATCGCCTTCTCGGCAATGCTCTTGCCTACTGCGATTGCTGCATCAACGGTATTGGTATGCTCTAACTCAGCCTTAATATCTTTTGAAAGAGTAGAGGCGGAAACAATGGTCTTGCCCTGAACATCATCGATCACCTGAGCGTAGATGTGCTCATTGCTTCTGAAAACTGCGAGACGGGGTCTCTCGGCTGTGCCGGAAAGATGTCTGCGGAGTCTTCTGTGCTTTTCCTTGCGGATCTCAATTTTTGATTTCTTATTAATCATGATCTTACTCCTCCTGTATTACTTCTTACCGGTCTTACCAACCTTACGACGGATAACCTCATCCGCGTACTTGATACCCTTGCCCTTATAAGGCTCAGGAAGTCTCTTCGTTCTGATCTCGGCAGCGTACTGGCCAACCTTCTCTTTGTCGATACCCTTAACGATGATCTTGTTGCCGTCTACGCTAGACTCAAGGCCTTCCGGATCGGTCATCTCTACCGGATGAGAATATCCGAGAGAAAGAACGAGCTTCTTGCCCTGCTTTGCTGCTCTGTAGCCGACACCGTTTACCTCAAGCGTCTTCTCGTAGCCTGCGGTAACGCCGGTAACCATGTTAGCGATAAGGGTTCTTGTGAGACCATGTAAAGAACGCATCTTCTTCAGATCGTTCGGTCTAGAAACAACTACTTCAGCGCCCTCCTGCTTGATCTGCATCTCAGCAGGGAGAACTCTTTCAAGGGTACCCTTCGGTCCCTTAACCGTCACTTTATTATTTTCTGCGATGCTCACAGTAACACCTGCGGGGATCGCGATGGGCATTCTTCCAATTCGTGACATTTGCCATTCCTCCTAAAAAATTGAATATGTCGTCTTACCAAACAAACGCCAGCACTTCGCCGCCGATGTTCTGATTTCTGGCTTCCTTGTCCGTGATCACGCCCTTGTTGGTGGAAATGATCGCGGTGCCGAGTCCGCCAAGTACCTTCGGCATATTTTCGCAGCTTACATATACGCGAAGACCGGGCTTAGAGATTCTCTTCAGGTTTGTGATAGCCTTCTCAGTCTTATCCTTGTTGTACTTAAGAGTAATGCGGATATCCTTGAAGTTGCCATTGTCAACCAGCTCGTACTTTGCGATGTAACCCTCGTTAACGAGGATGTCTGCGATCGCGATCTTCATCTTAGATGAAGGAATATCTACTGTGTCATGCTTTGCAGTGTTAGCATTACGGATTCTTGTAAGCATATCTGCAATAGGATCGTTCATTGCCATTTAAGTGTCCTCCTTCCTCGTATTACCAGCTTGCTTTCTTAACGCCGGGGATCTGGCCCTTGTAAGCCAACTCACGGAAGCAGATTCTGCAAATGCCGTACTTTCTCAAATATGCATGCGGTCTTCCGCAGATTCTGCAGCGATTGTACTCTCTGGTAGAGAACTTCTGCTCACGCGCCTGCTTAATCTTCATTGAAGTTTTTGCCATGAAAATCTACCTCCTGATCACTTCTGAAAGGGCATGTTGAACAGCTCTAACAACTTACGCGCTTCAGCGTCTGTCTTAGCAGTTGTTACAACGATGATGTCCATACCACGGGTCTTGTCAACCTTATCGTACTCGATCTCAGGGAAAATGAGCTGCTCACGGATACCGAGAGCGTAGTTACCTCTTCCGTCGAAGGAGTTAGGGTTAACACCTCTGAAGTCACGCACACGAGGCAATGACAGGTTTACCAAACGATCCAGGAACTCATACATTCTGTCGCCGCGAAGTGTTACCTTGCAGCCGATCTGCATGCCTTCTCTGACCTTGAAGTTCGCAACGGACTTCTTAGCCTTTGTTACAACGGCCTTCTGTCCTGCGATCGTCTCAAGCTCTTTAACAGCTACATCAAGAACCTTAGCATTCTCTCTTGCTTCGCCAACACCGCGGTTGATCACGATCTTGTCGAGCTTCGGAACTTCCATAATGTTCTGATAGCCGAACTCTTTAATCATAGCGGGGATAACCTCGCTTGCATAAAAATCTTTTAATCTACTACTCAACGTTCGGACCTCCTCTCCAAAAATGCTTAGTTCTTCTTAGGTTTCGAAACGATGTCGATCACTTCACCGGTCTTCTTGTTGACACGGTACTTAAGACCGTTCTCAATCTTGAAGCCGACACGTACTGCATCTTTTCCAACTACCAACATAACATTGGAGGCATCGATAAAGCCTTCTTTGGTCACGATACCGCCGTTCGGATTACCGGGGTTCTGCTTCATGTGCTTGGTGACCATGTTGATACCTTCAACCTTTACGGCTCCGTCCTTAACTTCCAGGACTTTACCCTCTTTATCTTTTTCTGCTCCGGCGATCACGCGTACGGTATCACCTTTTTTAATTTTTGCAGCCAAATCGCCACCTCCTTATAATACTTCGGGTGCCAAAGATACGATCTTCATAAACTGCTTCTCACGAAGCTCTCTGGCAACCGGTCCGAAAATACGGGTACCTCTGGGGTTCTTGTCTTCCTTGATGATAACTGCTGCGTTATCATCGAAACGGATGTAAGAACCATCCTTACGATGTGCGCCTTTAACTGTACGAACTACGACAGCCTTAACAACATCGCCCTTTTTAACAACGCCGCCGGGTGTTGCATCTTTTACGGACGCAACGATCACGTCGCCGATAGCTGCATATCTTCTTGTAGAACCGCCCAAAACTCTGATGCAAAGGAGTTCCTTGGCACCGGTGTTGTCAGCGACCTTCAATCGGGTTTCCTGCTGAATCATCTTGAATCTCCTTTCATCCCGACAATCTGCCGGGTGTCTCGATTATTTCGCCTTCTCGATAATCTCAACCAGTCTCCATCTCTTATCCTTGGACAGAGGTCTTGTTTCCATTACCTTAACTGTGTCACCGATACCGCATGCATTCTCCTCGTCATGAGCCTTTAACTTATATGTTCTCTTAACGATCTTCTTGTAAAGAGGATGCTTTACATTGTCTTCTACGGCTACAACGATGGTCTTATCCATCTTGTTGCTGACAACCTTCCCAGTACGGGTCTTTCTTAAATTTCTTTCCATATTAAAGTTCCTCCTTCCCGGGATTATTCAGCGATCTTTGCTTTCTCAGTGATAACGGTTTGAATCTTAGCGATGTTCTTGCGAACTTCCTTGATCCGGCTTGTGTTATCCAGCTGATTTGTAGCGTTCTGGAATCTCAAGTTGAACAGTTCCTTCTTTGCAGATACAAGTTCATCCTGCAGATCTGCGATCGATTTTGCTCTCAAGTCTTTAACGATATTATTCTTCACTGTTATCACCGCCTTCTAAGTCTGCGCGGGATACGATCTTACATCTGCAAGGCAGTTTGTGCATTGCGAGACGAAGAGCTTCCTTTGCAACATCTTCCGGAACACCTGCAATTTCGAACATTACACGGCCGGGCTTAACTACAGCTACCCAGTACTCAAGCGCACCTTTACCGGAACCCATTCGAGTCTCGGCAGGCTTTGCCGTTACAGGCTTGTCGGGGAAGATCTTGATCCAAACCTTACCACCACGCTTGATATAACGTGTCATAGCGACACGGGCTGCCTCGATCTGGTTGGACTTGATCCAGCAGGGATCCAGTGAAACCAAACCATACTCACCGTTACTGATCTTATTTCCTCTAAGCGCCTTACCAGCCATGGTTCCACGGAACTGCTTACGGTGCTTAACTCTTTTAGGCATTAACATTATTTAGCTCCTCCTTCCTTAGCAGCCTTTACCGGAAGGACTTCGCCCTTGTAGATCCAGACTTTAACGCCTACCTTACCGTAGGTGGTGTCTGCCTCAGCGAAACCGTAGTCGATATCGGCACGAAGTGTCTGAAGCGGGATGGTTCCCTCGCTGTAGAATTCTGTACGAGCAATATCTGCACCGCCCAGACGGCCGGAGCAAGCGGTCTTGATACCAAGGATACCGGACTTCATTGCACGGCTCATGCTGGACTTCATAGCACGACGGAATGAGATACGGTTCTCGAGCTGTGCTGCGATGTTCTCTGCTACAAGCTGAGCCTCGCGGTCAGGTCTCTTGATCTCCTTGATGTCGACAAAGAGCTTATCCTTTGTCAGCTTCTGAACTTCATTCTTCAACTTCTCGATATCAGCACCGCCCTTACCGATTACGATACCGGGCTTAGCTGTGTAGATGATAACTTTAACGCGGTCTGTAGATCTCTCGATCTCGATCTTGGAAATACCTGCGCCGTAGAGCTTCTCTTTGAGGGCTTTACGGATGTTATAGTCTTCAACCAGGCAGTCTGCGAAGTTTGCGTCAGCATACCACTTGGATTCCCAATCCTTGATGATTCCGACTCTCAGGCCGTGAGGATTAACTTTCTGTCCCATATTCTCCTCCTATCTTTCATTGAGCACGATGGTGATGTGGCTTACTCTCTTTAAGATGCCGTAAGCTCTACCCTGCGCTCTGGGATGCATTCTCTTCATAGTCGGGCCCTGGTTAGCAAAGCACTCCTCTATAAACAGGTTTTCCGGATTCATGCCGTTGTTGTTCTCTGCGTTAGCAACAGCAGAATTTAAAAGCTTTAAAATAACAGAAGAAGCATATCTGGGGTTGTAAGTCAGGATACCGATCGCTGACTTAACATCTTTGCCTCTGATAGCATCCAGCACGAAGCAAGCCTTCTGTGCGGATATTCTGGCGTAAGATAACTTAGCTGAAGGTCTATTATCCTTCTGTGCGTTTCTCTCTCTTTTGATCTTGGATCTATGTCCTTTCGCCATTGGAAGTAACCTCCTTTCAATTACTTACGTGATTTCTTTTCGTCCTTGCCGTGACCTCTGTAGGTTCTGGTAGCAACGAATTCTCCCAACTTGTGACCAACCATATCCTCGGTAACATATACCGGAATATGCTTTCTACCATCATGAACTGCAATTGTATGACCAACCATCTGAGGGAAAATGGTAGAACGGCGGGACCATGTCTTGATAACAGACTTGTCACCGGCAGCGTTCATAGCATCAACCTTCTTCAAAAGGTGTGCATCCGCAAACGGTCCTTTTTTCAGTGAACGAGCCATATGATTTTTATCCTCCTATCTCGAATTACTTGAGTGCCTTGCCGTCGCGTCTTCTAACGATCAGCTTGTTGGACTGCTTGTTCTTCTTTCTGGTCTTAAGACCAAGAGCAGGCTTGCCCCAAGGAGTGCTGGGACCGGGACGACCGATACCACACTTACCTTCACCACCGCCGTGCGGGTGATCGTTAGGGTTCATAACAGAACCGCGAACAGTAGGACGGATACCCATATGTCTCTTACGACCTGCCTTACCGATATTGATGAGGCTGTGGTCTGCGTTACCTACGGTACCGATCGTAGCCTTGCAAAGGCCGGATACCATTCTCATCTCGCCGGACGGCAGACGCAGTGTTGCGTACTTACCTTCCTTCGCCATGAGCTGTGCGGAAGCGCCTGCGGAACGAACCATCTGTGCGCCTGCACCGGGATAAAGCTCAATGTTGTGTACGTTGGTACCAACAGGGATCTCGCTCAAAGGAAGAGCGTTACCGATTCTTGCCTCGGCCTGAGCGCCGCTGTTAACGGTCATGCCTACTTCCAGGCCCTGAGGAGCCAGGATGTATGCCTTTGCGCCGTCTGCATAGCAGATCAGGGCGATGTTAGCCGTACGGTTCGGATCGTACTCGATCGCAACTACCTTTGCAGGGATACCATCTTTGTTTCTCTTGAAATCAATGATTCTGTACTTTCTTCTATTTCCACCACCACGATGTCTGACAGTGATCTTACCCTGATCGTTACGGCCTGCGTTCTTCTTAAGAGAAACGAGCAGGGACTTCTCAGGAACGGTCTTTGTGATCTCCGCGAAATCGGAGCCTGTCATGTTACGTCTGGAAGGTGTATATGGGGTATATTTCTTAATTCCCATGGTGATTACTCCTTTCAAAACCCCCGGCTTATCTGTCCGGGTTCATTTATCATCTCGCTTTATTGCGAATACTTAGGGTCTTATGTCCGTCTTACGGGCAATGATTACAGACCCTGGAATACCTCGATCTCAGAGCTGTCCTCGGTAAGCTTTACGATCGCCTTCTTCATCTTAGCGGTCTTTCCGTAGATCACGCCGCGGATGGATGAACGACGACGGGTCTTACCGTCCAGGTTCATGGTATTCACACTTGCAACCTTTGTGCCGGGGAACATCTTCTCAACAGCCTCGGCGATCATAACCTTGTTTGCATCCGGATGAACGAGGAAGGTGTACTTCTTCTCTGCCATAGCGTTCATGCTCTTCTCGGTTACAACAGGCTTGAGGATAACGTCATAATATTTAATGTCAGCCATTACGCATATACCTCCTCGATCTTCTCAACTGCAGCCTTTGTGGCAACAACGGTGTCATACTTAAGAATGTCAAACACGTTGATGGTGTTTGTCAGAGCTGTCTTAACGGTCGGGATGTTGCTTGCGGACTTAACAACGTTTGCATCGTTGTCTGCAAGAACAACCAGAGCCTTATCCAGCTTCAGGTTAGCCATGACCTGTGCGAACTTCTTCGTCTTGATCTCGTCCATAACGAGCTGATCCAGTACGATGAACTTCTGGTCTGCTACCTTAGAAGAAAGTGCAGACTTAAGAGCTGCTCTCTTTTCTTTCTTATTCAACTTGAAGGAATAGTCTCTCGGTACGGGAGCGAATACCATGCCGCCGCCCTTCCACTGAGGTGCGCGGATGGAACCCTGACGAGCGTGACCGGTTCCCTTCTGTCTCCAAGGCTTCTTGCCGCCGCCGGATACTTCCGAACGGGTCTTAGCCTTCTGTGTGCCCTGACGCATATTGGCCAGCTGGTTTGTTACAGCCATCTTTACCAAATGCTCGTTTACTTCAACGCCAAATACGGAGTCGTTTAATTCGATCTCGCCTACCTGGGCGCCTTCCATATTGTAAACAGATACCTTAGCCATCTGTTAGCCTCCTTTCAACAAATATAACTATTTGTCCGTCTTAACGGTGTTCTTCAGTGTTACAAGCGCGTTCTTGGCGCCGGGTACTGCACCCTTAACCAGAAGCAGGTTCTTCTCAGCATCTACGCGAACAACCACGAGATTCTGGATCGTAACCTTCTTGCTTCCCATGTGGCCGGCCATCTTCTTGCCCTTGAATACTCTACCGGGCGTAGTGGCAGGACCGTTGGAACCCGCATGACGATGATACTTGGAACCATGGCCCATAGGTCCTCTGGACTGGCCGTGGCGCTTGATGGCACCCTGGTATCCTTTACCCTTTGAGATTGCAGTAGCGTCGATCTTGTCGCCCTCTGCAAACATGTCAGCTTTGATCTCATCCTTTACGGAGTAGTCGGCAGCGTTGTCGAGCTTGAGCTCGCGGATGTATCTCTTATAGGATACTCCTGCCTTGTCAAAGTGACCCTTAAGCGGCTTTGTGACGAGCTTTTCTCTCTTGTCAACAAATCCGACCTGAACTGCATCGTAACCGTCCTTATCAACTGTCTTAACCTGCGTAACTACGCAAGGACCAGCCTGAAGAACCGTTACCGGAATGAGCACGCCTGCTTCTGCATCGAAGACCTGAGTCATTCCGACTTTTGTAGCTAAAATCGCTTTCTTCATGTGTTTTACCTCCTGTTTTATCTACAGCGGATTACCGTTTTCACGGCAATCATCCTAGAACAGTCAGATATAAGTGGGTTTGAAAACGCTTCTATATCATGTTCCGGATAAACTTGTTTGGGTGAGACGTTTCAGTCTCGGTCAATGAATGGCAAATTACTTTGTCTTCATCTTGATATCGATGTAAACACCTGCCGGCATCTCAAGACGGGAAAGTGCATCCACTGTCTTCTGGTTCGGCGCGATGATATCGATCAATCTCTTGTGCGTTCTCTGCTCGAACTGCTCTCTGGAGTCCTTATACTTGTGAACGGCTCTGAGGATCGTAACTACCTCTTTCTTAGTAGGAAGAGGAACCGGTCCGCTTACCTGTGCACCGCTCTTCTTCGCGGTGTCGATGATCTTTGCGGCAGACTGATCCACCAACTGGTGCTCGTATGCCTTCAACGTGATTCTCATTACTTGACTTGCCATAAAAAAAGTCGCCTCCTATTCGTACTTTTAACAGTACGACAAGTGGTGACTGTACACTTGCCCGTGCGTGTCGCAACCGGACTCATAAAAATATGAGGCCTTGCTGCCCCGTCCGCACGTCATTTCCGCCCGAAGCGGATGATTTGGTACAGTGACTTGTCGCCAGTTTCCTAACTTGACATTCGCTCCGCGGAAAACCTGCCACGGTGGGCAGCAACCTCACACTTCAACGCTATCAATGTCACAGCAAGAAATATATTACCGCATCCCTGCTGAAATTGCAAGCGTTTTTTTAAATTTTTTTCTGATTTTCATCATTTTGGGGAAAACTCGGGCTTTCGCGAGAGCTTTCCCCTTGTAAAACCTAGGATTTTTCAACATTTTTCGGGTTTTCAGGCCATCCAGCGGCCGCTGGCTCCGCACGGGAGCACCAGTCCCGGCACCGGACCTTCCTTTACGGGCAGGCCGATCTCGTCCGAGCATACGGTCCCGCCGAAGGCGGAAGCCACCTCCAGCTGCAGCATGTATGTAAGCACCGCCGGCTGCAGTCCTGTCGTATAAGAGTTGATAAGGAAGAACAGGGGTTTGTCGCTCAGCAGTTGCTTGCAGGTCGCGACGAGCGGATGCACGGCATCCTCGATCTTCCAGACCTCGCCACCCGGCCCGCGTCCGTAGGACGGCGGATCCATGATGATGGCGTCGTAGTGATTGCCCCTGCGGATCTCGCGCTCGACGAACTTCTGGCAGTCATCGACCAGCCAGCGGATGGGCGCGTCCGACAGTCCGGAGGCCGCCGCATTTTCCTTCGCCCACTGGGTCATGCCCTTCGACGCGTCCACGTGCGTGACCGCTGCGCCCGCGCGGGCCGCGGCCAATGTCGCGCCGCCGGTGTAGGCGAACAGGTTCAGCACTTTGATCGTGCGCTCCGGCTCCTTCGCCTTCGCGTCACGGATGATCTTCGCGAACCAGGACCAGTTCACCGCCTGCTCCGGGAAGAGCCCGGTGTGCTTGAAGCTGAACGGCTTCAGCAGGAACGTCAGGTCCAGCGGGTCGTAGCGGATGCTCCACTGCTTCGGCAGGTCGAAGAACTCCCACTCGCCGCCTCCGCGGTCGCTCCGGTGGTAGTGCGCATTCGGCTTCCTCCACCCCGCGTTCGTTTTCTTCGTGGTCCAGATAACCTGCGGATCCGGGCGCACCAGGACATAGTCGCCCCAGCGCTCCAGTTTCTCCCCGCCCGACGTATCGAGCACGGTATATTCCTTCCATTGATCGGCTACTAACATAGTTTGCGGCAGAAAACTGCCCCTCCTTCTTATTATATGATGCAATGCATCTTGCAGTCTGTTGATTCTTTGTGGTTGCGGTCTTTCTTCTGTACTGCTTAATGATACAGCCGAACCCCTTCTTTTCACTCTGCTTATACGGTCCAGCCGCAACACTTCTACACTCTTTGCTTATATGACGCAATTGCGACGATCTTTTTAGTCGGGCTCGCGCACGAGTACGACACGCTGTAACAGTACGCCGGCGTCAGCTCCGATGTAGAGCAGGCTGTGCGTTCCGGCCGACAGTTTCGCCGTGTACGTCACCACGCGGATGTTCTCCAACACACCGCGGCACCATGCGAAGCTATTGTAGTCCCCGGCTATGAAACCTGCGGGCAATGAATCCCTCACCGCCTCGCCGTTCGTTCCCGGCAGGGCCTCGCCATCCAGCAGCAAGCCGAAGCATTGGCCGCAACCCTTTTCGACAGGGTTGCTCGGTCCGAAGCACAGTTGGATCTCGTACGTTCCTTCGTGGACAATGCGGAAACCAAGCTCCGCCTTCGGCGCATCTTCGCCATCCTTCACGTCACCGAACACCGGCTCCATGCGCAAGGTGTCCGCCGTCTTGCCGTACTCGGTGAGCAGCAGGAACTCGCGTCCGTTTTTGCCGGGCGTGAGGCGCGCCATGTTCGCCTCGAGTTCGAGGTAGCCGTTGTTCTCGACTTTGCGCATATCCTCGCCGACCGCTTCGTCCGCGAGCGCCTCAAAGCGCGTCTCGACAACGACGCAAGCCGTGCCCAGGGTGATCTTGAAGCTGTCCTTCACGCTCTCCTGCGGCAGCAGGTCGGCGTGCTCGTTCAACGAGATCCGCACCTCGAAGGCCGTCGGGCAGGCGCGGAAATCCGCCACCATGTCCAGAAGCTCGTCTTCCACGATCGACCTCGACAGCTCACTCTCAAACTTCGGCGCGACCACAACGTTCAGCCACTCCGGGATCTGCGACAGGCCGATCTCGACATTTTCCGCGTCGGGATCGTAGGTGCCGGACGCCGAAACGGTCAGCAGCAACTCCTCGCCGCGACCCTCCATCAGGCTCGGCAGGGTGAGCACACAAGGTTCGGCGTCGAAGCCTGCGAAGCACGACGAACCGTCGTCCTCGCTCCAGACGAACAGGCCGTCCTTTTCGGCGATGACCGCCGTCTGCGGGTAGGACCAGCCCTCGTCGTTCCAGCGATGGAAGCCGACGTGGTTGCTCAGCATCATGCCATTCCATTTTCCGCCCGCCATGTCTTCGTTGTAGCAACGGCACAGTTCTTTATCGCGGGCAATGCACTCGGTCACGAGGGCGTGGCAGACATTGGCCAGGCCGTCCCCCGCCGACGCGTACAGATTGTAGTATCCCGCGAGGATCATCATCTTGCGTACGTTCGCGGACGCCAGGGCCGGGAAGGCCGCCAGTCCGTAGAACGCGGGCGCCAGGCGCTCGTCCATTTTGTCGAAGACCTCGAAGCAAAGCTTCTCGATCAGCTCGGCCTTCTTCAGTTCCCGCGCCGCCTCCTGCAGATAGTTTACGGAAAATGTGTTCTCGTACACGACCTCGGGCCGGCGGTTCTGGTTCATATGTGTATATAAGGAAAGGATCTGCGCGATCTTCTCGCGGAGGTCGTCAGCCGTGGAAGGCTGCGCGGAGCCATCGGTCGCAGCAGATTGCCTGCTTTCACCAGCCTGGGCAGGCTGCGTGTATCCATCAACTACATCAAGTGCAGCGAACTGCTCGTTCACCCACTTTCTAATATAGGTCTCACAAGTGTTCGGAGCGGAAGATCCCATCCCCTCGAAATCATAAGCGAGATCCAGGAAGTACGACAGCGGCAGCTCCTGCGGACGCAGGTCGCCGACATTGACCACCCAAAGATCGCGGATGCCGTACTCATACGCCAGGGTCATCTGGTCCCAAACCTTCTGGAGGGCAGTGCTGTTCACCCACTCGTAGGAGATCGGGCCGCCGTGGTAGTCGAAGTGGTAGTACAGACCCCAGCCGGCCGGGCGATCCTTCGTCTCCGCGGTCGGGAGCGTGCGACAGTTTGCGAAATTATCATCGGAAAGCAGGAGGAGGACGTCGTCGAGTTCCTCCCAGGTCGCCAGACCCGGCGTGGTCTCGTCGCCGTAGAAATAGTCCTCAACTTCCTTATACAAAGCGAGCACCTTCGGCGCGTCCTTCAGTCCATGCGCCGCCAGGATCGCCTTCTGGTCCAGGATGGTGTCCTTCAGAAGATTGACATTGTCCAGCATGGTCGCGTCATCGCCCATGATCTTGGAGTCGCGCTCGCCGCGCATGCCCAAGGTGTACAGGTTCTTGAACGCACCCATGCGCTTCACGGAGTCGTCCCAATACTCATGCAGGCCGCGCGCGTTCGTGCGGTAGTTCCAGTCATGGCCGTAGTCCACCGCATTGTCCGCGGACTTCACATGGTCCCACTCCTCGCTCGCGCGCATGAGGGGCTCGTGATGCGACGTGCTCATGGTGATGCCCAGCTCGTCCGCCAGGATGGCGTTCGCCAGCGGATCGGTCTCCCGCGTGTTCCCGCCCGCGCCGTCGCAGGGGAAGGACGCCGACCACATCGCCGGCCACAGGAAGTTGCCGTGCATACGAAGCAGGAGCACGAACACCTGCTCATAAAAATCTACATTGAAGTCGCCGAACGTGTTGGAAACCCAGTTTCCGAGCGACGGCCACTCGTCGTTCATGAAAAATCCGCGCAGGCGCACCGACGGCTCCTTCGACACCTTCGTCAGTGCCTCTATCGGCAAATGCAGCTTCTTCTGCCGTTTCGGCATCGCATCGCCCCAGTAGCACCACGTCGGCATGCCGCAGATCTTCGAGATCTCGAGCAAACCATAGATCGCGCCCAGGCGATCCGTGCCCGCGATCAGCAGGACCGTGGTGGAGTCGGAATCCACGCTCGAAACGGCAGATGCGGATGCCGAGGCTGATGCTGCAGACGCTACAGCTGAAGCAGTTGCGGATGCTGAAGTCGAAGCCGAGCCCGATGCTGCCGATGCAACAGTTGATGCAGTCGCCGAAGCCGAGCTCGATGCTGCCGACACAGCAGCTGATGCGGTCGCTGAAGCCAAGCCCGATGCTACCGACGCAACAGTCTCAGCCGACGTAGCTGAGCTTGCTACAACTTCAACCCCCGCCTCCGTCTTCCTGATATTCACTACCTGCATGGAAAACCGCTCACGGCCGAGGCTCTGCCCCGCCGGCGCAAACCCGAAATCAACACCCGCGGCCTCCCACTCTTTATAAAGATCCTGATCCGCCGTGCACACGCACACCAGGTCCGTGTCCTTCGGCGCCATATACAGCATCTCCGCCAACAAACTCCGGCGGTTCCTGCGGATACCGCGAACTCCCAGCCGCCCGGCCGAGATCACAAGCACATCGCCCGCGACCACCTTCGCGATTCTCTTGATGCCCGCGCTGTCCTTCGTACCCTCTTCATAATAGATCACGGCGCCATTGCCCGCGCCCGCTAATCGAAAATCTCTCATGTTTACTCCTTACCGCCCTATGAAATCGGCGGACACCCTCGATATTCGGAAACGCAAGTCCTTCTATCCTGCGCTCCCTGCACGCATTTCCCGAGTTCTCCAACCCGGAAATCATGTTTCCATTATAAGGCAAAACCCTATAAATCGCAAGACAGGAATGTTGCGCCGAAAACCACGCAACGTGATCCAAAGCCCTCGGTGCGTCGAACCGAAGCTATCGTTTGGCTAGTGCGGATGACATTCCGAACCGCATTTTCCCTCTCGGTCAATGCCGGTCTCCTCCGTAGCAAAATCCTCTCTAGTCAGGAATTTCCCCTCGGTCAATATCATTCTCCTCCACAGCTAAGCTCTCACTCTAGTCAGGAATTTCCCCTCGGTCAATGCCGTTCTCCTCCGCAGTTAGGCGTTTGCTTAAGTCAGGAATTTCCCCTCGGTCAATATCATTCTCCTCCACAGCTAAGCGCTCACTCTAGTCAGGAATTTCCCCTCGGTCAATACCATTCTCCTCCACAGCTAAGCTCTCACTCTAGTCAGGAATTTCCCCCTCGGTCAATGCCGTTCTCCTCCGCAGTTAGGCGTTTGCTTAAGCCAGGAATTTCCCCTCGGTCAATACCATTCTCCTCCATAGCCAGGCGCTCACTCAAGTCAGGAATTTCCCCTCGGTCAATGCCGTTCTCCTCCATAGCTAGGCTCTCACTCAAGTCAGAAACTCCCGAATGTAATCCGTGATCACCCGAGTGTTCAGCGGCCGGTACGCACTCTCATGAAGCAAGATCACCTCCCGCCCGATCAGCAAACCGTTCTTCTCGTAAACATCCAGTTTGGAAAGCGTGTTCTTCAGGTAATTCGAACTGTCCACCATCCCAAAATGCTCCAAATATTTGATCTCCCCCGTAGTCACGTTCATGACCGTGAAATCCGGATAAAAGGTCCTCATCATACCATCCACGTTCAACAGCAATGGCTTCTCGTATTTATACGGTATCCCCTGTCTGGCCAATTCATCCGCAATGATCTTCTCTGATTTCGACCGGACACGCTCACCCTTCCCTGTCACGAAATCCGTCGAATCCCCCTCACGAAAAGGCAGCCCCTCGTACTGAGCCATCTCAAATTCCTCGATCTTCAATTCGATTGGAACATAATCTGGGGTGAACAGGATTTGTTTGCCGCGGTGCATGTTTCGATATACATCCGCCAAGTTCTCCTCTGAGCGGATCGCCCTTTTCAGAACTTGAATTTCCTTCTTTAGTGCGAGAAGCATCTTCTCCCGATATTCCTTATCTGCTAAAAGTCCAAGTCGTCTACCTTCTTTTTTCTTGCTTACGTACTTATCATCCACATAGTATTGATATCCGGTTTTCCTTTTCTTGCACACAAACTTTTCTCCCCTCAATCGCTCATCACAACTTTTCTGCTCCCTCAATAAACGAGCTTGGATCAATTCCAGTTTTGTAACCTCGCTTTGTATCCTCTTTTTCATATACACACCTCCATAAATCTAACTCTCAGAAGCATCCCTGCGCCTCCCACATTCTTTGCATCCTCTACGCTGCCTTTAGCTTCCTGGGATGCATTTCGCAGGAAGCCTGATCTTGCTTTGCATCCTCTACGCCGGCTTTAGCTTCCTGGGATGCACTTCGCAAAAAGCCTGATCTTGCTTTGCATCCTCTACGCTTGCCTTAGCTTCCTGGGATGCACTTCGCCGGAAGCCTGATCTTGCTTTGCATCCTCTACGC
>JAFZZY010000054.1 GCA_017615545.1 Lachnospiraceae bacterium
GACGCGGTTTTCTGCGTTTTGCAGGTGAAGTTTTTCCTCCCCTGCCGATCTATATGTCCGCGCGCGGTGCGGATCTCCCGTCCACCCGCGGACCTGAACCTTCCCGGATTTACACTTCCGGTACTGCGCCTCCCGTAAGGCGCGAAAGAAAAACAACAAACTTACTTTTTCTCGATATAGCCGTAGATCGGCTGGTTGTACATTTCATCGGTGACCACCTTATACCGATCCCCGGTGTAGTCATCCGTGAAACCGTTGTACGCGCGGTAGATCTCGTTCGTCTGGGTGTCGTAAACTCTCTCATAGCCCAGCGTCGCATCGCTCTGCTTCTGGCTGATGATATCGTAGGTCGACTGCCGTGCGTTCCAGCCCTGTGTGATGGTATCGGAGATCGAGTCATAGATCTGCGCGTTCGCCTTGATGCTGCGCGCCAGGATCTCCTCCTGTCCGTAGAACCCATCCACGAACTTCTGCGTAAACTGAATGCTGCTAATGCACTCCATCAGCGGGCCCTCCCACTCGATGAATTCATTTTCCGGAGCGGTAATGTACATGGTGTCATATACATAGTACGCGGTCACATAATACAAGCTGACCGGATACATGGATGCGGAAAACAGTCCATCCGTCTTCCTGCCCATCGAGTCCGTAAACGTGCCGCGGATCACATCGCCACCCGTCATATTCGTACCGATCTTCTCGACCATCTCAAAACCATTCATGACCGGGAAGGTGAATGTGCTTGTATTTGACAGGGCAAATGACTGCGTAAACACCTGGTAAAAATACTCTGTCGTCGGCGGATCAAGCGCCGGAAGCTTCGCGAACGGTGTGTCCGGATACATTCTTCCATACCACTGCCGCTCTGCCTCGGTCTTCAGGTAACCCTCCGTCTTCATGTTGAAGAAGATGCAATACTGCGGGTTATTCGGATCCGTCACGATAAACGTATAGTGGATCAGATCACCGGGATAAACACTCACGGTAAACCCTTCCGGGATCTTCATCTTGAAGTAGCCGTTCGGATCGGAATAGTCTACCAGATTGATCTTCTTATTCTCTTTTATGGTAAATGCTTCATTCTGTGCCTTGGTTCCTACCTGCTCTCCCGGGTTCGTCCCGTTCTTCGGAGGCTCTCCTCCGTTCTCACAGGCGGTCAATGCTGCTGCCAGCAATACGCTGAGCACCAAAGATGTCAATTTCCTCATAGCGTTCACCTCCCGCTCATTTTTCATTTCTTACTTGACTTCCATCCCCCTCGTCTTGTACAAAAAGAGTATCACATATTTCTGTAAATGTAAAGCGTTTCGAGTGAATTTACTGAAATTTTATAATTAGCACTATGTAGTTTTAGATTTCCTGCAGTAATCTGGTAAATTTATCAGGCACGCATCGACCATAAGCACCATCTCCAAATAAAAAACCAGGCCACCTCCTTTCGGAGACGGCCCGATCCATCGTTTCTTATACTATTCAATACTCATCCCAGCGGTTATTGTTATTCACCGGATACGAACGCTCAAGTCGTTCAAAAACAGACGTGGAAGCTTTGAACAGAGTCAGTTCATAAATGTTCATTGCAACTCCTCCGGCCAGTACCAGTGTCAAGAAGAACATAGCACCCTTCAACGACGAATAGTTGCTTGCGCACAATACAATGACAATTCCCGCGATAAAGGAAAGCACAATGTATCCAACGAAAATCTTGAACAGGGTATCCCATTTCGAAGCGAGGTCCCGATCCAGCGGTCTCGTAATATCCGCCATTGCACCGTAAAGGTGATAATACATCAGGATCTCGATCACCAGATCCGCCAGTGAAACAATGATCTTAAACGAGTCCTTGCAAAAGCTTTCCGCAAGAGACGAAATGATCGAAAGCAACGCTAACGTAAATACAGTACCGAATCTGTCCTCAAATCTCTTCATGTCATTGAATGTTATCAACATACAAATGGTGACGATAACACCGACGATCGCGAAGACGATCATTGAAGCGGCATACAGACCCGATATGGCCTGAAACGTTTCGGAAAAAACATAGTATTGACCCCAATATCCATAGTCGATCGTATCTACGCCGTTGATCAGAGCGAAAAGATAGAGTACGGTGACCGCGCAAATTCCAGCCGCTACGATCGTCCCTATGAGACGATACTTGTAGAGCTTTCGGAGCGGATCCGACACTCCTCTCATCTTCTGCGCCCACGCATCGGCGCTGTTCTGTCTCTGAACCGGCTGGGACTGCGTAGCCCCGCAATTCGGACAAGTGTCTCTTCCCTCGGGGATGAATCCCCCACAATTATAACAATACATACTTTCTACCTCCTTCTATTATCATTTCGAACCATTCGGGTTCGCAATAGCTCTTTCCATCTTCGTCGCAGTCTCATTCAGGAACACGACCTCAAGAACCGAGATGATAAGGTCGACGAACTCAGCGAATATCAACACCCACATGATCGGCCCCACATATTTTACCAAAGAACCATACATAAAGCTTCGAACCACATCAGCTGCTTTGATCACTGCAATTATGGTGCAGATAAATGCGATGACGCAAGAAGCAATGTAGTATTTGAATAAGCCATCCCATTTTTTGGCCGTAGAATCGGAAACCGGACGTACGGCATCGGCCAGGGCGCCATACAAATGATACACATAGGCGATGCCGACGATCATCTTAGCAATGTCCGCAAAAGTATCCAACGGAGCTATGAGCAGATTGGATGCAACTCCGAGGATGATATATGCCAGAAACAGTTTGTATACCGTTTCAAATCCGGCATCATATTGGCCCGCGTGCTTAAACGCCAGACAAAGCATGATCTCAAGGACGATACAAGCCAGGCCGATGAGCACGAACACGACCATAAGCCCGTTTGCGCTGTCCTCACTCAGTTTGTCGATCGATAGCGTGGCGAGGATCGTTACCACAGAAACGATCGCCGACAGGATCACTAAGATGAGTTTATATTTGTAGATCTTCGTCAGCGGATCCACAAGCATCGCCGTTCTCGTGCGCAACCGCCCCACCTCGTTCCTCCGCCATTCGTTCAGATCCGGTCTCTGATAACCCGTATTGCTCTGCGGCTGATTCTCTCCGCAGACCGGGCAGGATCTGCTTCCATCCGGAAGCGACGTGCCACAACTGTAACAAAACATGATACTCCTCCTTAACCCCTGCTTTTTTCTCCACTTTATTTCATTTTTCCAAGGAGATCGAACTCCTTTCTATAAAGATATCACAGGCCCGAATGCAATGCAATATGACCATTTATTAAGTTATCCTGAAGAAAATGAAGAATTCTGAACAAAAGATTACGAACGCCTGAATTCCATCATTCCCTGTTTACTTTTCTGTACTCCAGACGTTCCATCGCGTTCCATGTCTTTTTGAACAGTTTTACCTCAACGATGTAAAACACCAGCATGACCAAGGTTTCGAGCCAGCCCAGAAAGAACGCAGCCCCCCCTAAAGGAACAGAGCCTTCCTCCATCGTGATCATACTCGAGATCAACGTGATGACCATTTGGAACACAAACGCGATCACATAAAAACGCCGCAACCGCTCCCATTCCTCTGACAGTTCACCGGCATCGATCCACTGGCCGACCAGTTTTCCAAAGAGTTTTCGGCTAATATCCGCCATGGAACCATAGAGGTTATACAGATAGCAGAGTGTAGCTAAAAGCCTGAGGATCGCCAGGATCATATAAATGAGCACGTTCTCAATAACTATACATGCGAGAAATAACGACATAGAAAGCAGGATCGCGGTAAAAGCGATCTGAAATCGCGGGAGATAATCTTTCAGGTCATTGAGAACGACCAGCATACTGATATGAATAATGATCGTCGCTATGCTGTAGACGATCATGAGAACCAAATACCACTTATGGTACTCATAGATATCCGAACGCTCCCAATGTGGTTCTGCCACCGCGTAATAATATATGTCCATCGCGATCCCGATCAAATAAAGGATCAACAAGCCCAATCTGCACTTATAGAGCCGGCCGACCTCATATGATATTCCATAGACTCTCTCCCGGATAAACATCAGCTCTTTCTGCGTCGCTTTCCGCAGTTCAGCGCCGGTCAGCTTTTTGCTTTCCGGGGTCAATGCAGCCCCACATGCATTACAGATCTTAGTGCCCTCCGGAAGCGGAGCACTGCAATTGTTACATCTCATATTGTCACCTTCCTATCTCTACCTGAATCCTCTGTTTGCACGACCGCAAAACTTCGGACTATCTGTATGTAGTATATACTATTTTCGCAACTATTTCACCACCCGAATAATGAATTCTTTCTGACATTTCTTGCGACTTTCCGCTAAAACCTTACGGAAAATGAAAGAACGGGCCGCTCTCCTTCCGGAGGCGGCCCGTGATCGTATATAATTCAGATCTGTTATCAATTCTCTTTCCGTTCCAGCAGCAGGCTGTGGTAAGCCATCAGGCCTGCAACGGTCTTGCAGTCCTGGATCTCGCCGGAGCGGATCTTCGCGATCAGATCCGAGAGTTCCAACGCCTGCACATCCATGAATTCATCTTCATCCAGATGCTGCTCAGTCTTCGTCAGATCCTCTGCGAGGTACAGGTCGATCGTCTCGTCACAGTATGCGATCGCCGTGACCAGTTTCAACAGCAGGGTCAGTTTTCCTGCGCGATATCCGGTCTCCTCCTCGAGTTCACGCGCTGCGCAGACATCGCCCGGCTCGCTCTTCTCGTTCTTGCAGCCCGCCGGGATCTCCAGCGTCACCCGGTCCACCGCGTTACGGAACTGGTTCACCATCAGGATCTTACCATCCGGCCGTACGGCAACGACCGCAGCCGCGCCCTTATGCGCCAGGAAATCCCAGTGCGTCGTCCGCCCGTCCGGCAGCAGTATCGTATCATCATGCATGGTCAGAAGATTGCCTTTGTAGACAGGCTTCCGATCGATTCTCTTGATCAAATCCATAGCAAATATCCGCAGCCCTTATTTCTTCCAGGCGCTGCTCTCCTTTGCACTCTTATTCATTTCCTCGTAGCGGTTGAAGCAAGCGCGCACAGCTTTCATGAGTGCGTTACGCATGCCGTTCTCCTCGAGGGCCTCTACACCCGCGATCGTGGTGCCCGCCGGCGAGCATACCATATCCTTCAGTTTTCCGGGGTGCTCCTTCGTATCCAGGACCATCTTCGCCGAGCCCAGCACCGTCTGTGCCACAAACTCGTACGCCATGTCTCTGGGCATGCCGCAGGCTACAACGCCGTCGGCCAATGCTTCGATGAACATGAACACATAGGCAGGGGAACTTCCACTCGCGCAGGTAACCGCGTTCATCAAGTTCTCATTGACCTTCTTGAAACGGCCCATCGTAGAGAAGATCATCTCCAGGGATGCGATCTCTTCTGCGGAGAACTTCGTCTCATCGTAGCAGATGCCCGTCATGCCCTCGCCGACCAGCGCCGGTGTATTCGGCATCGCGCGGACAATGCGGATCTGATCCGACAGAGCCGCCTTCAGACGATCGATCGAGTAACCCGGAGCGATCGAGATCAGGATCTGGTTGGGCTTGATGATGTTCTCGATATTCTTCAAAACCTGAGGATAGAACTGCGGCTTCACCGCCAAAACGACGATCTGTGCCTTCGCAGCACACTCGGCGTTGCTGTCCGCAAAGATGACGCCCGTCTCGTTGTAAACCTTTTTTACACGATCCGCGCTCGCGTCCGCAAAGATGAGGTCCGCCTTATCAACGACCTTCAGCAGGCCGCGCATCATGGCGTAGCCCATGTTTCCCATACCGATAAAACCGATTTTAGCCATAGTTCCTCCTTATCTAAGGTCCGCATCGCAGACCGGTCTGTATTTATTCTATAATTATGCTTCCAGCAGCTTCTCTACAGAAGCAAGTTTTACACAAAGTACGAATACCTTGCAAGCCTTCTCGAGCTCGTCGCGGGACGGGAAGGTCGGCGCGATACGAATGTTCGCATCCTGCGGATCCTTACCATAAGGGTAGGTAGCGCCGGCGCCGGTCATGACCACGCCTGCCTCCTTACACAGGGCAACGATACGCTTTGCGCAGCCCGGCATCGCCATGAAGGAGATGAAATATCCGCCCACGGGACGTACCCAGGAACCGATCTCGAGACCGGAAAGTTCCTTATCCAAGGTTGCCAGAACCGCCTCGAACTTCGGGCGAAGCAACGCTGCCTGCTTCTTCATATGCTCGCGAACGCCGTCAGCATTCTTGAAATACTGCGCATGGCGCAGCTGATTGATCTTATCGTGACCGATGGTCTGGATGGTCATCTGCTTCTTGATCTCGGCGATGTTTGCCGGAGAAGAAATGATAGCCGCTACACCAGCGCCGGGGAATGTAACCTTCGACGTGGAGCAGAATTCATAGTACATATCCGGATGGCCGGACTTCTCGCAGGCCTCAACGATGTTGAGGATGGGCTTTGCGTCATCGGTCAGATGGTGGATGGCGTAAGCATTGTCCCAGAAGATACGGAAATCGTCTGCTGCGGGGTTCAGGTTTGCCATGCGAAGAACGACCTCATCTGAGTAGCAGATGCCGGCCGGGTTGGAATACTGCGGCACGCACCAGATACCCTTGATCTGCGCATCGGAAGAAACCAGACGCTCGACCATGTCCATGTCAGGACCGTTTTCGTCCATGGGAACGTTGATCATCTCGATACCGAAGAGCTCGGTGATCGCGAAGTGGCGGTCATAACCGGGCACGGGGCACAGGAACTTCACCGGCTGGTCCAGTTTGCACCAGGGGGTGGAACCCAACACACCGAAGATCTCGCTGCGAGAGATCGTATCATACATTATATTCAGGCTCGAGTTGCCGTAAACGATCATGTGATCAGGGGTTGCACCCATCAGATCGCCCAGGATCTTTTTGATCTCCGGGATGCCGTCCAGAACACCGTAGTTGCGCACGTCCACGCCGGCCTCACACTTAAATGAGGACTCGGAGGTAAGTGCATCCATGAGCGGCAGAGAAAGGTCCAACTGGTCCTTACCGGGCTTACCTCTGGACATATCCAGTTTCAGGCCCATTTCCTTAACCTTTTCATACTCCGCTTTCAGTTCCTGTTCCAAAGACTGAAGCTCTTTTTTGCTCAACTCGTTGTAAGCCTTCATAAAGATCGGTACTCCTTTTTTCTAAAGTGAACCGGGCATAAAACCCGTTTTGTCTCTTTAACTTTTCAAGTATAATATACCAGTTCGCCGTTCGTCAACCCGTTTTTTGTATTTTTTCGGCGCCATGATAAAAAACGAGGCGGGGGTTTTCCCCGCCTCGGTACTCTTTCTTATTCTTCGGGATCGGTCAATCCAAATCAAACGACGTACTCAGATCAAAGCCGTCCAACGTCACCGACATCATCGGTCCCAACAGACCCTGCATCGCATCCAGGAATTTGTAGCTGACATAGACCACTTCCGAAAACTCGACCGTATCTTTGATCTTCTGAAGTTTAACGTCCGTCTTCTCCAGGTGCATAACGCAGTTCATGTCGATCTTCTCTCCGGTCGCTTCGTCCGTGACTATGAAGTCCGCGGAGATATCGGCCGTTTTTGCCTTATCATCGTAGCGGATCCGGAACTTCGGGCTGCCGTCCTTAAAGACCGTGACGAGTTCCTTATCGTACTCCTGTACAGTCTTCTCGTAACCTTCCTTCGTAGCAATATGCTCCGCCGCGTCCTCGAACATGCTTCGGATCGTCCGCTCCATTTCCGCGGCATCGTTGAACATCTGCGCTCCGGCATCATCCGAGAGTTCACCATACAACCGGCTTGCAAAATCAAGCAGATCGTCGGAACTGACGGAAAACAGCGAGTTCGCCTTCGTCAGACCTTTGTTGATCTGTTCGGACAGGCGGTCGATCGCCGCCTTCAACTCAGCCTCGTTGTACGACGGTGTACCACTCTCCTGCAGATACTTAAAGAAGAATTCATAATCGGAATCCTTCGTATGTTTTGCCGCGGAACGAAGCAACGATGTCAAAAACGCACCATTGACCTCCACGGTGATATCGTTGTCGCTGCCTGTGATGCTTCTGGCATCGACTTCGCTCAAAATACGTGTCAGATATCCCAAAACAAACTGGCGCGCGTCCTCGTCGACCTTCATGGAGTTCAGCACGGCCGAACCGATCGGGATATTAAACCGGCAGACTCTCTGCAGATCGGCAAATGAAACCTGAACGTCGAACTGGTTCATCAGGACATCGATCTGCTCCTTACCTCCGAACAGGTCTGCCAACAGATCCGGCAGTTTCGTCGCCACCTGGATCTCGTGCGTATCTATCACAAAACTCAACAATTCATCGTTAAACTTCACGGTGTCGGTATCCACCGTCGCGTAAAGAGAACCATCTGCGATCAGGCGGTCAATGTCCCACTGGCAGTCGAGTTTGATCTTAACGACGCCATCCGTGCCGCCGAGACTCCACTCGCCGGGGTAAGCATTGGCCACATTCATATTCAGTTCGAACGTCATCTTTACGGCGTCCACGCCATCCATCATATTCAGGAAGCCCGTGAGCGCATCATTGGTATCGATATCTTCAAATACAACAGGAGTCTTCGGTTCCGAAGAGGAATCGTTCCTCGTCGCCGCTTCGCTTCCCTGTGTCTCATCATCCTGCCTGCCTCTTTCGCTCGGCTTCGTATCCTCCGTCGCAGTCGTCGTAGCAACCGTTGCGGTCGCTTCCGTCTGCTCGACCTCTGCCGCCTTCGCAGTGTCGGCCTGGGTCGTTATGCTATCAGCCTCGGTCGGATCCGTACTGCCTTTTTTCGTACATCCGAACATGGATGTGACCGCAAAGCAAAGGCTCATCGACAGCGCAGCGAACTTCTTCATTCTTCTCATTCTTGATCCTCTTTTCAGACTACATAAACCATCCATCGATGCCCCCACCCTTCCTGTCGGGGGCACACATATCGGATTCTGCATTTTCCGATGGTAACATTATAGAGGACGACCTTCGGTCGGTCAATTTCATCCCTCATATTGTAAGAAAAACGAAAGAAATACGGCGGTACGGACTTGCGTCCGAACCGCCGTATGTATCGTCGATCAAATGATCGGTTAATTATCAGTTACCAAAAAGGCCCTCAAGTCCGCTGAGGGAAGAAGCACCGCCCTGACCCTGCATAGCCTCGTACGTCTTAACAACGTTCAGGATAGCAGCAACAACTTCAGAGAGATCCGATGCATCCTTAACATCCTCGAACTTACCCTTGTTGTTCTCGAAAGTAGCCTTTACAGAGAACTTAACAGAACCTGCATCTTCAGCAACAGCTTCCGGAATAGGCATCTCGCCTTCGAAGGAAACCTTCATACCATTAGCATCTGCCTCAATTACGATCTTAGGAAGTCCATCCGGGAATACGCTCTTGATCGCTTCGTTCACTTCGTCGATCGCTTCGTTGTACTCTTCTTCAGTAGAAACCTCTGCGAACTTCTCCTTGAACTCGTTAAGGGAAGCCTTAAGTTTAGCCTTTGCTTCGTCTGTATTCTCAAGCATATCGCCGAGCGCATCGTTGATCTGATCCTTGATCTCTTCGATCTGTCCGGAAATGTCATCCAGGCCCAGGCTGGAAGTATCCATACCGGCTGTCTTGAAGCCCTTCTCGATCTCATCAACGACTGCCTTCATACCAGCCTCGAAATTCTTCTCATTCAGAGTAGGCATTACCTGAGGCAGGATCTCGAACAGTTTGTCGATATCTCCTTCGGTAGAGTTAACGATAACGGAACGAGCAATAGATGCAACCAATGCGCCATCGGGTGTGATAACGACCTTCTTGCCATCGGAAGTGATGGAACGTGCATCCAGGTCGCCGAGGATACGCTTAGCATAATCCTTAGCGAACGCAAGAGCGTCGCCGTCCAGTGCCTTGAAATCAACTACGTTAGTTCCCATCGGGATCTTAACGCTGGTCATCTTCTTGATGTCGTTTGTGGTGATCGGGAGACCTGTGCCCTGAAGCAGAGCGGACAGAGCCTCTTCGCTACCGAATACCTTGGAAACCAGAGCTACAGCGTCGATATTGATCGCGGAGTAGTCCTGAGCCAATGCAAAACGGATCAGGTCACCATCGACCTTCAATTCCTTAGCATTGAGATCAACGCCTACGGTACCGGAAGCCTTCATGGCATCCAAATCGATGAAACTGTCGATCACGAAGTCAGCCTTAACTCCTGTCAAGCCAACCTGACCTGCAAGCATGTCGCCGAGGTCAACAGAAATCTCAACCTTGGAAGACTGCTGCTTAGCATCGGATACCTGATCCAAAAGCTTTGCAAGAGCGTCGTTGGTCTTGATCTGATAGATTGAACCGGGATCAACTTCCTTTGTAGGAGCTTCGGTCTCTTCCTCGGTAGGAGCTTCAGTCTTTTCCTCAGTGGGAGCTTCGGTCTTCTCCTCGGTAGGAGCTTCAGTCGCCTTATCGGGCTCTGTGGCATTTGCCTTCTCGCCGCTGGCGTCGGTATTGTTCTCCTGTACTGCTGCAGCAGTAGTATCTGCAGGAGCTGCTGTTGTAGTCTGTACGTCAGCCGTTGTGTCGGGCTGAGTTGCAACTGTTGCCTGTGTGGTCTCGTCTCCTGCATCCTTCTTGGTACATCCTGCCATAGAAGAAAGTGCAAGCATTGCACTCATGGATACAGCAGCGAGTTTCTTAGATCTTCTCATAATCCATCCTCACTTTTTTCTTATAGTGTTTGCGCAACCAAATAGTTGCACAACCCCAGAGTTACTCTGTCGCGGACGGTGTCCGGTCAGCCTCCCGAGGAAACACGGATTCCCCCTGCGACACACGTATTATAGCGGATGTGAAACGATACGTCAATTAAAAAATCAGGATTGTAATAAAATCGAAAGAAAATTAATAACAGTGGAGCCAAAGCTCCACTGCTCTTATTACTTCTCCAAATATGTTGTAAGGCGCTCTGCGATGGCCTTGATAAAGCCCTCGCTGGACAGCGGATGGATCTCCGGGAGGGAAGAAACCAGCGCCAGATCCTTCGTCATATATCCTGCTTCGATGGTGTCGATCGTCGCCTTCTCCAGGCAGTCTGCGTAGCGCATCAGCTCAGGGAGATCATCCATCTGACCACGGCGACGCAGTGCTCCGCTCCATGCGAAGATCGTCGCTACGGAGTTCGTCGAGGTCTCCTCACCCTTCAGATACTTGTAGTAGTGACGCTGAACGGTTCCGTGTGCAGCCTCATACTCGTACTTTCCGTCCGGGGATACCAGAACGCTGGTCATCATGGCCAGGGAGCCGAAAGCGGTCGCTACCATATCACTCATAACGTCGCCGTCGTAGTTCTTGCAAGCCCAGATGTAGCCGCCTTCGCTCTTTACTACACGTGCTACAGCGTCATCGATCAGGGTGTAGAAATACTCGATACCCGTCTTCTCGAACGCGTCCTTATATTCGTTATCATAGATCTCCTGGAAGATATCCTTAAAGGTATGGTCATACTTCTTGGAGATGGTGTCCTTCGTAGCAAACCAAAGATCCTGCTTCGTATCCAGTGCATAGGAGAAGCAGCTGCGTGCGAAGCTCTCGATGGAAGGGATCAGGTTGTGCATACCCTGGGCAATGCCTGCGCTCTTATACTCGTGAACCAGTTCGCGAGCCTCGCTTCCGTCTGCCGCGGTATATACCAGTTCCAATTTACCCGGTCCCGGGATCTTCATCTCGCTGGCTTTATAGAGATCACCGTAAGCATGACGGGCGATCGTGATGGGCTTCTTCCATGTACGAACGTACGGCTCTACACCCTTTACAAGGATGGGGGCACGGAATACGGTTCCGTCCATGATCGCACGAATGGTGCCGTTCGGGCTCTTCCACATCTCTTTTAAGTTATACTCTTTTACACGTGCCGCATTCGGGGTAATGGTCGCGCACTTTACAGCAACACCATACTTCTTCGCTGCATTGGCCGAATCAATGGTAACCTGGTCATCGGTCTTATCACGGTTCTCCAGTCCCAGATCGTAGTACTCGCTCTTGAGGTCTACGAACGGCAGAATGAGCTCATCTTTGATCATCTGCCACAGGATCCTGGTCATTTCATCGCCGTCCATCTCAACGATAGGCGTCGTCATCTGAATCTTCTGCATCGTAATCGGTCTCCTTTCAGGCCGGCTCGCGTCGGCATATCGGTCTTCTCAAACCGCTTTTATGATTATATCCCTAAAGTTTTAGGCTGTCAACGTTAAAGAATTAACAATAATCCCTAACTCATCAGCAGCTGAAGGTAGCGGAACCACACGCGGTAGAACGTACGGTTCATGTGGATGCCATCCTTCAGGTAGTTCGCCTGGCGGACGATCCAGTTAGAGTCAATGTAGGTCACGCCGAGCAGGTTCGCCGTGTGGTTCAGTAGGGCGTCATACATCGGCGCGCGCACGAGGTCGGCACGAGTGCTGCCCAGCACATCCGACGGCGGCAATAGCGAGGAAACGTACAGAGACACGCCCGGGATCTGCTCCCGCAGCGTCTGTACCGTCACGGTAAATGCGTCCGCGAACTCCTCTGGTGTCTTGTAATAGTTACAGTTGTTCAGTCCGACGAAAATGATCACTCGCTCGGGGAAGACTGCTGCAACCTCCGGGATCTTCTCTTTCAGTGCATCCAGGGAGGCGCTTCGTTTGTAAACGACTTGCGACATATCGATGAAACCATAGTCCCCGATGGCCTGTGTCATCGAATCGCCGAAGAAGATCGTGTTCATGAACAATGCGTGGATCTGCTGCTGCTCTTCTGCAGTCAGGTTGCGCACATCATTTGCATCCAGTTTTTCGTTCCACTCGTCCTTAAAATCATTGATCCGGATCTGCCGTACGGTAAGCGGCGGTTCGGTCGATATCAGCTCGGTCGGAGTTTCCGTCGGAGTCTCGGTCACCGGGTCGGTCGGCACCACCTCATCGCCCGGGATCGTCACAGGTTCCTGCGTTTCCGCGGGCGTCGTGATCTCCTCGGTCGGCTCCGGAACCGAAACTGTCGGGGCCTGCGGGGTAGGCTCGACCGGAAGCGTCACATCGACTTCCGAGGTTTCTTTTTGGCGAATGGCCTGCAGGAGGGCGGGTAGATTCTGCGACTCGATGTTCTTAACAATATCCACACCGGCCTGCACGGGCTTCTTGCCGCTCACGGCGAAAATGTAGAGCAGGCTCACGAAGAGGAAAAAGCCGATCGCGCCCAGGATCAGGTGCAAGGCCTTACGCATGAGTTTTTTGTAGTGATTATTCATCCGCCTCGCCTCCTTCCAGGATCAGCGAAAGCGAGCCGTCCTCATAGTAAGTATTGATGTTGTACAGGAAACATATGTCGGTGATGCCGGCGGAAGCCGTCAGCGTGCGTATATCTCCCGTGTAGTATCTCGGATCCACCACGTGGATCTCTGAGAAGAACGGACACAAAAATCCGATCATTGCATTTGCATAGGAATCTTTGAAGATCAGGAGTTTACGGTTCGACTTCGACGTCGTAGAGATCGCAAGCCAGGGATAATTGCCCCCGAAGAAAACCTCGTACGGATCGTCTCCGGTCAGGCCCTCGGAAGAATACAGACCCGACAGCGTCTTCTGCTGCTCTTTGTAGGTCGTTACGATCCCGATATCCGGATCGGGCAGATATAACTCCACCGTGTCCGCGGTGCGGCTGTAGAAACCGCTCTTACTCATCAGTGTGCCCTGGAAACGATCGTGGACTACGACCTGCTTCCAGTTCTGCTCCTCAAACGGGAGATCCATCGCCTGGGCGAGCTCCCGCGCGCCCACATAAGCTCCAAAGGTGGTCCAGTGGTGGTCCGTGCGATAGTAGATCTGCTTGCCCTGCTCGACTTCTGCGCTGAGCGCCGCTGCCGGCGAAACCACGGTCAGGTTCGAAAGGCCGGCGTTCTTTACGTCCTGAGCCCACATGGTGTACCATTCTTCCTGCGAGTCGATCGGTGCGCCCGTCGGAAGCTTATCGTTCATGATCCAAGAGGAATTCGGCACCAGCATGATATAGGACTGGATGTCCGGATACTCACGCAGGTAGTCCAAAACCGCCTTCGTCGTCTTTGCGGCACGATTGTCGTCCGTCCGCTTGAATTCTTCGATCAGATAACTGCTGCCGCTGCGATACACGCCCTGGGAATACTTCTCTCCCATGATGCGGCCGCGAAGCTCATCCAGGTATACCCATACATTTCGTGCGGGGAACTGGTCCGCGAGGTACTCTTCCATCGCATCGGAAAATGCACCGTTGCGGAGGTTTTCGGTCGTCATGGCCGGCAACTGCGCCAGTGTCCGGCGTTCCTGCGCGGAATATGCCTTCCGCGGCCATACGAGCCGCAGAAATGCCAGCAGGAAGATCATCATTACAAATACGATTCCGAGCAAACGGAAGAAACGCAGTTTTCGTGCGCGTTCTCTGGCTTCCCGATCTGTCATAGCGGCTCCTTTCCGTAACTGTCTCTCCTAGAAACTGTTACTAGAATCTAAAGTATAAAAACGGATTGTAGCTCTGGTATACCAGTGCGGCAACGCAAAGCATGAACATTACGATACGAAGAGCGATGGACGCGGTGTAATATTGGACCGCGAACTGCTCGTTGAGCCGATGGAAGATCGGCGTTGAGAAGAACAGACCCAGCAAAAGCACGAACAGGCCTGTACGGATGAAATATCCCGTCGTCGCATTGGCAAATGAACATCCGACGCCGAACATGTGGCCGACGTAGGTCAGCATCGCCGAGAAGTCCGTGTGGACGAAGAACATCCATCCGAGTGTCACCAGCAGGAACGTCAAGATGCGTCCCGGCCAGGGATGGCTGCTGATGCGGTCGTGGATGACGTACTTCTCCAGCAGGAGCAAAATGCCGTAATACAGGCCCCAGAGCATGAAGTTCCAGCCTGCGCCGTGCCAGAAGCCCGTCAGCATCCATACGATCAAAATGTTGCGCACATGCTTCGCCGGCGAAACACGCTTACCGCCGAGCGGGATATAAACATATTCACGGAACCACGAGCTCAGTGAGATATGCCAGCGGCGCCAGAACGATGTGATGCTGGTCGCCGTATAAGGATAGTCAAAGTTCTTCGGGAAGCGGAAACCGAACATCTTACCCAGGCCGATGGCCATGTCGGAGTAACCGCTGAAGTCAAAATAGATCTGGAAGGTGTACGCGAACGCGCCGAGCCAGGCCGTCATGACCGAGGTATGCGCAACGCCGAGACTCTCGATCTGCACGTACAGAGCGCCGAGCTGGTTCGCCAGCAGGACCTTCTTAATAAGGCCGCGCAGGAAGAATTCGCCGCCGTTTCCGAACATGGCCAGCGTCACCTTGCGCTTCGACAACTGCTTCTCTACATCCTCGTAGCGGACGATCGGGCCCGCGATGAGCTGCGGGAACATCGAAATGTACAGGGCGAACTTCAGGAAGCCTCTCTGCACACGGATCTGGTTGCGGTAAATGTCTACCAGGTACGAGATCGCCTGGAAGGTATAGAACGAGATACCGATGGGCAGCAGCAGTTTCAGGCTCGGCACGAAACCGAGGCCGATACCGCGCAACTGCGAAGATACGAACGGATAATACTTAAAGATACCCAGAGCGACCAGGTTCCACCCGACTGCGATCCCCAGGTTCAGTTTTGCGTAACGCGAGTGATGCGCGCGGTTGTTTGCTATGATACGGCCGAAGACATAATTGACCGTAATGGACATGAGCATGAGGAAAATGTAGACCGGTTCGCCCCATGCGTAAAAGATCAGGCTGAATGCCAAAAGAACCATGTTTCGTGCTTGCGGCGGTGCGATAAAGTAGGCCAGCAGCACCATCGGCAGGAACACGAACAGGTAAGTCATACTGGAAAAGACCATCTCGTGTCCCCCTTAAGGTTCGATTTGTTTTAAAAATTCACGCTCCACCGAAGATGCGTCGGAGGAAATGATCAGGAAAACGTAGTAGCCGCGGGTCACATAGCGCGCGTCCTTCAGGAGCGCCATCTGGTCCTCGCCGTAGCCGTCGAAGCACGTGCACTGGTAGGCCACGCGGTTTTTCATGGCTTCCACCACCGCGTCGGTCTGCGATTTCTCATTTACACGCACTAAAAGAAGCTCCGCGGCATCCATATTGGAATTCGGGCCGAAATAGCCCACTGCCGCGAAGTCATTGGCTGCAAGACCAAAGCGGCGCTTAAGGGATAGCTGATCCTCCTCATGCCACTCGTCCTGCGTTATTTCAGAGAGCTCCGCCACCAACTGCGGAACATCTACCTCTTTGTATTTTTTCTCGTGTGCGATAAACCAGACGAACACTAACAGGGCTGCCGCTGCGACAACCTGAAAAGCAACGATATATAATTGGCGTCTCTTTTCAATATCCCACTGCCCGCTCATATCCCCATAACCTTTCGCATCACACACCGGCCCGAAGGCCGTTTTTTACTCTCTGCCGTCCCAGCAATAGGTGCAGAGTTTGTCGGGATCGATCCCGACGGACTCGATCATGTCATCGAGTCTGTGATAGCGAAGCGATGTGAAATGTAAAAGCTCGCAGATGCGATCGATCATCTTCTGATACTTCTCGCTGTCCGGGTCGGTGTACTGCTTGAGTACCTCATCTGAAACTTCATCACCCTCGAACTCGCGGATGACGCGGCGGGTAATGAGCTCCATCTCCGATGTGGAACGTGAGAAATTCAGATACTTACAACCATAGACCAGAGGCGGACATGCCGGGCGGATGTGTACCTCCCGCGCGCCGCTCTCATATAAGAACTGCGTCGTCTCGCGAAGCTGCGTTCCGCGGACGATAGAGTCGTCGATCAAAAGAAGGCTCTTTCCCTCGATGAGATCCTTCACTGGGATCAGCTTCATCTTTGCGATCAGGTTACGCTTCGACTGCAGCGTCGGCATAAACGAACGCGGCCAGGTAGGCGTATACTTGATGAACGGACGGGAAAAAGGAATGCCGGACTCATTTGCATAGCCGATGGCATGGGCCGTACCGGAATCCGGAACGCCGGCCACTACATCCGGCTTTACATGGTCTCTGCGGGCCAGCATTTTGCCGCAGTTATAACGCATCCGCTCAACGCTGATGCCTTCATACGAAGAAGACGGGTATCCGTAGTAGATCCAGAGGAAGGTACAGATCTTCATCTTATCACCCGGAAGTACCAGTGTCTTCACACCGTCCGGCGTAAGGATCACGACCTCACCGGGGCCCAGTTCCCGCTCTTCGGTGTATCCTAAGTTGGAAAATGCGAAACTCTCGAAGCACGCGCAGGTCGCGCCGGGCTTGCGTCCGATCACGACGGGCGTACGTCCCAAACGGTCACGCGCCGCGAAGATGCCCCGCTCTGTCAGTACCAGCAGCGTCATGGAACCATCGATAAGTTCCTGCGCATAGCGGATACCGTCGATCATATTCTCTTTTTGGTTGATCAGAATAGCCACCAGCTCGGTCGGATTGATCTCACCGTTACTCATAACGTTGAAATGCACGTCCTTCGCCAGCAGTTCCTGCTCGATCTCTTTTATGTTGTTGATCTTACCTACGGTAGTCACGGCAAATGTTCCGTGGTGCGACCGCATCAAGATCGGCTGTGCTTCATAATCCGAGATGCATCCGATACCGAAGTTACCTTTCAAACTGTGAAACTCGCTGTCGAACTTTGTACGGAACGGCGAGTTCTCGATGTTGTGGATCGCCTTATCAAAATGTCCGTCTCCGCAGACCGCCATACCGGCGCGACGCGTACCCAGATGCGAATGATAGTCCGTTCCAAAAAACAGATCAAAGACACAGTCTTCCTGTGATGCTACTCCAAAAAAGCCACCCATAAATGCCTCCACTTTCTATGTACGGCTCCGGCATCCGCCCGAACCTCAGGTGTCCGCACCGCCCCACTCTCCGATCCGATCGGAAAATGACGCAATATGCCACACCCTATTTATTATACAAGGTGTGGCATGAAATGGCAATGATTTTTTACTTATTTATGCTTTGAAAGTTTTTAGTTTATAGGCTACTGTCTTCCCGCGGAATTGTCGCATTTTAACTCCAATGTACGCAGAATATTCAGAAGCATACCTGCAAAGATCACGGCAAATATCAATCCTCTGCGGTCACGCACTTATACGCCCACTCGGTATCGATCATATAGGTCGGATCCTGATCATCCTTCGCCAGGATGTCGGCCGCCGTCTTCGCAAGATCCTCGTAATCCGCAGGATTGATCTCGACCTCGCCGAACGCCTTACCCTCGCGCAGGAACTGGAAACCGATCTCGCCCTCTCTGCTGTAGAAATATGCCTCGTCTGCCTGGAAATCCGGATCGTTCTGCTTCAGCTGGATGATGCAGAACACCTTAAAGATCTCCACCACGCGGTCATCCAGACCTGCGTCGAAGATGAAGATCTTCTCGCGCAGTTCATTGAGCGAGCGCACGATGCGCTTGCGGTAGCCTTCGACCTCCGGGCCGTCCAGGATGCCGTCGCCGCCCTCGATGTTCTTCATCTGCGCGAAGCCTTCCATGGCCTGCACCATCGCCTCGTTGGACGTCACGTGATAGATCATGATCTTCTGCCCCATATCGTGGTACAGGAAATCATAGGTA
>JAFZZY010000055.1 GCA_017615545.1 Lachnospiraceae bacterium
CTGCTGGTGAAACAGTAAGCATATTTTGCCAGATACCGGTCGTGAATCGCACAAGGTGGAACTTTAACCCGGGGACCTTGCGCGAAAAACTGCAATACGCGACTTCTAGCGAACAAGGTCCCGCCCCTGAAGTTCCACCTTGTGCAAAAACATTGTGACTATTGCTAGAAGACGCGGGGCGGACACTCCGTTCAGTTATGATGACTGGTTGAGATTCAACAGCCTCCGTATCGCGTCCCTATCCATTCCCAAAGTGCGGGCCATTTGGGAAACACTGGTTTTTATGGTCCTGTAGATGTATTGAAGGAGTCGGGCTTTTTGGTCGAAGGTCAGATTCCTGACATTGGTTTTAAACCACCTTTCCGAAACGGCGTCCACTTCTTTCAGGAAGTCAGCGTCGGTTCTCATCGTACGAGGAGCAACTACCAGTTTTTGTGTCATCTCGGGAACATTGACGCCTCCCACAAGACGATAAAAGAATGCTTCGTCCCTGTTAAAAGCTTGCTCTAGATACGATGTGTCACAAAAACTGATTGGCTCCAACTCGTCGTTCGCGTTTACCAACCAGTCAGTATTCGACAAATCATCTCCGGTATGGAAGATTTGCCGCCATTCTTTTTCGGACATATCTGCCGCTCGCCGCAAGATTCCGGCAGGGCCTTCTTTCTTGAAAAAGGCACGGAACCCTGTCCATTTGTATTCAGCGATAAGCTCAGCGCCATTATCAAAGGCATTGCGAGGGATGTATGCAAGTGCATTCCTTAAATACCAGTCATTGTCCAAAATCTGGACATTTACATTAGTACCCTTCAATGCCTTTATTTCACCATATTTTCTGCGGAAGTGCATAGAATACACCCTTTTTACTTCTTCCGCAAAAGCAAATGCTTCTTTATACGATCTGGCCAGAACGGCTACATGGGCATGATTAGAAACGACTGCATAAATAATGATGATAACATTCCTTCTTCTTGCACATAAGGCCAGTGTTTTTACCATCAAATCACAGTCTTCATCATCACGGCATATTATGTTTTTCTCCAGCCCCTCAAAACTGACATGGAAAGGCAGGACAAGAGCCCAGCGGCCATCTGGCAGTCGCCGGGTTACAGGTTTAACAAAGGCCATCAGTTATACCTTTTCCCGAAGGCGGCACTTAGGTTGAACATGGAAGTATCACCGAAAGTGATAGGTTTTTGTTTCGCCCCGGAATACTTTGCGTATTTCTGTTTTTCCTGTTTGGCATAATCCTCAATACGGGGGATTAGTGAAAACATCATAACGGACCAGAATTCCTCGGCTTGAGAATAAGGTTCTGCGCAGGCGCACATTTCAGCCATGCCAAGAAAACGGATCAGTTTACTCATACCGGTGTTTTTATCTCCCCACATGATTTTGACCATTTTTGAAATCATGCTTTTCAATTGTTTTTCATACACCTTTGGTTTCTTGGAGAGAACTTTGTCGGAGAGTTCTTCATTGTGGCACTTTAGGTCGAGCGTGCCGTCATCTTGGATGACAATTTCGAGTAACTGTTTCATAGTAGAAAAGGTTGTGGATATGAGTGACATATCCGGTTAATAATGACCGCGGAAGTTTTTCATACGCAGAGCGCGGCCTCTTACGCTGAGATTCTTTCGCAAGATATGCAGATAATCCGCTAAAAACAAGGAAAAACGCACAAGGTGGAACTTTACCCCCGGGACCTTGTGCGAAAAACCGAATCTAACGCCTTCTAGCACACAAGGTCCCGCCCCTGAAGTTCCACCTTGTGCGCCAGGGTGATTACCATTAGGAAATCCCACATATTTTGACTACCTTTGCACGCTTTCTGCACACGCCCGCGCGTTAATGCGCGCAACGACGGTGCGGCGGTCCGCCCTGAGAGGCCTGTCCACCCCCGGACAGGGGCAGGGGGTGGGGCCCGTCGGAAGCGAGTTCCGCGCGGCGGGACGAAGATAACGATGGGAGGGGCCGGAAGGAGCGAAGCGACTGGAGTCCTCGAAGGACGGACTGCCGGCCGTAGAATAAACAGAACAAAAGACAACAGACATATGATGACAGCAAACGAAATCAGGCAGAAGTTTCTGGACTTTTTCGCATCGAAAGGACACACAGTGGTGCCGTCCGCACCGATGGTAGTGAAGGGAGATCCCACCCTCATGTTCACCAATGCGGGAATGAACCAGTTCAAGGATATTTTCCTCGGAAACGCTAAGAAGAAATGGGACAGGGCGACTGACTCTCAGAAGTGCCTCCGCGTGAGCGGCAAGCACAACGACCTGGAGGAAGTGGGCCACGACACCTACCACCACACCATGTTCGAGATGCTCGGAAACTGGAGTTTCGGAGACTATTTCAAGAACGAGGCGATTGATTGGGCATGGGAGCTTCTGACCGAGGTCTACAAGATAGATCCGAAACTTCTGTATGCCACTGTCTTTGAGGGCAGCAAGGAAGACGGAACCAGCATGGACGAAGAAGCCATGCAGGCCTGGAAGCGCCACCTCCCTGAGGATCACATCCTTCTGGGAAACAAGCACGACAACTTCTGGGAGATGGGCGAGACCGGTCCCTGCGGCCCCAGCTCGGAAATCCACATCGACATCCGCAGCGCTGAGGAGAAAGCCTCAGGCGTCCCCGCGCGCGAGCTCGTGAACAAGACTGATCCTCATGTAATCGAGATCTGGAACATCGTGTTCATGCAGTACATGAGGATGGCGGACGGACACCTGGAGAGCCTCCCGGCGAAGAACATAGACACCGGAATGGGCTTCGAGCGCCTCTGCGCAGTGCTCCAGGGCAAGAACAGCAACTACGACACGGACGTGTTCTCCGGCCTTCTCGGCAAGATCGGCGAACTCTCCGGCCACAAATACGGCGAATCGCAGAAGACGGACGTGGCGATGAGGGTGATCGCTGACCACATCCGCGCCATCAGTTTCAGCATCGCAGACGGCCAGCTGCCCAGCAACGTGAAGGCCGGCTACGTCATCCGCAGGATTCTGCGCCGTGCAGTTCGCTACGGCTACACCTTCCTCGGCTTCACCGAGCCGTTCCTCTGCCGCCTCGTGCCTCAGCTGATAGCCGACATGGGTGGAGCTTATCCCGAGCTCGTCAGCCAGCAGAAGATAATCGAGTCCGTCATCCGC
>JAFZZY010000006.1 GCA_017615545.1 Lachnospiraceae bacterium
AACTGATAAGGGCCATAGTTGTTCGAGCAACGGCTGATAGTCACCGGAAGCTTAAAGGTGCGGTAGTACGCCATAACGAAGAGGTCTGCGCTCGCCTTTGAGGACGAATACGGGCTGGATGTGTGCAGCGGAGTCGTCTCGGTGAAGAACAGGTCGGGACGGTCCAGCGGCAGGTCGCCGTAAACCTCATCGGTGGAAACCTGATGGAAACGCTTTACGCCGTAAGCGCGGGAAGCGTCCAGAAGCACCTGGGTACCCAGAACGTTCGTAACTACGAAGATGCCCGGATCCGAAATGGAACGGTCAACGTGGCTCTCAGCAGCGAAGTTGATGACAACATCGAACTTCTCCTTCTCGAACAGATCCATGATGAACTTACGGTCTGCGATGTCGCCGCGAATGAAACGATAGTTGGGCTTGTTCTCTACGGGCTTCAGGGTCTCCAGATTACCTGCATAGGTCAGCAGATCGAGGTTAACGATCTCGTCCTCAGGGTATTTATTGACCATATAGTGTACAAAATTGCCGCCGATAAATCCGGCGCCGCCGGTTACTAAAATCTTCATGTATTTATCTCCTTATCGTATCTCGATCATTCGAAGGTGAATGTTTCTTTGATGCCTTTCCAAACCTTATCCTTATCGGACAGGCAGATCTCCATGTCCTCGGTGATGGGCCAGTCGATGCCGATCTCCGGATCGCTCCAGAGCACGCCGCCCTCATCGCCCGGATGATAGAAATCCGTTACCTTATAAGCGAATTCCGCCTCGTCACTCAGTACCAAAAAGCCGTGAGCGAAGCCTTCGGGAATGTAGAACTGCTTCTTGTTTTCTGCCGAAAGCACAACGCCGAACCACTTTCCGTAGGTCTTGGAGCTCTTGCGAAGGTCGACGGCTACGTCGAATACTTCACCCGCGATCGCGCGGACCAGCTTACCCTGCGGGAACTGCTTCTGATAGTGCAGGCCGCGCAGAACGCCCTTTTTGGATTTGGACTGGTTATCCTGAACGAATACCATGTTCAGGCCTTCCGCCTCCATATCTCTCTGATTGTAGGTCTCTACGAAATAGCCTCTCTCATCGTAAAAAACGGTAGGCTCGATCACGCAAAGGCCTTCGATCTCACAACGTGTTACTTTGATCTTTCCCATGATTCATATCCTCTTTTCAAGTATTGCTTAAGAATTTGCCTTCCATCAGGTCCTTCAGATAAGCGCCATACTGGTTCTTCTTATAAACCTCGTAAACCTGCATCAGCTCGTCTTTGCTGATCCAGCCGTTCAGATAGCCGATCTCCTCCAGGCACGCGATCTTGCGGTGCTGGTGGGTCTCCACTGTCTTAACGAAGTTCGTCGCATCCACGAGCGACTCGTGTGTGCCGGTGTCGAGCCAGGTGAAGCCCTGACCGAGCAGGCTCACTTCCAGTTCGCCGTTCTCGAGGTAAATACGGTTCAGGTCCGTGATCTCCAGCTCGCCGCGCGCCGAAGGCTTCAGGCCCTTCGCGTACTCAACGACCTTATTATCATAGAAATACAGACCGGTCACGCAGTAGTTGCTCTTCGGCTTCGCGGGCTTCTCCTCGATGGAGATCGCCTTGCCGTCTTTATCGAATTCAACGATACCGAAGCGTTCCGGATCGTCCACATAGTAACCGAAAACGGTCGCGCCGCTCGTCTTCGCAGCAGCGTTGCGCAGAAGCTTCGTCAAGCCGTGGCCGTGGAAAATATTGTCCCCGAGGACCATGGCTACCGGCTCGTTGCCGATGAACTCTTCACCGATGATAAATGCCTGCGCCAGGCCGTCCGGACTGGGCTGGATCGCGTAAGAAAGCGAAATACCAAACTGCTTTCCGTCGCCCAACAGGGACTGGAAACGCGGCGTGTCATCCGGTGTGGAGATGATCAAAATGTCGCGGATGCCGGCATTCATGAGCACCGACAACGGATAATAGATCATCGGTTTGTCATAAATCGGCAGAAGCTGCTTACTGGTTACTTTGGTGAGCGGATACAAACGTGTTCCGCTTCCGCCCGCTAATACGATACCTTTCATTTTTCCTCCGTTCTGTCGCGGTCTTCGCGACATCAATCTTTCATAAAGCACCGGAACATTCCGGCCTGTTTAGTGATCTTCAGATACCCTTTGTTCTTCAGTTTTTTCTCTACGAATTCCCGGAACTCCGCATAGCGTTCGTTCAGGTATTCATGCTGGTTGCCATGGCAGGACAGGATGTAGTCCAAAATGGGCTGTGTATCCGTGACCTTCAGGCTGTCTTCGTGCTGCAACAGTTGCACCTCGTCAAAGGCTTTCGACAGGATCGCCTCGCCGTTTTCGAGTCCGAACACGTCGTACAACGCGACCTCGGACAGCGCTACCCTGGCGTCGAATTCCTTCGCGAGCAGTGAGATCTCCTTCATGTGCTCCCGCCCGTAGGTCGAGGCGTAGAAGGCGCCGCCCTTCTTCAGCACACGCTTCACTTCTTTTAACACAAGGTCAATGTCCTTGAGATAAAAGAGCAGGTGGTTTGCGACCACGATGTCACACGAAGCATCCGGCAACGGCAGCGGCGCGGTGCAGTCGAAATTCAAAAACGTGCACTGTTTCGCCAGCATCGTGAGGTTGTCCTTCGCGTCTGCAAGCATGCCCGCCGAGATGTCCGACAGCAGCAGTTTGCAGGCAGGGACCTGCGCGGCGTTGGTGCGCCAGAGCTCGCCATTTCCGCATCCCAGTTCCAAAACCGTCATGCCCTCGCGGACATCCAAGTTCCGGTACACCCAGGAAAACCAGGACTCCGGGTTCGTCGCGTACCGCTGATGCAGGCCGATACGAGTCCGGATGTTGGCGGAATTCTTATACTGCTCCACGAGCGATTTCTCCATGCTGATCATGTGGATCAGATGCAGCATGCGCTCCCAGTTGACTCCGCCTTCGGCGCCGCCCTCCAGCATCTGCTGGGTCTTCGTGAGCGCCTCTTCGACGATCTGCAGGCTCTCGCGTTTTTTCTTCACCAGCTCCAACTGCAGTGCCAGCGACGAGCGAACGTAGTCCTCGTCGTCATCATTGACCGTGATATCCATGATCTCCTCCAGGGAAAATCCGAGATATTTCAGGGTCAGAACTTTCTGGAGCTTCGCGAAGTCCGCATCCGTGTACAGGCGGTAGCCCGACTCGCTGATGTGCGAAGGCTTCAGGATGCCCTGCTTATCGTAGAAACGAATGGTGCGGATGGACACATTTGCCTTCTTCGCAAACGCGCCTGTCGTATAAAAAGTGGCATGTTCCATACGTATCTCCTTTCCGGTCCTAAGCAGTTGATCCGTTGCAGTGAGAGGCAGGTCCATGCCCTATTCGGTCACAGTATGACGTTTTCGGTCCAACTTGACACAATACGTCACCCCTCTCATGTTGCCATTATAAGGGGTGACGTAAGGTTAGTGTCAAGCGTTTTTTTGAAATTTTTTTAAAAACTTTAACCGAGCTCGTAACGGCCTGCCTGAACGTGCCACATTTCGGCGTAACGACCATCCAGTTGCAACAGGCTTTCGTGCGTTCCTTCCTCGACGATCCGTCCGTTTTCGAGCATCAGGATGCGGTCCGCATCCCTCGTCGTCGAAAGGCGGTGCGAGATGTAGAACACCGTTTTGCCGCGTGCCGCCGACTCCATCGCCTTATTGAGTTCGTACTCGGCGAGCGGGTCGAGCGCGCTGGAAGGCTCGTCCATGATCAGGATGTCCGCGTTCTTGTAGAAGGCACGGGAAATGGCGATCTTCTGGCTCTCGCCGCCGGAGAAGTTCACGCCCTTCTTATCGAATTCGGTGGTCACCTGCGTGGAGAGGCCGGCCGGAAGCGACTGGAGTCGCTCGCCGAAGCCCGCGCGGGTCAATGCGTCGCGGATCTTTGCGTTCTCCTCTTCCGGGAGCTCCGTTTTGATGCGGTCCATGATGACATTTTCCGCCAGGGTCGCGCCGTACATCTGGTAGTCCTGGAAGACTACGCCGAAGCGGCTGCGGTAATCCTTCGGATCATATTCGCGGATGTCGCGGTCCGCGTAGCTGATGCTGCCCTCGGTCGGGTCGTACAGGCGCATCAGCAGTTTGATGAGGGTCGTTTTGCCGGCGCCGTTGTAGCCGACGATTGCGATGTGCTCGCCCGGTTTTACCGAGAGTGAGATGTCGCGAAGCGTGTCCTCCGCATCCTCGCGGTAACGGAAGCTCACATGCGACAGGGTGAGGGAAGCATTGCCCTCGGGCAGAGGCTCTCCCTCGTCGTTTTTGATCTTTGGCTCGTAAGCCAGGAACGCGCGGATCTTATCGACATAGAGACTGTTCTCCTGCGCCTGCGGAACGATATCCGCCAGGTCCGCCATGCCGCGCCGCAGGCTGCCGGTGCGGTTGAAGAGGATCACGGCGTCACTGTACGCGATCGCGTGCAGCACGGCCGCACGGAAGACCAGGTACGAGATGTACAGGCCGTCCATGATGAAATCGCCGACTACGTAGTTCTTCGTGAAACCGAGGATCGTACGCTTCGCAGCGACCTTCTTCTGTTCCTTCACGATCTCGTCGTCCGCCTCGGCAAACTCCTCTTCCAGGCGGTCGCCGACCTCGGGATGCAGGCGCAGCTCCTTCGCATAGTCGTTCAGATAGAACACACGACTCACATAGTTGCGCTTTCTCTCAAGCGGGTTCACCTTCAGGCGCACCTTATAATTCAATTTGTTCAGGATGCGCGACACCAGGAAGCGCAAAATGAACGAAGCAAGCACGAACAGGACGCCGGCGGCATCCGTCATCAGATAGAATACACCCGTCGTGAACAGGATCGTGAATGCCTGCACGATGCGGTTGCACATCTGGAGGAAGCGGTCAATGGAACTCTCCGCCTCCGCAACGGCGAGCACGAAATCGTTGTAATACTCGGTGTCATCGTAGCAGGACAGATCGAGCTGCGCCGCCTTTTGGAACATTTGCTCCTTCAACGCACGATACAGTTTCGGTTTGCTCCGGTAGCTCCATCCGTGGATGAAGAAACCGTCCGGCACGATCTGTAGCATGTTGATGGTCAGGATGATGCCGATGACGAGCAGGGGCTTCCAGAACGGCTCGCCGAACTCAGCACACCGCAGAACATAGCGGATGCCGAGCACGTGTTCCAGGAAAATGATGCCCTGGTAGCGGAAGCCATCGTACAAGAAGTAGATCATGTATCCGGGGCAGGTCTTGAAGCACAGTTTCCACAGATACATCTGGTTTTTCCATACATGTTTCATACGGACGCACCTCCTCCCATGATGGCGAGGTAGTTGGTCGCCTGTTTTTCATACATGTCGGCATAGATGCCGTGTTGGTCCATGAGCATGCGGTGCGTGCCCTCTTCCTTCACGGTACCATCGGACAGGAGGTATACCCAGTCCGCATTCTGTACGGACGAAAGTCGGTGCGAGATGAACACGAGCGTGTTATTTTCGCAGGTTTTGTAAATATTGTCAAACAGTGTGCCCTCGGCGATGGGGTCGAGCGCGCTCGACGGCTCGTCGAAGACTTTAAACGGGCAATCCTTCACAAAAGCTCGCGCGACGACGATCTTCTGGAACTCGCCGCCCGATAGTACGGCTCCCTTGTCGTCAAATTCATGGGTCAATATCGTGTGGATGCCTTTGGGCAGCGTCTGTACCTTATCATACGCGCCCGCCAGTTTCAAAGCCTCCGTCACACGGGCTTCCTGTTCCTCTGCCGGGATCGGCTCGCCCATGATGACATTTTCCGCCACGGTCATCGAGAACATCCGGTGATCCTGGAAAGCGGTCGCGAACAGGTTCCTGTACTTCCTAAGGTCGTACTCGCGGATGTCGCGTCCGTTCAGCAGGATGGTTCCCTCCGTGGGGTCGTAGAAACGCAACAACAGCTTGATGATCGTTGTTTTGCCGGCGCCGTTGTGACCGACCAGCGCGTACGTCTTGCCGCCGCGGAACTCCATCGACAGGTGGGAAATGACTTCCACATCCTTATACGAGAAGGACACGTCGCGGAACTCAATGCTTTTTATCTCATTGCCCGGATCGTCGCCCGCGTAATCCTCGGGAATACGCTCTTTGTATTCCATGAAACGGCGCAGGTACTCGACAAACAGGCCGTTTTTAAACAGTTCGGTCAGCGCCTCGGTGAACCCGATGAGAATCCACGTCGTCGAAACCATCATGCTCGTGATGACCGACAGCTGCGCCAGGCTCATGGAATGCGTCACCAGCGTGCGGTACGCTCCGTAGATGAGCAGGCCTTCAAAAATGAAGGTGAAGGTGAACATAACGTACAGCCAGTGCAGGATCATGGCCCGCTTTGTATACTTCCGGGTCACGTCCGAAACGCCCTGGATCGCCTCTTTGTACTGGTGCTTCATGAGGCGGAACACGCCCGTGAGGCGCATCTCCTTCGCATAATCCGGCAGGTACATGACACGATTGATGTACGCGATGCGCCGGTTGTGCGGCGCCATATCTTTGTTTCTCACATAATCGATGTGACTGATCTTCCGGTTGAAGATAAAGTTACCGAGCACCGGAAAGATGATGAACAGCACCGAGATCTTATCGATCTGGTACATGAAGACGAATGCGCAAACGCTCGCGATCGCGCCGAAGAACGTTTTGAACAGGGATTCGGTCGTGGAAACGATGCGGGTGTCCGCCTTCTCCATGGCCAATGTGTACTTATCGTAGAAGTCGCTGTCTTCAAAACATGCCAGTTCTACGTTACGGGATTTGCGGAACAATTTCCGATACAATCCCTTGTTGACGATCGTCTGATCGACCGGGTAGATTGCGCCGCTCAGCAGGTTCTCATAAAGCATCATACTGCCGAATACGATCGCGACGATGATAACATATGTCAGGATGCTCCAATAGCTTTCTTCTTTCTCCATCGCGTTGATGACATGCCGCATAAAAAACGCACTGTAGAAAAGCCACTCAAAGTACCCGAGGAACCTCGCCACGCCCTGATGCACTGCCAGTGACGGGCAAATGCGCCACAACAGGCCGAGCGCGTAGAAGTTGTTTCCGATCGCGCGCGAACGCGTGATCTCCGGTTTCTTTTTCTTCTTCTTCTCTTTTTCCTTTACTTCTTCTTTTTCCATTTTGTCTCCTCCATTCTATGCGGCATGGGGTTTAAAAAAGGGTGATAATGAAAGCCATTATACTACCCTCTTCACTCACTGTCAAGAAGAAAATATCCGTCATTATCTCGTGTGTTTTTAGGGCGCGAAAAGAGCATGAAAAATCGGGACGGGATCGCATTTGCGATCCTCGCCCCGTCGTTTTTTTCAAGTTATTTATCGTTTTGCGCTTCGGATCACGCCATCGATCGCGGCCTTCCAGCCGGCCAGTTTCTCCGAACGTTCGCCTTTCTCCATCTTCGGCAGGAAGGTGTCTTCCATCGCATCTGCGGACGCGGCCGTTGTTTCATCCCAGAAACCGACATACAGCCCGGCCAGCATCGCCGCGCCTAATGCCGTCGTCTCAATGCAGGCAGGCCGAACGACCGGCCGTCCCAGGATATCCGCCTGGAACTGCATCAAAAAGCGGTTGGCACTCGCGCCTCCGTCGACTTTCAAGGCAGGAAGTCCCGGCACCTCCGAAGAATCTTCTGCGGCAAATGCCTGCTTCAGGTCCTGCTCCATGGCCATCACCACGTCCTGGACCTGGTAGGCGATCGACTCAAGCGTTGCACGTACCAGATGCTCCTTGCGGAAGCCGCGCGTCATGCCGACCAACGCGCCTCTCGCGTACGGATCCCAGTGCGGCGCTCCCAGCCCCGTAAATGCAGGCACCAGATACGCACCGAGCGTATCATTGACCGATTCGGCGAGAGCCTCGCTCTCCGCAGCCGTCGACAGGATCCCCAACGAATCCCGCAGCCACTGCACGCAGGCGCCGCCCATGAAAACACTGCCCTCCAGAGCGTACTGCACGGTGTCACCAATACAGGCCGCCACCGTCGTCAGCAATCGATGCTGCGAGTCCACGGCCTTTTCGCCCGTGTTCATAAGGAGGAAACAGCCGGTCCCGTAGGTGTTTTTCGCCTGACCCGCCTGACGACAGCCCTGGCCGAACAGGGCGGACTGCTGATCCCCGGCCACGCCGCAGATCGGAACGCTGTCCAGACCCGGGACCGTCGCACCACAGGTTCCGTAGAGATCGCTGCTCTTCTTCACCTTGGGCAACATGGCCTTCGGGATGTTGAAGTATGCCAGGATCTCATCGTCCCAGTTCAGTGTATGAATGTTAAACAGCATGGTGCGGGAAGCGTTCGTCACGTCCGTCGCATGCGTCTTCTCTTTTGTCAGATTGTAGACCAGCCACGAATCGACCGTGCCGAAGCAGGCCCGGCCGGCCTCCGCCTCTGCGCGCAGGCCCGGTACATTTTCCAGCAACCACGCCAACTTCGATGCAGAGAAATACGCGTCCGGGATCAGACCGGTCTTCTTCCGGATCACCTCGCCGTACGGATCCGCCTTCAGCGCCTCCATGGCGTCCGCGGTCCGGCGGCACTGCCAGACGATCGCCGGCGCCAGCGGCTTTCCGCTCTCGCGGTCCCAGACCACAACGGTCTCACGCTGGTTCGTGATACCGATGGCCCGCACCTGCGCCTCTGCGTCAAACTCGCGCATCCGCGTGGCGCACGCGTACATGACACGGAGCGACGAATTCAGGATGTCCATCGGGTCATGCTCGACCCAGCCCGCTTTCGGGAAATGCTGCGGGAACTCTTCCTGCTCGCTCCAAACGATCTTCTTATCTTCATCAAACAGGATGCAGCGGGACGATGTCGTCCCCTGATCCAGCGCCATAATATATCCTTTACTCATGGCTCCTCAGCCTTCCGTAGTTTTCTTTTCGTCCCTCAACAGGAACGGTTGCCGATCACGGATCGGCGACCAATGTAGCACGGCAGGGTGCTCCGTCGCTGTCGCCCAGGTTGATCGGCGCGGCGTGAAGCAAATACACGCCCTCGGGAACCTCGGCCAGCCGGATGCCTTCCAGCAGGACGACCTCCGCCCCGAGCAGGATCAAATGCACCTGCATCGGCGCTTCCATCGGGCCGACCGTCTGGGATTCATTGCCCAGCAGGAGGAGTTCGCGGTCCCGGAACACTTCGGCCGCAGCCTCCGTCACCACCACATCGCTGCCCTTCAGCAGGATCCGCTTATAAGCATCCCGACTGCCGGCCGCTTTTCTTGCCTTCTCATAGATGTTTTCGGCGTCACCGGCCGTGACCTCGCCGCTGTGCTCCGCTACATATGCATAGCCGATCAGGCGGTTCAGATCCATCTGATCCACGGTCTTGCCTCCGTCCAAAAAGTGGTTCGGCGCATCCACGTGCGTGCCGTTATGTGCGCACATGCTGAGCCGGGTCAGATTGCACGGATCGCCCTTTGGAATCGACAGTATCTGCTCGCGTTCCGGAGACGGATCCCCGGGAAATACCGCACAGGAAAACACTTCCTGTGAAATATCATAGATCTTCATTTGACTCCCCCCATAACACGGAATCCGAAAACAGGCCGATCATTTTCCAATGACCGACCTGCGATCTTAGTTGTACAGTTTCGACTTTGCTTCTGCGGTGAGCGCTGCTCTCTGGTCGTAGAACAGACCGGAAGCTGCGGTGCCGTTCGTCACATACCAACGGTCGCTGCCGTCGAACTTGCTGAGCGTAAGGTTCACCTTGTTGCCGGCTGCATTGCTCTCCACATAATATACGATGTTCAGGCGGCCGAGCTGCTTCAAGGACTGCGCGTTAATGGTATCCGTGTTCGGTGCATTGAACTTCAGTGCAACCGAAAGCGGGCGGGTCGGATTGAAACCGTTTGAAGCCGCAGCGCCTACGAAGTACGCTCTCGGCAACCAACGATAATCATCGCTCTTCAACCGATCGTTGAAATAGGTATCCCAGCCGGCCTTACCGCTCACGCCGCCCTCGGTGAAACCGCGGCCGAACGGCTCAATGTCCGCGAAAAGATACTTCATCATGCTCATGCCGATCTCATAATCAGCGGTCATGCAGGTAACTGCATATACCCAGTAAGTAGCAACACTTCCGGGGTCAGTCACGTCCACCGCTGCCTTTAATTCTTCCAAACTCTCCGGCTCCGAAGCCAGGGTGATCACGCGGTCAGCCTTCCACGCAGCGAGAAGCTCGCCGGGGCCGCCAGCCGATGCGCCGGAAGCCGATGCTCCCTGCATAGTCTTATCAAATAATCCCATGATTACCTCCTGTGTTGTTTTTAATTCGAACTGCGTCCGTCTTTTTAATTTTATATTAAACACAGGAAAATGTCAAGTTCAAAAAAAATAACGCCGAGGATCTCAAACCAAGATCCCAGCGTCTTAAAAAGCGTAATATGTGCGTGCCCGAAGGGATTCGAACCCCCGACCCACGGCTTAGAAGGCCGTTGCTCTATCCAGCTGAGCTACGGACACAAACTGCTGAAACGCAGCGTCCACTTTTGAAAAACGAAAGTCCCGTCGCCGGGACAATGTTTACAAAAGTAATCGGGGCGACAGGATTCGAACCTGCGACCTCTCGGTCCCTAACCGAACGCTCTACCAAACTGAGCCACGCTCCGAACTGATTGTATATGAGATCGATGATCTCACGCTCCCCGAGTAGGACTTGAACCTACGACAGCGCGGTTAACAGCCGCGTGCTCTACCGACTGAGCTATCGAGGAAAATTGTTACCTTGCATATTATAGCGACTTTGCAAGGGATTGTCAACCGTTTTTTCAAACTTTCGCAAAAAGGTCGGCCGTGGTGCCAAAGCGCCACAGCCGAATACTATGCGAACGATCGATTAAGCCAGTTTAGCCTTAGCTACCTCAGTCAGCTTTGTGAAGCCTTCTGCATCGTTGATCGCCATATCCGCAAGGATCTTACGGTTCATCTCAACGCCTGCAAGCTTAAGACCATACATGAACTTGCTGTAGCTGATCTCGTTCATACGGCAAGCTGCGTTGATACGAGCGATCCACAGCTGTCTGAACTGTCTCTTCTTCTCTTTTCTGCCTGCGTATGCGGATGTAAGAGCACGCATAACAGACTGCTTAGCTACTCTATACTGCTTGGATCTGGCACCTCTGTAACCTTTTGCCAGCTTCAAAACTTTATTATGCTTCTTCTTTGCGTTTAAGCCGCCCTTAATTCTAGCCATTTTTGATTCCTCCTAATTCTTATAAATACGGTAAAACCTTCTTCATATTCTTAACATTGGTAGAGTCCGTGATCGCAGATTTTCTGAGATTTCTCTTTCTCTTCGTCGTCTTCTTTGTTAAGATATGACTCTTATAAGCCTTATTTCTCTTCAAAAGACCGGATGCGGTTTTCTGAAAACGCTTAGCAGCTGAACGCTTTGTCTTTAACTTGGGCATGATTTAAATCCTCCTATACTAATGAATGTACCGATGGCGTCAGGAACGCTTTTCGGCCAATACCAAGCTGATGCTTCTTCCTTCGATTTTTGCCGGTTTTTCGATCACTGCGATATCCGACAGTTCTTCGGCACACTGGTCGAGAAGTTTCTTGGACTTCTCCATGTATGCCATCTCGCGACCGCGGAAACGCATCGACATCTTAACCTTATTTCCTTTCTCAAGGAACTTTTTGGCGTCATTTACCTTGCGGACCAGATCGTTGGTATCGATATTCGGCCGGATCTGGATCTCTTTGATCTCGATGACCTTCTGCTTTTTTCTCGCTTCTTTTTCTTTGCGGGCAAGTTCATAACGATACTTACCGTAATCAATGATCTTGCAAACCGGAGGCTTCGCCATCGGGGCGATCTTGACTAAGTCAAGCTCCGCTTCTTTTGCAAGCTTCATGGCTTCCTTTGCGGACATAATACCAAGCTGGGATCCGTCCTCTGCAACGACACGGACTTCCTTATCCCTGATCTGTTCGTTAATAAATAATTCGCTGATGTCTGACACCTCCTAACGATGCAGTCTCCGAAAACGGAGCAAAAATGAATTAAAAAAAGCCTGCATAACAATGCAAGCCATCACTCATAACAGCCGAAAACAAACGCGCACACGCGAACCTTTCCGGATATGAACCGTAGTCACAGTCTATGTGGTCTTGCGACACATACGTGCTATGGTGAGAGATGAACTCTGCTTGCTTGTTAAATCAACGTGAGTATGATACCACGTTTCCCTCCGGCTGTCAAGCATATTTTGAAATTTTTTTCTTACTGCTCTTCGTCTTCCTTTTCCTCTTCCGTTTCCTCTGTCTCGTCATCGCTGTCCAGGAAGGTCGGGCGTTCATTGGCCGCCATCTCTTCGTAGAAGCTCTCGGGAAATGTACGGCGGATCTCAACGGAAACGTAATACTCCGAATGTAGCAGGTAATCGATCAGCGCACGCTGGGAACGCACGTGCAAGTCAGGCGCGAGCTGCTCTTCGTACAGGTCGCCCTCGCAAACGTCCAGTTTCTCCCGCACATCCTCCGGAATGCCGATCACTTCCATCAGTTTCTCCCACAGGTGCTTCGAGCGAAGCATCGTCATATGCGAACCGTAACCGTAGAGGTAGATCTCGTCGCCGTACTTTCCTTTGGAAGTCGAACAGATAGTGATCAAATTCCGCTTGATAACACTCGAGACGTGGAAGAAATGCATGCGGTAGATCTTCTTGCGGCCGACGATGACGACGTCCAAAAGGTCGCCCAGGAAGACGAACGCTAGCAGGAACGCCAGGATCGCGCTTTTCACGAGGTTGGTATTGGCCAGAAGGACCACGCCGCCGATGTAGAAGAACGCGATGCCCGCGAGCGCTATGAGGCGGTTCTTAAAGGTATTCGCAAAATAAACGGAGGGGATCTTCTTCTCCGCAACATCCTTGGAAACGATTTCCTCGTTCATGTTCTCCGGCATAGAAGTACCCCCTCTCGTTCGTTATGTATTATGATTATTATTTGTCGTTCTTATCGCCCTTATCGCGGCGGTTCTGCGCGCGGCGCTCCTGGATCATGGAGAGCACGAACAGGAAGATCAGGAAACCTACGAGCAGCAGGATCACAACTGCTACGAGGATGCCGACCCAGTTCAGGCCGCTTCCGCTCTTCTCTTTTTCGCCCGTCTCTTCCGCTGTCGTTTCCTCTTCGGTCGCGGGTGCTACGGTCGTTGTTTCGGCCTCGGTGGTCGTTTCCGCCTCGGTCGAAGTCTCTGCTTCCGTGGTCGTCTCGGCCTCAGTGGTCGTCTCCTCCTCGGTGGTCGTTTCGGCCTCCGTGGTCGTTTCCG
>JAFZZY010000056.1 GCA_017615545.1 Lachnospiraceae bacterium
TGTTGATATTATTATCGATATTTACATCTCAAGGTTCTTCGTTTTCCTCTGCGTGGATCGTCACGTCTACACTCGCTCCTATCACGGTCGTATCCGCGTCAACTCCGAGGTTGATCAGGTTCGGACAGTTGCTGAGATCCAGTCTGGTCAGATCATTATTCTCGCAATCCAGTTCCTTCAACTCTGTACAACTGCTCAAATCCAAATTCGCTAACTGGTTATCCTTACAAATCAGTCTCGTTATTGCCGCATTGTTTGTTAAGTTCAATTCGGTCAATGCATTCTGATCACAAGTCAAGCGTTCGAGCAGCGGATTATCCGACACATTGAGTACTGTCAATTGGTTATTCGTACAGATCAGGGTCTTCAAATTCGGAACCTCTGCTATATCCAGTCTTTGGATCTGATTGGCACTGCAATCTACCGTTTCCAGTCGAGAATGCATCGATAGATCCAGAACCTGCAGTTTATTATTGCTGCACATCAGTTTCTCCAGGTTCGGATTATTTGCCAGGTTCAATTCCGATATATCGTTTTTGGAAACGTTCAGTTCTCTCAGTTTTGCGTTTTGTGACGTGTCCAGTGCGGTCAATTTATTGGAAGAGCAATTCAACGCATCCATTTTAGGATTCATGCTCACATCCAATTCTTCGATCAGGTTCTCCTGACATTCCAGGCAGTATAATTCCGGATTATTTGACACATCCAGTTGCGTCAACTCATTGCCATTGCAATAGATGCTCTGCAACTTGGGATTTTTAGACACATCCAAAGTCTTCAATTTGTTATTGCTGCAACTCAGGATCCTCATGGAAGAAAAGAACTCCAGACCCTTCATGTCCTCGATCTTATGCCCCTCGACGAAGATTTCGGTCGCCTCATTTAATTCCTGATACGTCAGGTTATTATCCTTATCCTGATCGAAATTGTACGCAACATAACTCCGGAAGTCCGGATCCGGGAAGTGCTCCTCGTTGATCTCGATCTGCTCAACATACACGATCTGAGGTTCCGTCTCTTCCGTTGGCGTGGTATCCTCCTCCGTAGTTTCTTCTGTCTCCGTTGTGGAGGTGATGTCATCTTTTATCCATCTGGGATCCCACAAAAATACGAACAGCAAAAGTGCTGCTGCAACCAGGGCAATGCTTGCCGCGATGCGCACGTAAAGGATAGCACCATGTTTATCGGCCGTCTCAACGTCGGTCTCCTCTTCGACACCGAAATCCAGCGGATCGTCAGAGAACAGATTTGCTACGGCTTGCTTCCTCTGATCTGTTATATCCTCGGAGTTCGATTTCTCGAATTCTGTCCCCTCCAACTGTTTCCGCTCTTTCTTCGTATATTCCGCCTCGGCAACATACTTATCTTCCATCTGGCCGAGTTCATGCAACAGATGGATCTTTTCTTTATCTCTACTCATAAAACGATCCCCGCTTTCTCCAACGCTTCCTTCAATTTCGCTCTGGACCGCGAAAGGTTCGTCATTACATTGCCCTCCGACAGAGACATGGCCCTCGCGATCTCCTTTACCGAGCTCATATACCAATATCGGCGCACGAAAATACGCCGGTTCCGTTTCGAAAGTCCGGCTAGAAAATCATTGATCACTTCACGTATTACTAAACTGTCTTCGATCTGTTCCGATCTTCGGGCTGCCTCGTCGGCGAGGCACTCTGCAAGCTCTTCGATCGCCACTTCCGGTTCCCCTCCGCCACGCTTAAGCGCATGTTCTTTTTCCCAGCGTCTCAGCGAAAGGTGCCGTGTGATCTTGGCGAGGAAGATCTTAAGCGGGTTCGGTCTCTGCGGCGGGATGGTGTTCCAACTGGTAAATAAGGTATCGTTGAAGCATTCCTTCGCCGTTTCCTCATCTCTCACGATATTTCGTGCGACCGCCTTCAAATAGTTTCCGTACTTATCGGATGTTTCCAGGAGCGCTCTTTCATCGCGCTTAAAATACAGATCGATGATTCCTTCGTCTTGCATCATATCCGTAGTTCCTATTCATGTTTCGTTCTCTTGCACACGCATTGATTATAGCACGGGAAAATCAGTTCCACAAGACACCCGAAAAGAAAAAGCCCCGACGCTGCTGTGCAGTGCCGGGGCGTTTCTTTATATCGCGGGCGAAGTGCCCGAATTTATTCGTTAGCCTTACCAACGGATCCGAAGAGTTCCATCTTCTCCTTAACGGTAGCCTTGATAGCTTCTGCGCCGGGAGCGAGCAGCTTACGAGGATCGAAGCCCTTACCCTGAAGGTCCTTACCTGCCTCGATGTAAGCACGGGTAGCTTCCTGGAAAGCCCACTGGCACTCGGTGTTAACGTTAACCTTAGCAACGCCCATGGAGATAGCCTTCTTAACCTGATCAGCCGGGATACCTGTACCACCGTGCAGAACGAGCGGCATGTCGCCTACAGCTTCCTTGATAGCGGCCAATGTCTCGAAAGAAAGACCTGCCCAGTTATCCGGGTACTTACCGTGGATGTTACCGATACCAGCAGCCAGCATGGAAACGCCGAGAGAAGCAACCTGCTTGCACTCTGCAGGATCTGCGCACTCACCTGCGCCGATAACGCCGTCTTCCTCGCCGCCGATGGAACCAACCTCTGCCTCGAGAGAGAGACCCAGGTGATCACAAACTGCAACCAGTTCCTTTGTCTTCGCCAGGTTCTCGTCGATCGGAAGAGAAGAACCGTCGAACATGATGGATGAGAAACCGGCCTTGATGCACTTGTAGCAGCCTTCGTAGGTACCGTGGTCCAGGTGAAGAGCTACCGGAACGGTGATGTTGAGTTCCTCGATCATAGCCTTAACCATAGCAGCTACGGTCTTGAAACCGGTCATGTACTTACCTGCGCCCTCAGATACACCGAGGATGACGGGAGACTGGCACTCCTGTGCGGTAAGAAGGATGGACTTCGTCCACTCCAGGTTGTTGATATTGAACTGACCTACTGCATAGTGGCCGGCTCTTGCTTTCTGCATCATTTCCTTAGCGGATACTAACATAGAATATACCTCCAATACTTTTACGTATACATACTGTGCGTCTCAAAACACGCACTCCGTTTCTCATTATAACGCATAGAAATCGAAAAAGGAAGAGGGAAATTAGCATTTACCGCTTTTTTCCCGCTCGATCTTCCGAAGCAGGGCTTCTGTCGCAGGACAGACTCCCTCTCCTCCGCCCGACGGGCACTGGCCGGAAGCATGGCATTTTCCGGCCAATGCGCACCCGCCGCAGTTTGAGCCGCAGGAGGTCTTCCCGGCTCTTCGGTCCAGGATCAAACCTCGTATGACCAGTCCCACGATGAGGACCAGGATAGCGGCAACGACGATCGTGCCTAAGTTATTTTCAAGCCAGAGAAGCACGTTTCATAATCTCCTTTTTGTAAGGTCGGAAGTACAAAAACAGGATGCCTGCAGCTATCAGGAAGGCCGCTGCCGTGGCGATGCCGAAGCCATTGCCCGTAAAGAGCAGGCCGAGCTGGTACACAATAAGGGAAACCGCATAAGCAAATACGCACTGGTAACCGATCGCGAACCAGGTCCACTTCGCGCTGTTCATCTCGCGGCGGATCGCGCCGATCGCTGCGAAACAAGGTGCACAGAGCAGGTTGAACAACAGGAAGGAGTAAGCGGCCAACTGCGTCAGGCCCTCGAAATCGAGGACGCCGAAGACGCCGACGACTTCTTCCTTTGCGACCAGACCCATGATGGTGGCGATGGTCGCGCGGATGTTGTCAAATCCGAGCGGTGCGAAGATCCACATGATGGCGCCGCCGATCATGCCGAGCACGCTGTCCTCGAGTTCGAGGTCTGCGCCGTAGTAGCCGAAGGAACCGTCGACGGTGCCGAAGCTGCTGCCCAACCAGATCGCGATGGACGCGAGAACGATGATGGTGCCGGCCTTCTTGATGAAGGCATAGCCTCTCTCCCACATGGAGCGAAGCAGGTTCTTAATGGTCGGAAGGTGGTAGGCGGGAAGTTCCATAACGAAGGGAGCCGGGTCGCCTGCGAACATCTTCGTCTTCTTCAGGATGATACCGGAGATGATGATCGCCGCCACACCTACGAAGTACGAGGAGGTCGCAACCCATGCCGCGCCGCCGAACAGGGCCGACGAGATCATCGCGATGATCGGGAGTTTCGCGCCGCAGGGGATAAATGTCGTTGTGATGATCGTCATACGACGGTCTCTTTCGTTTTCAATGGTACGGGATGCCATGATGCCGGGCACGCCGCAACCGGTTCCGATCAGCATCGGAATGAAGGATTTACCGGACAGGCCGAAGCGACGGAAGATACGGTCCATGACGAAAGCGATACGCGCCATGTATCCGCAAGCCTCCAGAAACGCCAGGCACAGGAACAGCACGAGCATCTGCGGCAGGAAGCCGAGGACCGCGCCGACGCCGGCCACGATACCGTCGAGGATCAGGCTCTTCAGCCAGTCCGCGCAGTTGATCGCGTCCAGTCCCTTTTCGATCAGGGCCGGGATGCCGGGGATCCAGACACCATAATCGGCAGGATCAGGTGCGGTAAATTCGCCCTCTTCGTCCAGTGCTTCCCCGAGCGCGGCGTCAATGTCGTAAACCTTGCCCCCCTCCTCTTCGAACTTGTAATACTCGTCACGGAAGGAACCGTACGCCTCTTCAAACGCGCCGAAATCAGCGTCCTCAAAGGCTTCCTGAAGGTCTCCGGCGCCCTTGATATCTTCATCTTCGGCCGCCGCGTCGACCACCGCCTTCACCGCATCCGTGAACACGAATTCTCCGGCCCAGGCGTCGACTTCGTCATCGTAGTCGCCGCTCATGCCGAACAGGTGGAAGCCGTCGCCGAACACGCCGTCATTGACCCAATCCGTACCCATGGTTCCGATCGTGGAAATGGAGAGGTAGTAGACCAGGAACATGATCAAACAGAATATGGGCAATGCGAGGAAGCGGTTGGTCACAACGCGGTCGATCTTATCGGACGTCGTGTCCTTCCCCTTGCGGTTTCTCTTGTAGCAAGTCTTGATGATCTCGCCGATATGTACATAACGCTCGTTCGTGATGATGGACTCTGCGTCGTCGTCCATCTCGCGCTCGGCGTCCTGAATGTCTTTTTCAATGTGCTCGCAGATCTCTTTGGAGAGGCCGAGCTTCTCGACGATCTTCTCGTCGCGCTCGAACAGTTTGATCGCGTACCAGCGCTGCTTGTTGTCAGCGATGTCGTGGATCGCCGCCTCTTCGATGTGGGCGATCGCATGCTCGGCCGCGCCGCTGAAGATGTGCAGCGGAACCGCTGCCTCTTTGCCGGCCGCCTCGATCGCGATGTCGGCCGCATCCTTAACACCGGTACCCTTCTGCGCCGAAATGGGCACTACGGGGCATCCCAGAGCCTTAGAGAGCTGCTTCAGGTTGATGCTGTCATCGTTCTTCTCAACGATATCCATCATATTGATGGCGACAACGACAGGAAGTCCCAACTCCAGTAACTGTGTAGTCAGGTAGAGGTTACGCTCGAGGTTGGTACCATCAACGATGTTGAGCACGACATCCGGATCTGCATCGATCAAATAGTTTCGCGCGACCACCTCCTCGGGTGTATACGGAGAAAGCGAGTAGATTCCCGGAAGATCGGTCACGATGACATCGTCGTGCTTCTTCAGCTTACCCTCCTTTTTCTCCACGGTCACGCCGGGCCAGTTACCTACGAACTGATTGGATCCCGTGAGTGCATTAAACAGCGTGGTCTTACCGCTGTTCGGGTTGCCGACGAGGGCAATCCTGATCTGTTTTTTGTCCGCCATCTTTCTTTTCGTCCTTTCTTATTGATCCGCCAGTTCGATGAGTTCCGCATCCGCGCGGCGCAGCGAAAGCTCGTACCCGCGCAATGTGATCTCGATCGGGTCGCCTAACGGAGCGACCTTTCGAACGTAGATCTCTACGCCCTTAGTGATGCCCATGTCCATGATCCTGCGTTTAACCGGACCTTCGCCGGACAGTTTTCTGACGGTAACCGTCTCGCCGATCTTGGCGTCTCTCAGTGTTCTCATGTTCTTCTCCTTTATATAACCCAGATGTTAGCAAAGGCTAACTCATGGTGAAAAAATAAGCAGAATAAGCATGGCTAAGCTCTGTGCTTAGACCATGATCTTCTGCGCCATTTCCTCGCTGATCGCGACGCGTGTTTCCTTAACGTTTACGATGACATTGCCCCCGTTTTTTGCTACCAGGGAAATGTGACCTCCGACGACGAAGCCCATCGTCTCCATATGCTTCCGGACCTCAGGGAGTCCGCCGATCTTTTTGATCGTAAGTGTCTCGCCGATATCGCTGAAAATCAAAGGGATCATATCCTGCCTCCATACCATCGCTCTTCGGAAGATGTTGTTAGCATTGGCTAACCCATGACGCCAAAAAATGTTAGCCTCTGCTAACCTTCCACGCGTATTATAGTTAGTCTTTGCTAACTTGTCAAGGGTTTTCCGCGATATTTTTATTATTTTTCTTCTGCATTGATTCCCCCTCTGATTTGTGATAAAATCATAGTAATGTATGAAACAAAACTCGGATCTTGGTAAATCACATTACTACGAAGGGAGTGCTATCTTATGAATTTACATGAATCCGGCGAAATGTACCTGAAAGTCATCTATCTGTTATCCGCCAGAAAACCTCATGTCCGTTCCATGGACATCTGTAATTATATGGGTTTTTCCAAGCCCTCGGTAAGCCGCGGCCTGTCCCGCCTGAAAGCGGACCACTATGCAGTCGTGGATGAAAACAACTTCATCCACCTCACGGAAAGCGGCCTGGAGGTCGCCGAAAAACTGGTCGAGCGCAGTAAGGTCATCACCGCCCTGCTGATCTCCCTCGGCGTCGACCCCGAAACCGCCGAAGCGGATGCCTGCAAGATCGAACATGACATCAGCGACGAAACATTTGCCGCGATCAAACGCACCGTAGAAAAATAAACTACCGGATATAAAACCCTCCCTGCCGACGGCAGGGAGGGTTTTCTCATTCTATACAGTTTTGCAGATCTCAATTCACAGCCTTCTTTGACTTTTCAACCAATGCAACTACATCTTCGGAAGGCTCTTTGTCGAGCAGAGTTACTACTACTGCTGCGATCATACCACAGATAAAGCCGGGGATGATCTCGTACAGGTTCGTTACTTCCGAGAGGAATACGAACCAAATCGCATCGACCAGGAAGCCCACGGACACTCCGGCAACAGCTCCTTTATAGGTGAAGCGTTTCCAGTACAGCGACAGGAGGATGACCGGACCGAAAGCCGAGCCAAACGCTCCCCATGCAGACTCTACGAGATCCATGATCCCTGCGCATCCCGGGCTGAGCGCGATGGCCAATGCAGCGCCGGAGATGAATACTACGACCAGACGACCAACGAGAAGCATTTCCTTATCGTCAGCCTCTTTACGGATCATCTTCTTGTAGATGTCTGCCGAGAACGCTGAGGAAGATGCAAGCAGCTGGGAGTCTGCGGTACTCATGGATGCTGCGAGGATCGCCGACAGCAGAAGGCCGCCGATGAATGCAGGGAACAGTTCTCTGACCAGAGTGATGAAAACATTTTCCGACTCCTTCTTTGGCAGAAGACCGCCTAAGTATTCATGCGCAACTAAAGCTACCACGCAAGCCATTACGAGAATCAACGTGGTCCAGATGATACCCGTAATTCTCGACTTCTTCATTTCTTTCTCGGAGCGGATCGACATATATCTGACCAGGATATGGGGCATACCGAAGTATCCCAGTCCCCAACCTAAACCGGTCAAGATGTCGGAGATACTGGTCCAGTTAACATCTCCCGAGGACAGCAGGTTATAATAGTTGTCCGATGTGACCACAGGGGCTACCGGCTCGAAGTCCGCCTGACCCATGGCAACGACTGCGATGATAGGTGCCGCCATAAGTGCTGCGAGCATCATCATTCCCTGAACGAAGTCCGTCCAGCACACGGCGTTAAAGCCGCCGAGGAAGGTGTAGACAAGGATGATCGCCGTAGCTCCGACCATGACCCATATCTTCGCATCATCGCTCAAATTGAATACAGCCTTAAAGAGTTTACCGCACGCCGTAATGGCGGATGCAGCATAAACGCAGTATGCAACGATGAATACGATCGCGCTGACGATCAGCAATACGTGACTCTTCGATTTGAAGCGGTTCGTCAAAAACTGCGGGATCGTAATGGAGTCGTCCGCGAGGATCGACTGACGTCTCAACCGGGGCGCCACCAGGATCCATGCTGCGATGGTTCCCAAAAGCAGGCCGACACCGATCCAAACCTTACCCATACCGGTAAAATAAATCGAACCCGGAAGACCCATGAGTACCCACGCGCTCATATCGGATGCGCCCGCCGACAAAGCAGCAACAAAACCGTTCATGTTACGGTTGCCGAGGAAATAGGACTTATCACCGCCCTTTTCCTTTCTTCCTTTGAGGAAGAATACGATACCGATCGCAAGCACAACCACCAGATAGATGGAAAATGCGATCACTTCCTGTGCATTTCTTCCCATTTCTTACCTCCTTTTGTTATTCTAACCTTTCTGTTCTATCACCATAATCCTTCTTCGTAATCGAGAGGATTTTCGGATTCTTTTTTCCCGTCCTGTTTCTTATCGTTCTTTTCGGTCTTCTCAGACTTCGTCGCCGTCTTCTTGCTGTCCTTTGCGGCCGGTCTTCCCGGCTTCGGCGGCAGGCTTTCTATAGCCTTCTCCCAGCGCAGAAGCTTCCACGCGAAGCGCACCCAAAGGAACGAGAACGCAGTAATGGTAAATACCTCGACCAGGCTCGTCACGATCTTAAAGATCAGGATCGAAAGCAGGGCGATCGCCAGGGCAATGCCCATGATCACGAGGTCATCGACCATGCGGATCTTCTTCGAGTACCGCATCCACAGCGCGAACACGGCTGTGCCGGCCAGCAATACCATGGTAGAACTGAACGAAACAAGCAGATGGATGTTGGCAATGAACTCGTCCGTATCCGAAGCCCCCGCTCCGGTCTTACACGGGATGAATGTACTGATGATCAGCATGACACATGCCGCATAGCACAAAAACCGCGCTACGAGCCTCTTATAGCCACCCAGGTACATGCAGTAGGTCGAGTGCAGGAAGAACAACGCGCCGGTCACGAGCGCCCACAGACGCAGTGCCCAGATATGCCCGTCCTCTCCGTTTCTGGACAGGTTACTGTTCGTCCAATGTCCCTTCGAACCGAGCCAGATCGTAAAGCCGATCGCAAAGAGCGACCACACGATAAGTCCGGCAAATGCGAGCCGGGTCCCCATCTTATAGCCAAGTCCCTTTTTATTGCTTTTTCCCATTACCAATCCTCCCGAAAACAAACAACCGCATGCATCGTCGTACGATGAATGCGGCTGTTCCGATATCCGGATGTATTCATCCGTATTTATTCAATTACTGAACGTCTGTAGGCTGCTGCGCCGGCATTGTAGCACCGGAGAAATCCATGTTTCTGATAACCATGCCATGGATGGTAGGAACCTTAACAACTCTGCCCTTCAGGATGGTTGCCATGAAGATAACAAAGATAACCAGGTTAAGTGCGCTGTCCCAGCCATACTTTGCGGGGTAATCAAAAATGTTGAACTTTGCGAGATCGTAGCTGTTCTTGAAGAAACTGAATACCCAACCGAGAACGTCTCCGCAAATAGACAGAGCACGGAATACGATCAGGATCATAGCTCTTACGATCACGTACTGCATGAGGTTGATCTTAACACTGTCAGCAGTCTCGAATACCAGAATCGCGATGAAGTAGATGATGCCGGCTTCCCAGCCACCCAAATACAACGCGATTACACCGAGCAGCGACAACAGCGTCGGCGACAAATTGAGTTTTTTATTCATCTTCTGTTCTCCTTTTGAGATAATGTCCCTGTTCGGGCACTATTATTATATCATTTTGCAGATAAACATGCAAGTATTATTCCGCAATTTCCGCTCAGTTTTCCGAAATATTTGAGCGGTTCGCCCTTATTTTCACCGAACTGCGATCATACGGGCCAAATTCAGTATCGCATGGGCCGCATCTTCATATTCATAGGAGTCCGCGCGGTCTTTGATACGAAGGAGCTGGCGGCGGATATCTTCGTCCATCTTGTAATCCGAAAGTAGGGAGTCGAGTTTGCCGACCGCTGCCTCGCCATCGTATTCGTCGATGTCGGTCGCAACTTCACGCATGACGTCACGCAGCTGTTGCGTGGACAGTTCCGGCTTCTGCTCGTCGGAGGTCTCCTGCGTCTTGAAGTAGTAGTCAATGTCCGCCAGAAGCTTCTCGTACGCTGCCAGGAAGTTCGCATTGTCCTTCTGGACGAAGGAAATGTTACCGTCTTTTACCGCCATCTCGTGCGATTTCGCGGTGACGGACAGGTTACCCGCGCCGATGCTCGCACACACGCTCTTGAGGGCATGCGCTTCGATCATATAGCGCTGCCACTCGCCATGTGCAACACATTCGCGCATGAGCGGAAGTTTCTTCTGGCCTTCCTCGTAAACGGTCTCGAGCAGATCCAGATATTCCTCCTTGCTGTGGCCCAGTTCGCGCATCGCTTTCGCCGCGTCGACATCGGGGATAACGATGTCCGCGCTCTCCACGGACGACTCGTCCGGCAGGTCTTTGAGCATGTGCGCGTACTCCTCCGGCAGCTCGGTCAGCTGCTTCTCGGGCGGCAGCCACTGCGCCAGCACCTGGTTGAGTCGTTTCGAGTCGATCGGCTTCGACAGATAGTCGTTCATTCCGTTGTTGAGGAACAGTTTCTCGACGCCCTTTACCGCATTGGCCGTGAGGGCAATGATCGGGATGTTCCGTGTATATTCGCTTCCGATGTTTCGGATGCTCTTCGTAACTTCGATACCGTCGTGCACAGGCATCATGTGGTCCATGAAGATCAGATCGAACGGCGGATCGTTCTCCACATGTTCGATCGCCTCGTCGCCGCTTTCGGCCAGCACGGGCTGGATCAGGTAGCGGCGCAGGTAAGCGTCCGCCACACGCAGGTTGATGACGTTGTCGTCGACCACGAGGACACGTGCCTCGGGTGCGAAGAAACTGTTGAGCATCTGCAGATGGCCGTTCTGTACGTTCCAGCGGGCACGGTTCTTCAGGATCGCGTCCATGGACAGCACGCTGATCGGCTTATGCATGAATACGACGTTCTCCACTTCATCCACGATAACGTCGTTGATACTGGTCATGGCCACCAGGGAAATGTCTTTGAATTTGTCGATGTTCTGGCGGATCGTCGAAAAGCCGGTGACATAGTCGAACATCAGGATGCTGCGTTCTTCCGGCTTGATCTGCTTTTTGATCTGCAGAAGTTCTTCTTTCGACCGGATGAAATCGATCGCCATCTTCAGGTAGGCTACATTCGTCCGGATACTTTCACGATAGTACTCGTTCGGTTCAAATACGTAAAAATGTACCGGTTTGGTCTCACGGGTACGGAAGCAGACCCAGTCATCCACCTGCTTCTGCTGGATAATGATGTTAAAGGTGGAACCTACGCCGTACTCACTTTTGACGTTGATATCACCATCCATCATTTTCGCCATACGTTTGGAGATGACCAGTCCCAGACCACTACCCTGAATGCTTCGGTTCTTCTTCGTGTTGAGCTGCATGAACTCACCGAAGAGCTTCTGGATGTCGCTCCGCTTGATGCCGATACCGGTATCCTCAACGCTGAAGATCAGTTTGACCTTGTTGTTCTGCAGGATACGGAAGTCGATGGAAAGCTTGATGTAACCTTTTTTGGTAAATTTGACTGCATTGCCCAGGATGTTGATGAGGATCTGCCGTATACGCATGACGTCGCCGTTATAGTGCAACGGCAGGTTCGGCGGACACTCGATCAAAAAGGCAATGTCTTTATTCGTCAGTCGTGTATTGATCACGTTCTGCACTTCGTTGATGCAGTCGCTCAGATCGTAGTCATCGTTCACCAGCTCCATGCGGCCTGCGTCGATCTTCGAGAAATCGAGGATGTCGTTGATCAGGCGGAGCAGGTTCTCCGAAGACATCTGGATCATGTTTACATATTCCGAGTTCTGCGGGGTCAGGTCACTCTTCGCGAGGAGCTCGCTCATACCGCAGATCGCGTTCATAGGAGTACGGATCTCATGGCTCATATTGGCCAGGAAGTCGGATTTCGCCTTCGCCGCAGCCTCGGCTTCGTTCTTCTTCTCCTCAACGATCTCGAGGAGGTCCTGAACGTCCTTCGTCTTCTTACGGGCAATAGCGGCCTGATGCTTATTCCACGAGATCAGAACCATGAGCATGAGCGTACCGCTGAAAAGCATCATGAGCTGCAGTTTGGAAGCCACCTGCTCCTTCGTATCCTTCACATCGCTCGTATTTAAGTATACGTAATAGATCACATAGAACCCGACCGTGTACAACAGATGGAAGATATTCAGAAAGATGTCCTGATACAGTGACGCCAGACAGGCGATACCCAAAAAAAGACCGTAACTGGGAGTCAAATCGCTGGCCTTTACACAGTATGCCGAAGCAAAACCGAGTAAGACGGCCACGGTCGCGAAACTTTGGATCTTAACGGATATCTTGGTAATGTACGTGGGAAATGCCATTACGATCGGCACCACGACACAATATACCATCAGCAAGCGAAATGAGCTCTCATCCGAAACCAGGCAGATGAAGAAAAACATCACACAGATTACAAAGAGCACCCAATACGCTACTTTACCGATAACTTTCTGACTGCGGGTCTTTTCCACCATCAGTCCGTTCCAAAGATCTTTAACACCCATATTACGGTCCTTTTATTCGATCAAAGGGGGTTGATCTGATATTGATTATTTAAGAATGCGGAACTTACCGATCACGGGAAGTTCTTTCGCGCGATCCTGAATAGCATTCATAAGTCCATATACAAAGAATACTGCGCCGACGATCATCGTTGCCGACAGGAAGATCGGAGCAAATACTGCCTTGATAAACGGGATAAAACTGAAAATAATGGAAACAATACTCAGAGCTGCTACTACGATACAAGCCAGGATACCCTGGTTGGTATGGAATTTCGCATACTTGGAATCCTTCGCTGCGAACAGGGGGATCAAAAACAGCAGGCCGAAATAAGCGAGGATCGCCCAAAGCTTGTTGTCCTCAACTTCCTTCGCGCTGAACGTGCCGGTGAAATCCTTTCCGTCCATTTTATTTACAAGAGCATCGATCTTCTTGCTGTTCTTTGCTTCCATGTTTCCATTCATGGAATTCAGCGAACCGATGAATGCCGGTGCTGACTGTGCAGCGGGAGCGGCCTGAGCTGCGGGTGCAGCCTGTGCTACCTGGTCTGCAGTCTGTGCTACCTGAGCTGCAGTCTGATCTACTGCCTGAGCAACCGGTTCAACCACCTGAGCTGCTACCGCGCCGGGGATCGGAGTTCCGCAATTCGGGCAGGCCTTTACACCGTCCTCAACATAAGTACCACATACATTACAAACAGCCATATTCGTTTCCTCCTTCAGGCTATATTTGCTTTATTATACAATAAACCCGTTTGAATTTCCATAGTTTTTTCGCAGGTTCGGGCAATTTTCGTTAATTTTTCGTTCGAAAGCGGCGTTTTGGACGCATTTCCCGCGAAAAAAAGGACCCGCGCTTGCCAAAGCGGCCCGTTTGCGGTAAAATGTGCCCAGTACATCACCGAGGTTTTCGGTGCATTTTCGGGAGATGAAACATGGGATTTTTTGAGCACACACCCTTCGACGACAAGATCCATATCTACTATTGCCGCCAGGCGGTCCACGTGCGCGCTGACCGCGCGCTTTTGGAACACCTGCGCCGCGGCGTCACCGGCACGCGCAAAGGGCACATGCTTCCCGCCCTCGAGATGGCTCGCTACATCAAGAAAAAATATGCGGACCACTTTCACGAGGAGCTTCGGATCAGCGATCACTCGCTGGCGCTCGAACTCATGATCCACATGACCGCCTATATGGGCGGCCGCTTCCTGGACCATGATCTGGCCTATCTTCACATCTCCGCGCAAAATCCGGTCCGCCGTTTTGTGCGCTATGTCGCCGACCACGTCGAGGTGATCGACTGCGGCGAAAAGGCCGTCGACACCAACCGCTTTGTCTTCGACATCGCGGCGGCCGTGCGTCCCCTCGTTTATCCCGCGGAAGCGTTATCCCTGTGGGTGATCCCGACGCGGTTCTGAGCCGGGACGTCCTCCTCCCTGATCGTTTATCCCATTTGCAAAACGGATCAACGTTGCTTTGAATGCTTCGTTGATCCGTTTTTATCTGTTAAGGATAGTCCGTTTTATTTTTTCTTTTCGGTTTCGGTTTCTTCCTCGTCCGGTGCATTCTTCAGGATCAGATTCGTAAGGATACCGAGGATCAATGCACAGGCTACTTTCGTGATCGTGATCACACCGCTGGCCGTCTTGAAGGATACTTCAAGCTGGCCGACGCCGGCGATCAGGATCACGGATACTACAAAGAGGTTCTTATTCTTATTCAAGTCGACCTTCTGGATCATCTTCAGACCGGAAACCGCAATGAAACCGTACAGGGCCATACATACGCCACCCATAACGCAACTCGGGATCGAGTTGATGAACACGATGAACGGATTGAAGAAGGAGATCAGGATCGCACCGATGGCAGCCGCGAAGATGGTAACTATCGAAGCATTTTTCGTGATGGCCACACAGCCGATGGACTCACCATAGGTGGTGTTCGGGCAGCCGCCGAAGAATGCACCGACCATGGAGCCTACGCCGTCGCCGAGGAGGGTCTTATCCAGACCGGGATCTTTAAGCAGGTCTCTCTCAATGATCGAAGAGATATTCTTGTGGTCTGCGATATGCTCCGCAAATACAACGAACGCAACCGGCGCATATGCAACGAGGATCGTGAAGAAATATGTAGGTGAGAAATCTCCGAACGCTCCTTTCGCATTGAGGAAGGAGAAATTCGGCATGGAGAAGAAGGACTCAAATGTCACCTTACCGTCTACGAGGAAACCGTCCCATGCGCTTTCGGGGATAATGTACATCTCCGGGATCTCGAGCATATAGCCGATGTGGCTTATGATCAGTGCGAAGACATAACCTGCCAGGATACCATAGATGAACGGGATCAGTTTGCCGCTCTTCTTACCATAAGCGGAGGAGAGCATAACGACCGCCAGTGTGACAAGGCCGCACAGAAGCGCAATCTTCGGATCCGTTGCGACCGTTCCTTTGATCGGGTCAGCCTTGATAGCCGTCGTAAGGTCGCCGACCGCATTGCCCGCGAGAGCAAGTCCGATGATGGCAACGGTAGGTCCGATAACGGCCGCCGGCATCAGTTTCTCGATCCAATCCGTTCCGCGAAGTTTAACAACGAAGGAAATGATCACGTACACCAGGCCTGCGAGGAACGCACCGAGGATCAGTCCGAGGTATCCGAGTGCCATAGTGGTAGCACCGGTAAATGCGGATGTCAGCGAACTCAGGAATGCGAACGAGGAACCGAGGAATACGGGGCTCTTACGTTTCGTAAAGAACAGGTAGACCAGGGTGCCGACACCTGCACCGAACAGGGCTGCAGCAGGGCTCATGGGTTTCATCATCTGCCATGCAACTTCACGCTTACTAATTGCATCGGCAACATTTCCGTTGATGATGACCGGAACTACCAGTGTAGCCGTCATGATCGCAAGCAACTGCTGGAGGGCAAACACGATCAACTGTGATCTCTTCGGTTTGTCTTCGACTTGATAGATAAGTTTCATAGATACCTCCTGATTATTAAGTTTTCGAGCCAAGAAAAATATGCCGTGAGGCCATACTTTTCCCCTTTAGGAAAAGCATACCACGGCATATTTCATTTGTAAATATGTTATTTGAAAAAACTACAAGATATTGTGGCGTTCGGGTCTGGCGGTACAAACAGATGTGATTACCTGTCCTCCGCCTGTAACTCAGACGCACGCTTTAGCAGCGCCTCCCGCGTGTTTCGGGCAGGCTCCTCCACGACTTCCTGGAGCAATGCATTCAACGTCTCCCCGAGTTTCGGCCCGGGCTTAAAGCCCATGGCGATCAGGTCCCGTCCGGTGATCTTCAGGTCCTTCAGCGAAATGCACTCGCCGGCGGCCAGGATCTCACCATAGTATCGCTCTGCTTCATCCAATCCCCTCAGGGCCAGTTCGGTCCCTTCGTTCGGTTTCTCAAGTTTTCCGTTTGCGTCCGCGCGCATGAGTTCCAGCAGAAGGAGGAAATCCTCGCTCCCGATCCGGTTCATGGCCCTGCGGATCTTTCTGCGTCCGCGTTCCGCATCCGTAAAGGCGAGCCCGTCTTCCCCGCCGTAGATCCTCCGATCGTCATGATATTCGATCAGATGCGTCACGCGCCGTATGGTATCGTTATCAAATTTCAGGTCACGGAGGATCTCCCCCGCCATCTTTGCGCCAAGTTTCGCGTGATAGTAGAAATGCGCCCGCCCGTTCTCGTCGACCGTTTTCGTCTTCGGTTTCGCGATGTCGTGTAGCAGCGCCGCGAGTCTGAGCACGCGGTCCGCGCGCACTCCGCACACCACCCGCATCGTATGCACGCCCACATTGAACGAGTGGAACGGCGTGTTCTGCTCCGTCTCCATGCAAGCCGTGAACTCCGGCAGGACGTACTTCGTCACCCCTGCCTCGTACATGCGCATGAACTCCTCCGGATGGTCAGACGTGAGCAGTTTCACCAACTCCGCCGCGATCCTTTCCTTGCTGATGAGTCCCAGATTTGCGGCCAATGCTTTTGCCGCCTCGAGGGTTTCGGCGTCGATCGCAAACCCCAGCTGCGCCGCAAAGCGAAACGCCCGCAGGATACGAAGTGCATCCTCGCTGAACCGTTCATTTGCCGCGCCGACACAACGAACCACACCCTGCTCCAGGTCGCCGCGCCCGTTATACAGGTCGATCAGGCCCTTCACCGGATGGTACGCCATCGCATTGATCGTGAAATCGCGACGCTTCAGGTCTTCGGTCAGGTTCGCCGTGAACGTCACCCCGCTCGGGTGCCGGCCGTCTAGGTAGACGCCGTCCACACGGTACGTCGTCACCTCATAATTCTCATGATCCATCACGATCGTCACGGTCCCGTGCTCGAGTCCCGTGTCCACCGTCCGGCGGAAGATCGCCTTCACCTGCTCCGGCTTCGCGGACGTCGTGATGTCCCAGTCATGCGGTGTCCTTCCCAGCAACATATCGCGCACGCAGCCGCCGACTGCATAGGCCTCGTAGCCCGCAGTCTCCAACCGCTCTATGATCGTAGCGACCGCCGCCGGGATCTTATATCCTGTCTGCGGTCGTTTATTTTCCATATCTGCCATAGGTTGCCTCGTTTCAAAATAGTTTCTTACATTGCCCGTCAGATCGACGAGGCTCCGGCGTCGTAGCTGAACAACTCCGGCCTGCCCTGATGCCCGGTGTAAAAATGCCTGAGCGCTCGCAGTCCGATCGCCGTGTTGATGCCGTAGTACAGCAACGTAACGACCCACGGAAGCGGTTGGATCAGGAACATCATGACCGGCGTGCCCTCGACCAGGCGGATCAGCATGAACCGCACGAGCAGGTTCGAGACCGCGTAGATCAGGAACACGATCGGGTAACTGTCCTTCGAAATGTGGAACAGTTCGACACATAGTGAAAAGAACGCCAGGCCCAGGAACACACGGAGTATGAGCTCCGGGTCTACGCCCATCATACCGGTGCGGTTCGTGCAGTACTGCATCAGGTAGTTGGACGGCTCATCGTAGGCCGCCAGTTCTTCCAACGGTCCGCGGTTCAGTTGAGCCAGGTTGTACCGGTCGAACACGTTCATTACGGTCAATGCGGCTCCGTAGATGATGAAGCCGGAGGCCGCGCCCGCCAGGTACCGCGCCGCCAGAAAACGATTTCGGTTGATCGGCAGGCTGTACAAAACCGCGTAATTCTTATTCATATAGTCGCGTCGGCACTGCCACCACTTCATGGCAACGCCGCCCAATGCGAATACATAGCAAACGATCGACCAGATCATGTAGGTCGGCGCCAGGAACCAGGCCGCCGTCATGACAACGATCCAAACGATCATCGGAACCCAAAGGCTCCGCATCTCCAAACGGAACATCTTCCAAAATCCTGTCATTTCGCCACCCTCTTCCATTCTTCCAGCAGGAACTCCAACGGTTTGTTGGCATCCACCTGCGGCGTCGAATCAACGATCAGGGCGCCTTGCTTCATGTAGATGATCCGCTTGAAATAGTCGCGTCCCGGACCCAGCAGGAAGAAATCGTCCATTACGACCAGGACCGAGCAGCCCTGATCCTGCTTTTCCTTCAGCATCTTCAGGCATTTTTCCTTCGTCTCGCCGTCGGGGATATCCCACCAGAGCGCGTCCACCAGGAAATATTTGGACTCCATGCCCATGCCCAGCGCGAACGCCGCGAGGACCAGTTCCTGGTCCGTCATGTGGTTCGCCCGCTTCTTTCGGTTGAATCCCGGGGCCAATGCCTCGAGTGTGTCGATCGCTTTTTGCGTATGATAGTTCTTGAACCACTTTTCCCTCAGTTTGAGGTTGTAATCGAAGCTTTTCTCCCACAAAAGCGTTCCAGTCTTGCTAATATAGGAAAACTTCTCCACAAAGTCTTCACTTTTCTTCGTCATCCCGTAGCCGGCGATGACCTCGCCGTCCAACGAAACACTGCCTCTTTTGATGCGGATCAGTCCGGGAATGGCCTGCAATACCAGGTCGCCGCCGAACGGGTCTCCACAGATCGCGATCATTTCCCCATCATTCACCGTGAAACTCACGTTATTGATGACGGGAAAGATCTCCATCATTTTCGACAGATTGATTATCTCCAGCATGTTTGTTTATTCCTCTCCGCCGCGCTCCTCATATTCGTCCGCCAGCCGATCCAGGATCGCGTCGATCTGATCCTGCGACAGGCGCTCGCGCTTATCCTCGCCTGCGAAATCGTCATCCTCGTCGAAGTCGTCGTCCGGCGAGGCCTCGGAGACTTCTTCGATCGGCTCCTCCGATTCAGACTCTTCGGACGGCTCTTCCGGTTCGGGTTCTTCCGGTTCGGACTCCCCCGATTCGGGCTCTTCGGCAGGATCGGGCGACGGATCCGTTTCGGTTTCCGCCTCTGCGAAGATCTCATCGACTGCTTTCCGAACGCCATCTGCCAATGGTTCCGTCTTTGCGTTATCCTCGACAGGCTCTGCCTCTTCAGCCTCTACCGGTTCTTCAACTGCGTCTTCATCTTCAGCCCCGTCCAAATCGGCGATCTTGATCACGCGAACAGTGTCATTTGCCGCATCAAAATTCACCGCCGGCTCGTCGTCCGTGATCGGACCACCGCTCGGCAGATCCTCTGCGGGCGCTTTTGTTTCCGCGGACTCCGTCGCCGCCTCCGCAGGCGTAGTTTTCGCAGACGTGGTTTCCGCAGGTGCGGTTTCCTCCGACTCTTTCGATGCCGGAAGCGTCTGCACCAGGACCGAACTCATGCGCGCCACGCCGTAAATGCGCAGCGTCGGCCCCTCAGCACCCTGCGGCAGACCATTCTGCATGGTCCAGCGGGTCACGCCGGAAGTCATCTTCACGTCGACTACAACATGTATCTTCTCCGGAACGAAGATCACAATGGAGCTCATCATACAGCCCAGTTCGATCTCGCAATCCTTCTCGATCCGCGCGTTCTGCATCTCCAAATGCAGCGAGCAACAGAACGCCCCAACGGCCGCCCCCGTAAACTCCTCAGCGCTTCCGATATAGTGATACGACTTGGCAAATTTCTCCATGATCTTCCGCTCATCGTCGTCCGTTTCCTCGACCATCTTCATGATGCCCTGGTACGCGTTCCTCGTCTTTACGACCGCATACGCTCCGCCCGCGGCGATCGCCCCGAGCATCACGCGTTTCTTCCACTTACGCTTACACTTCTTCATATGCGTTTCCTCATTCTCTAACGTCTCAAACATCCATTGCCACGGCAATGCATTCCGCCTCACCGCCTCGAAACCTAGTTCGATTTTACCACACCTGCCATGGTTTGTACAGATTAATTGCGCATTCACCGTAATCAAAAAGCGGCAAATGCACTCGCATTTGCCGCTTAACTTTTATTTGTCACACTCTCTGCTTTCGCATGTTCAAAACTCCAAGCGCTGCCATGGACAGCAAAAGCACTACCACCCAAAAGATCGGTCTGTTTGTGTCACCGGAAGGCGAAGCCTCTTCCCACATTGCATAGAGGACCGTATTCTCCGTCCACGTAACACTCTGTCCGACGGTATACTTCTCTCCGGTACCGTCCGCCTTTGTATTCCAGCCGGAAGCCCTCTTTCCTTTATCGGAAAATGCATCCATAGGGATGGAACGAGGCACCCCGATGGTCTCCGTCAATTCTGTCCTTGCGTCAGTTCCCTCGTTTGCAACCAAGGTTATCGAAACACTCTCTTTCCGCCGGGCCGTCCCATTCTGAATGTCCTCCGGCGTTGAATTGCTTGCATAGATCCGATAGTCTCCGCTGAATGTATTATGTTCTTCATCGGTAAAATTCGGACTCGCCCAACGATCGCTGACTGCGTATACGATAGCGGAATCCAGGATCTTGACTCCATATGCATGGCCGTATACTCCTCCACCGATGCTCATGCCTGTGTCATTATAGTAAGAGGACACTCCACCGATAGCGAGCACCTTAGCATTCTCGCTGATCCTGATGGTGGTACCATCCCCGGTTGTACCCCCGCCGATGCCGGCCGCACTTTCACTGCCGATCGCCGTCACTTGCGCGTTCCCGGTAATAGTGATATCTGAAGCCTCACCGCTTCCGCTGCCGCCGATGCCGGCGCCATTTCCTCCATTCGCAGTCACCACTGCATTTCCCGAGATGGTAATATGATAAACGATTTGATCGAACTCTCCGCCGATCCCTGCGGCTCCACCGTTCGCGGTCAGACTTCCTTCTTTTCCTTCCTCTGTGGTGATCGTCAGGCGTCCTGTACCTTCTTTTTGAACCGCAGCCATTTTCCCCGATACCGAGGTCGTTACTTCATTTTCACCTTCCAACAGGAGTGTCACCGTTCCCCTGCCTTGGATCAGGATCGCAGGGTAACCTAACGTGATTTGAACCCCTGATAGCCGAAGCGTTATCTCCTCGCCCTGCTCTGCAGTTATAGTTATGCCGTTTGACGAACTGCTTGTGGATGTGATCGTCGGAAGCGCATCTGCGTATTCTTTATCATTCTGAACGACCTTTCCATTCGAAATCTGAACCGAACCGTTCACCAGATCATAAACCCCGCCGTCGGCCGCAGCAACCGTTGCTGAACCCAATGACAGTATTGCAAAGATCGTTACCATAAACAGAACCGTTCCCAGCCGTTTTTTTCTCAAATGATCCATTCACTCATCCTCCGATATAAAACCTGTCGGGGCACATTCCCCAATGGGTCAATTATATCAAGGAATCCGCGAGGATGCAATAATGCCCGCCTATTAAAACTCCGTCACATCCGCGCGGTTCATAGCGCGGGATTTGAAAAAGATCAGCGGGATGACCGCCAGCAGGTTGCTGACCACAGCGCCCAGGATACCCATGTCGCTCACGTAGGGCAGGTATTTGCCCTTCGACACGAAGGCCAGTTCGTTCAGCAGGAAGGTGCTCAGAAGCACGATCGCCAGGCCGGCTATGATGCCGATCAGGTCCTGGATCAGGATCTCTGCAGCGATCTTATGCCGCACCTCTTTGCGGGAGCGACCCACGGCACGGTACACGCCGAATTCGTAGGTCCGCTTCATGAAGTGTCCTGTAAACCAGGAAGAGATCGTGACCGACAGGATGATTCCGATCAGAAGGATCGAGACGTAGAAAATGATACGGAAGATGGAGAAAAACTCTTCGAAGTTCTCCTTCGCCGTCTTCGTATACAAAGCGATCTTTCCATCCCCGCGGATCTCGAGCAGACGCTGCTTCAGCTGCTCATGGTCCATATTCTTGCCATGGATGTATACGCGGCCGGTCGCCTGGACCTCGCTCGGGATGAAGTAGAACTGAATATTGTCATTACCCTCATAGATCGCGTCCACTGTGTACTCGGTGTCAAATGCACTGGAAAATGAAGGATCCACCACGTCACCCTCGGATACGCCGACGCCTTCCGCGCCCTTTGCGTACATCGAACTGAGGACCAGACCATGATCCTGTACTTTCGACGTGTCGATATCGATCCCCATGATCCGGAAAGCTTCTTCCATTTCTTCCCGGACCGTGAAGACCATGACATTGCCCGAAGCGGTGACGCCTAAGGCGGTCCCGTATTCCATGGAACCGTGTCCGTAACCGGAGCCGTGGAAGATCTGAAGGTCGGGATCCGCGTCCACCTCACTCAGGAACGCCTTCCAGTCCTGCCGTTTTTCATCTGTCGACAAGACCATCGCCGTGATGAACTGGTCCAGCTTCCCGGCGCTCTGATCGAAGGCCCACATGGTGCTCATGATGAAATTTCCACCCATCATAAGCATCATGCAGAGGGCGAACATGATCGCCGCCGTGCAGGCGCGCGCCTTATTCTGTTTTATATAGTAAAACGCTGAAAACGGTTTCATAAACTGCTCCTTATCTCTCTGCGTCTTTTATCGCGCTGATCCGGCCGTCCCAGATCTCGACGATCCGGTCGGCGTCCTGCAGGATGGACCGGTCGTGCGTCACGACCAGCACCAGATGCTCTTCGGCATATTCGCGAAGCACCCGCATGACATTGAATGCATTTTCATGGTCCAGGGACGCCGTCGGTTCATCCGCGAACACGACCTCCGGGCCGTTGATCATGGCACGGGCGATGGCGACACGCTGGCACTGTCCGCCCGAGAGTTTCGCAGGGCGCTTTTTGAATTCTTTCTCGCGAAGTCCCAGCCGGCTCATCATCGATTTCGCGCGCTCGGCAGCCTCCGGATCCCCCGGCAGCGCGGACACCACGCAGTTATCAAAGGCTGTCATGTAGGGCACCAGATAATGTTTTTGGAAAATGAAGCCGAACTTCTGGCGGCGCAGCATTTCCCGCTTCGCGGGCGTCAGGGCGGTCAGTTCCTCCCCTTTATATAGGATGCTTCCTTCGGTCGGCGTCTTTAGCGTAGACAGACAGTACATCAGCGTACTCTTTCCGCTTCCCGACGGGCCGATAATGCCGACCAGGCCGCGCTCCGGCAGCTCCAGGTCCACATTGCTCAGCGCGTACATCTTCTCGTCGCTGTCCATATCGTAGATCATACTTACATTCTTTATCTCAAACATGATTAATCCTCCAACATATCTATGGTTCGGATCCTGTGTACGGACAGGAGAGCCGGGAACTGCAGGATACCGATCACCGCAGCCATGGCGGCCAGGATCGTACAGATCAGTTCCGTGTCAATGTATACCGGGATCAGCCCCAACGGGTGCATTAAGAGAACATCGATCAATGCGATCATGCCTCCCGCCACCGCGAAGCCCAGCAGGATGCCGGCGCCGAATAAGATCGCGATCTCACGCAGGATCATGCGATAGACTTCCAGCCGCGAGTACCCGAGGGATGCGTACAGGCAGTACTCATTGACCCGGTTACGCATGTACGAGTTGTAGGCGACCGTGACGGAGACCGCCAGCAGGAAGATCGTGCCCAGGATGATCGCATGCAGAGAACCGTCGATCTCGTCTACGACCTCCCTTTGGAACATCTCGCTTCCCTTCTGTGCGTCGTTGGAAATGGAATCCAGTTTCGACAGCGGGACGCCGATCTTATCAAACAGTTCTTTCGCTCCGGAAACCCCTTCCTCATTCAGGATGATCAGGCCGTATCCGTTGTTGTTTCCGCGCGCTGACGTTCCGGCGCAGGAATAGTAGGGGCCTTCCACGACTCCGACGATGGTCCAGAGATTATTGCCCAGTTTGTCGCCGATCTTGTAGCCCTGGTTTCGCATGACGGCGCTGTCCAGCACCATCTCGTAATCCTGCTCCGGGAGCCGGCCGTCCACCAGTTTGCTTTTCATATGCTCCAGATAAGTCGGAATATCTTCCGGCTTCAGGAGCGGCATCTCCGAACCGAGGTTACCGAGCAGAGCCTTTAAGGAAAAATTCGTCCACTCGCTCACGAATGCTCTTTTTACCTCCGGCAGCTGTTCCAGCTTCTCGACCACGACGCTGTACATGCCTTGTATCGTTTCCATGTCTTCCGGGTTCGTCGAGGCCAATGTCTCGTACGAAAGCTCCAGATACATTTGCCGTTTCGATCCTTCCACGACGACCGGACGGAACGACTCCTTCGTGGACGCCAGGATGGAACCGATCAAATAGATGCCCATGACGCTTAAGGCCAGCGCCACGACGATCACCGCGACCTGCTTCTTATTATTCTTGATGAATTTGCCTGCGGACAGATGACCCATCATATATCAAACCTCCTTGCAAACGGGCATGCTCCCCGTCTACACTCGTATTATACGGGACATTTTCCCGAAACAAAAGTGACTGCGGTCATATCTTACACATGACCACAGCCACAAACGTCTGTATCTATTGCCGATCGCCGGCGGCGCCAAGCGCCGTTTTAACCCCGCAGTTCCACGATCAGTTTCACACGGTCGTGGATGCCGGTCTTATCGTAGATCCCGGAAATATAATTCTTCACGGTTCCTTCCGAGATATACAGTTTCTTCGCGATCTGTTTGTTGTCGAGACCGTCCACCATCAGCGCGCAGATCTCCTTCTCGCGCTCGGTCAGCTCCGGCAGGTCCGAAAGCTTCTTATCCTTCGCGTCCGCTTCCTCCTGCGCCGCGCCCGCTGTGCCCCGCGCCGCATTCTGCGTCATCAGCAGGGTCAGCCGCTGCATGACCTTCGGGTCCAGAACGTTCACGCCGCCGATGATCTGCCGCACCGCGCCCAGGATCGCGTCCTTCCCGCTGTCCTTCAGCAGGTAACCATCCGCGCCGCCCGCGATGGCGTCCGTAATGTTCTTATCGTCATAAAAGGTCGTGAGCACCAGGATCTTCACGTCGGGATGCTGCTCCTTCAGCTTCCCGATGAGCTCGATGCCTCCCATGCCCTTCATGTTCAGGTCGACCAGGGCGATATCGCAGGTGGTCCCCTCCAGGATCTTCAGGGCCTCCCGTCCGTCGTGCGCCTTCGCGACCACTTCCATCTGATTTAACGTAAGGATGATCTCCAGACTGTCGAGCAACAACGTCTCATCATCCACCAAAAGCACACGGATCATATCGCACCTCCTTCTTCCTCATGGATCACGGGCAATGTCACCGCCGCCCGGAAACCTTCTTCATTCGTAAACCGGCACGTCCCGCCGGCATTTTTCACGTAGGATTCGATCTTCTTAAGCCCGAAGCCCTGCTCGATCATCTGACGCGCATTGTCCTCGGTAAATTCCTCCGAGTGCCCGTTGTCTTTCACTTCCATGCGCAGGTTCGCCGAGTCCGCCGAAACACTGATCAGGAAATGATCTGCGTGGCCGTGCTTCGCGCCGTTCGTCAAAAACTCCTGCAGCGCGCCGATCAGGAACTCCACGTGCTCGTGCGGAAGCATGAGCTCCGGCACCGGGTCGGGTCCCAGAATGTCCGCCCGCATCGTCGTGTCCGTGATGAAACGGTCGGCGACCGTTTCCACCTCGCACATAAAGTCGGCCAATGCGATCTCCTGCGTTTCTTCGTCCATAACGCGCACTGCGCGACGGATCGACTCGAGGCTGCCGCGGATCCGCTCGTTCGCATCATTGACCTTCTGGCGCGCGTCCTCGGGCGAAACGTCGAAGAGCATGTCCGCCGCGTCGAGCGTCATCACGGCCGCCGTGATGGAGTGCCCCACACTGTTGTGGATGTTGCGGCTGATCGTCTCGCGCTCCTTCAGACGCGCGTTTTTATCCGCCATATAATTCTGCAGGACCAGTTTCCGGTTCAGCTGCTTCTCATGCATTTCCCGCACGTTCGAGACGAGGATCTGGCGCTGCGTCTCCTCGGACTTAAGCTCCGTCCACTCCAAAAGCCGGCGTCCGCCGTAGAACAGAGCCATGAGCAGATACATCAAAAGGAGACCCAGGATGGTTTTTGCAAGCCGGGCCTCCCCTTCCGCGAAGATCGCGGACATGACGATATAAACCACTCCCGCGCTCGCAAAACGGAGCGGGAGTTTCTTTTCTTTCCAAAGCGCAAATGCGCTGCAGGCATAGAATGTCTGCGCCGCGAAGCCGAAGCAGGTCAGGAAGAGCCCCTGCAGCACGCGGATGTGCAGGCTGTCATTCTCATCCACACAGGCGATCGAGAACAGGACCATCAAAGCAGCGCCGACGATCACGCACAGGGAAGGAAGCCTCCCCCAAATGGCGGCGGCGATCGTCAGTCCGAGCGTTATGATGTTGTCGTAGATCGCAAGCCGCATAGGAGTCCCCCTTTGCCGAGTCTGTGGTCTGTTCGTTCAGGTCTGTCAGTTCTGCTCCGCCGGGGCGGCCGCCTCCTCATTCGCCCCATGCTCTGTCGGCCACTTGGTAAACAGCAGCTTCAAAACGATGGGCGTAACGATCGATGAGATCACGATCAGCAAGATGACCGGAGCAAAATAAACCGCATCCAGCAGTCCGACATCTTCGCCTTTTCTCGCCACAATGAGGGCCACTTCGCCTCGAGTCATCATCCCGACACCCACTTTAAGCGCATTGGGGTTGGAAAAGCGGAAGCATTTCGCCACCAACGAGCATCCGATGATCTTCGTGATCAGGGCCACGAACACAAATCCGACAGAGAACAGGATCATGCTGCCGTTCAGGCCGCTGATGTCTGCCTTAAGTCCGATACTGGCGAAGAAAACCGGAGCGAATACCATGTAGGTACTGATGTCCATCTTCTCCGCGATATATTTCGAGTCTTTGATACTGCACAGGATAATGCCGGCGATATAGGCACCCGTGATGTCGGCGATGCCGAACCACTCCTCGGCCACATACGCAAATGCAAAGCAAAGCGCCATGCCGTAGATCGGCACACGACGGGTGTGCGGGTTCTTCTTATCCAGGTACTTAAATAAATAATAGCACAAAATGCCGACAACGAACGCAAAACCGAAAAATAATCCGGTATTCAGTACAACGCGCAGCGGATCCTGCTCAGGATCGCGGAAACCGATCACGAAGGTCATGACGATGATACCGATGACATCATCGATGATGGCCGCGGAGAGGATCGTCGTTCCGACCTTACCGCGAAGCTTACCCAGCTCACGCAGGGTCTCGACCGTGATGCTGACCGAAGTCGCGGTCATGATAACACCGATAAATACATTGCGGAAGAACTCCTCACTGCCCACCGGATCGAAACCGTGGAACAAACTGGAGAGCAAAAATCCGCCGCCGAGCGGTACGAACACGCCCGCAAGCGCCACCAAAAGCGCCATCGGACCGGTCTTGATCAGTTCCTTCAGGTCGGTCTCCAGGCCCGCCATGAACATCAGCAAGACTACGCCGATCTCCGCCATCTGATTTAAAAACGAACTCTGGTCGACCAGTCCCAAGACCGTCGGGCCGATCAGCAGTCCGGCAATGATCTCACCGACGACCTGCGGCGCCTTTACCTTACGCGCCAAAATCCCCAAAAACTTCGCTGCCACGAAGATGATCGCCAGATCCTTAAATATCCCGTAATCCATAATATGAAACGCCGCCTTTCATCGCTTCATGCCATAATTCTAACTCAATTCACGATTTCACATTGTACACGCTCCCGCGTAAAAAGTCAATGAAAGTACAGGAAAAAATACATTCTTCCGTTTACACCGGCGGAAAATGTGGTAAAATGGACTCAGTAATTCATAAGGAGGTGCTTACCATGAAAGCATTGTTACCCTTTTTCCCGCTGAGTGCAGGATCCGAAACGCCGATGGGCTTGGCGATCTCCATTATCTGCTACATCGTTGCCAGCATCATCTTCGGTGTTCTGTTCTGGTTCTTAAACCATATTCCGATCGTTAACCTTCTGGTCGGCATCGCAGGCACCATCGTATGGGCTTACTGTGTGATCGGTATCGTTTTGGCGATCTTGATCTTCCTGAAGAAACTGGTGAAATAACTTAGCGAGAATACATGAACCATGAGGCAGAGCCGCATCCGCGGCCCTGCCTCATTTATTTCTACCAGATCCCCTCAACCGGGCAACTCAAACTTATATCAACTCCAACGGACGCATTTTTATGATCTTCTTCATACCGATATGAACCTGTATGGTCCAAATAAACAATGCAGCAATAACGACGATAAGCACAAACTGAATCTTCGGAAGAAAAAACATCCCGAAGACGATAAATGCTACGAGTGCAACTATCAAATAAGCAACAATGGCAGCAAATAGCGAGAGCAAAAAACTAAATCGGTATTCTCTTCCGATCAATGCCTTGATTCTTCGTATCGATAGTCCAAATATGCGTAAATAGCCCAATTCACGTCTACGATTGATCAATTCGCACCGAATGATCGCTACGATGAATACACTACCGAAGAGCAACAGCAAACCGGAAACGATCGCGACGTACTTTGCAAAATAACCGGCGCGCTCCTCCGCTTTTACCATATCATAGTAAAAAAAGCTGATCGTATCCGTATGATTATCCAAGGATTTGATTTTATCCTGCATGGTGGGATCCTCCCCCAACCCCGGAAGAACATACATTCCCGAATAAGTCGGCTCGATCTGACCAAATTCAGCAATCGTTTCATAAGGAATAAATGCAGATACTTCATTGAAGTTATAACGATAATACGCGTCCATTCTCCTGTATTCGACCAATGCTGTATCGCCGGCCAGATCGCCGGTGATCCCTGCCACCGTAAAAGTCCTCCCGAATAGTTCCGTCTGTGTACCAATCAGCCCTTTCGTTCCACCCAGTTGCTCCGCCAGTCCCGGAGTCACCAGAATCTCGTCTCTATCCTGTGGAAAATGTCCTTCTGCCACCATTCCGGGTAATCGGAACGCACTGTACTCTTCCGGCATAAGATAATAGCCTGTTATATCTTTATCTCTGGCAACATAATTATGATATACGAGCATCCCCTCCGGAAGCCGCCTTTCATCAAACGATGCACTCAGTTCGACTACATCCAGCGGATATAGATTCCGATATTCCTCCCCCATTACCGTGGCAATATTTGCATGGATCGCCGAGACGACCAAGACCAAAAACAATATCAGTGCAAATGGCAATACACGTAGAAACTTTCGCCCTTTAAATCTTCTTCGGAAAATGATCCTTGCATCATTCTGAAATGTATTTAGAAAGCTCTTTCTTCCTCTCTGCAACAGTGCAGGATTATCCCTGATCAACTCTTCTTCTAACGCTTTGACGGGTACGTTTCTTCCTCCCTTTCGGACAGATACTCTCCCTTCACTCAAATCCAATATCTCATCTGCGATCGCATCAAAACACCCTTCGTGCGTCGCGATGACCACGATCCGGTCTTCGCCCCTTAGTTGTTCCATGATCTGCGCCAGAGTCTTTGAATTCTCTGGATCGAGCGAAGCACTCGGTTCGTCTGCGATCACCAACTGCGGGTTCGTTATGAGAGCGCGAACGATCGCGATACGCTGCCTCTGTCCGCCGGATAAATGTTCAGGATTTCTTTCCAGCAATTCATCGACCCCTAGTTTCTTTGCATACTTTCGTATCGCCTCTTCATCATTTCGGATCAGTTTCAGATTATCATAAACACTTATTCCCGACAAAAGGTGACTCTGTTGAAAAACATAACCAATTCTCAGCGTAGCATCCGGAGACACCTCAACTCTTCCACTGTCCGCTTCGGCCAGTCCGCTCAGAATGTTCAGAAGCGTCGTCTTTCCTGATCCGCTGATACCCTTTATTACATATGTTTTTCCGGACTCAAAACAGTGACAGACCTCATCCAGAACCCTTTTCTTTCCGTCAAAAGATTTGCATATGCTTTGTAATTCTATCTTCATGCCGAACCCTCTCATCGAAAAACACTTTAGAAACCACTATATCAGATCCCGTTGCTTTATCATTCCCTCATACCAGGACTCAGAATAAACTCTGCGAACACTCAGGCACAAAATAAAACCAATCATCAACACTCCGATTACAAACAGTCCGATCAATAACGGATTATATGTGAAGATCATCGAAGAATAAGAAAGTGTCCTCACATTCCATGCGTTTACCGCTATAGTGATCACAAACATGATCGCCATAGACACGATCACCTTCTTTATCAAATCGAGCATGATGATTTTTATCAACTCCCCGATTATCTGCGACTTACTGTATCCGGAATAGGTCAGTAAGGAGAGAAATGATCCGTTGTACTTCATCCGCAAGTGATGGACCACCATGAACAACACGATCGTCAATGCTCCGATCAATGCGGCAAAAGGTAGTAACACCATGCTCAGGATCTCCATCCCATCCTTTCCCGGAACCGGTGAAATCTCCAGTTTCAAAGATCCTTCTTTCGAATATTGTTCAAGTACGCTTCGTCCTTTCAAAAAATCGTTATAGGACGCGAAGTAAATGGTATAAAACCGTCCATTATTCCCATAAAACGCAGGATCTGCCTCAAGGTCTTGTACTGCCAATGTCGAAGCAAAGAACAGATCAAATCCCGCATCGGGGGCATTCTCATTCCAGGGATTCACGCCGAGCCTACCTCCATGAAGGTAGTAGACATCCGCTTTGCTGAACTTATCCAGAACGCCGGTAACAGTGAATTGCACCTTTCCGGTATCGAATACTTCGTGACTGACTTTCATCCCGACTGCCTTCACCGGGTCTCCGTTCGTCAAATAATACGCCGCGCCATAAGGCAGTAGTATATCGTACTTATCTTTGACGTATTCTCCGTACAAAATCTTGTCTTTTAGTTTGAATAACTCTTCCTTTATCGGCAAAACATACATACGATAGTCATAAGATTTGTTTTCCGGTGTAAACTGCTCCTTATCCGTCTTAGTTATCATGCCGTCCGGATAATTGTCCATGTAATTCAGGATCGCTTCTTCACATTTTACTTTCTTAAGAACCTCTTCGATCGCAACGCCCTTCGGAACGTTCAACACTTGCATGTTGATATGATACATGTTCTTTTCCGTCTGTTCTACTTTGCGTTGCGGAAAATCTGCTGCGGCTAGGATCAAAAAGGCCAACGTCAAGCAAACGATCAGCCATACTTCCGTCAGTCGATCCTTCATTCGTTCTTTATACCATTTTTTTATCGCTACATTCATTGCTGAAACAGGGTTGGATACCTTTTGTATCACACGACTATTTTTTTCTCTTTCAGGATCTTCCCCTGAAGGCCCCGTCTTTCTCGCTTGATTTTTCTCGGCAACAAATGTTCCATCTCTATATACGTATACCAGATCTGCATAATCTTTGGCTCTGGCGTCATGTGTCGCGCACACGATTAGTATTTCCGTACTCAAAGCCCTCAGAAGTGCGTAAACGCTGGTCCTGTTTTCTTCATCAAGAGCTGCTGTCGGTTCATCCAAAAGAAGCACGCGACTTCCCCGTAAAAGGGAACGGGCGATCGCAAGTCTCTGTCTCTCTCCCCCGGACAATGTCGAAACGACCGCGTCGAGTTTATCCGCCAAACCGACCGTTTTCAGTATATCTTTTATCGAAGCCGCATGGTCACTTATCAAATTCAAGTTTTCCGATACCGTCAAAAAGTCGGCAAAAAACGGGTCTTGTGTAAGATAATCTATGTCTTCTCTTCCAATCGAGGATAATTCTACTTCCCCTGAATCCGGCGATATCAATCCCATCAGGATATTCAACAGCGTTGTCTTTCCGCATCCACTTTCGCCCATCAAAATAAAAAGCCCCTTATCAGTGAACTCCAGATCGAGGCCTTCAAACAACGGCGGTGCATCGCCAAATGATTTTCGTATACTTAAACACCTTATCATAGCAAATCCCAAAGCCTTATATTGTTATGTCTTACTTCTAAGTATATCATTTTTTTATATTATGTCAACACATTTCAAACTCCAGCTCTTTCCCGGTCTTCGGGTGGTGGAAACGTAGCCTGCAGGCGCATAGGCACAGGCCGACGCCGTCGATGGGCAGGCCGTATTTGCGGTCGCCGACGATGGGCAGACCGTGGGCGGCCAGCTGCGCCCGAATCTGATGGTGGCGTCCGGTCTTCAGGAGGACCGAAACCTCCGCCAAACGGCCGACCAGGCTTTCATCGCGGCTCGTGCACGCTTCCTGCTCCTTCGCAAACATGGGTGTTCCCTGCGCAAAACGACAGGTCAGCACGGCTTCTTTTACCTGCGAACGCTGATCCGCGCGAAGTGAAGCCGCCTCCGCTTCCGTCAGGATACGCGATACATTGGCCGAACGCTCAAATAACAGGCGGTCGGAATAGGTGATGCCGGCCAGCAGATCTGCGGAAATATAGGAACCTTCGGGCGCTGCAACGAGAGCCCGGTATTCTTTGTGCATGCTCCCGTCCTTCGCAAACTGCGCGGACAGGGCGCCCGCTGCCTCCTTCGTCTTCGCGTAGACCATCAGGCCGCGCACGGGTTTATCCAGACGGTGCACCACACCGACATAGGCAGGTAAAACACGGCCACAGGAAGAGGTCTCCCTGTGGCTCATATACGTACGAATGCGGGACGGCATGTCGTCGGACAGCGTCCGCCCCTCCTGCGCATCCACGCCGGCGGGCTTCTCCACTACCCAGATGTAGTCGTCCTCATATAAACAATGTAAACTCGAATCTTTCACAGCATCGGTCCTCCGAATGTGCTACTCTTCCTCCAGCAGGTACTCGCCCAGTTCACGGACCGACTCGACCAGAACGTCCGCTCCGGCCTCGGTCAGTTCCTCCTCGGAGCCGTAGCCGTACAGAACCCCGACCGTGTCGATGCCGAACTGCTTCGCGCCGACGATGTCATGCTTACGATCGCCGACCATGACCAGCTCCGTCAGGTCGACCAGCTGGCACTCCTCCAGAATGTACTGCAGGATCTCCGACTTTTTCGCGCGCTTCTGCTCGATGTCTGAACCACCGATGAACTCGAAGTACTGCCGAAGGTCGAAGTACTCCAGGATCTGCTCAGCGAAAAGCACCGGCTTCGAAGTCGCCAGGATCAGCGTCTTTCCGGCGTCGGTCAGTTCCTTCAGCAGCTCCGGAATGCCCTTATAGACTTCATTCTGAAAGATCCCCGTGGGCTTGAAATACTCACGATAATAGGTCACCGCTTCGCGGGCCTGCTCCTCGGAAAATCCATAGAAATCCATGAAACTCTCCATTAAGGGCGGGCCGATGAAGACCTGCAGCTTCGTGAGGTCCTCCTCAATGATCCCGAATTTTTCTAACGCGTACTGAACCGATTTGGTGATCCCTTCGGCGGGATCGGTGAGTGTACCGTCCAAATCAAACAGTATGTATTGTTTTTTCATATGTCCCCCTATACCTCAAACATCAGTTCCCCATAAGTCGGGAACGGCCAGATCCGACGATCGACCAGACGCTCGAGTTCATCTGCGGGGCGGCGCAGGGCCTCCATCGCAGGAACGACCTCCTCATAGTATTTGTGGGCTTTTTCTTTTGTGCCTTCCTGTGCGGCAGCGTCTTCCTCTGCCTGTGTCAGTTTCGCCAGCGCCACCTTCATGTCGGAAAGCAGGTCGGAAACCTGAAGCAACAACTCCGTCTGTACGGAAACATCCGCGTCCGCGCATGCGGCTGTCACTTCGTTGATCGACGCGGCCAGGCCGGTCGTGTATTCGATCACCGCAGGGATGATCTGCTTCGACGCCATGTCCATCATGGTCAATGCTTCGATGTTGATCGCCTTGCAGTAAGCCTCGTACTGGATCTCCGCGCGGGATGCAAGTTCTGCACGTGTAAAGATGCCGAACTTCTCGAACAGCTGCGCGGACTTCTCGGTGGTGAGCGCCGGGATGGCGTCGATCATCGACTTGATGTTCGGCAGGCCGCGGCGGGCTGCTTCTGCGATCCACTCTTCGGAGTAGCCGTTTCCGTTGAAGATGATGCGCTGATGATCGGTCATATACTCTTTGATCAGATCATGCAGGGCCATCTCGAAGTTATCCGCCTTCTCCAAAACGTCTGCGGCCTCGCAGAACGCCTCGGCAACGATGGCGTTGAGTACGGTGTTCGGCTCGCCGACAGAGTCACGGGAACCCACCATACGGAATTCGAATTTATTACCGGTAAATGCAAACGGTGAAGTACGGTTGCGGTCGGTCGCATCCTTCTGCAGTGCAGGCAGAGACGAAACGCCGGTCTCCAGAACGCCGCCGACTTTGGACTTCGTTGCGCTTCCGGTGCTGATCAGCTGCTCGACCACGTCCTCCAGCTGCTCTCCGAGAAATACGGAGATGATGCAAGGTGGAGCCTCGTGACCGCCGAGACGATGATCATTGCCCACGTCGGCTGCAGACTCGCGAAGCAGATCCGCGTGGGTATCGACTGCCTTCAGGATGCACGCCAGAACCAGCAGGAACTGGATGTTGTCATGCGGAAGCTTACCGGGATCGAGCATGTTGATGCCGTCGTCCGTGCAGAGCGACCAGTTGTTGTGCTTACCGGAACCGGAGATGCCGGCGAACGGCTTCTCGCTGAGCAAACAGGACAGACCTCTGCGGTTTGCGACCTTCTTCATGGTCTCCATAATAAGCTGGTTGTGGTCGACCGCGATGTTCGCCGGCGCGTAGATGGGCGCCAGTTCGTGCTGCGCAGGTGCAACCTCGTTATGCTGGGTCTTTGCAGATACGCCCAGCTTCCACAGTTCGGTGTTCAGCTCCTGCATGAAGCCGCCTACGCGCTCGCGGATCTGGCCGAAATAGTGGTCTTCTACATCGTGTGCCTTCGGCGGAACGGCGCCGAACAGCGTGCGTCCCGTGAAGATCAGGTCATCTCTCTTCAGCCACTTCTCACGGTCGATCAGGAAGTACTCCTGCTCGGGGCCGACCATCGGCGTAACCTTCTTCGAAGTGGTGTTTCCGAACAGACGCAGGATACGCAGCGCCTGTGTATTCAACGCTTCCATGGAGCGAAGCAGCGGCGTCTTCTGGTCCAGCGCCTCGCCGGTGTAGGAACAGAATGCCGTCGGGATGCAGAGCAGTGTGCCCGTTGCGTCCTGCTTCAGGAACGCGGGGGACGTGCAGTCCCAAGTCGTGTAGCCGCGGGCCTCGAAGGTCGCGCGCAAGCCGCCCGAAGGGAAGGACGAAGCATCCGGCTCGCCCTTAATGAGCTCCTTACCGGAAAATTCCATCAACGTCTTTCCGGAGGGACCAGGCGCCGAAACGAAGGAGTCATGTTTCTCCGCCGTCGTTCCGGTCAAAGGCTGGAACCAGTGCGTATAGTGCGTTGCGCCCCTCTCGATGGCCCAGTCCTTCATGGCATTGGCCACGACTTCCGCGATCATCGGGTCCAGGGTCTTTCCCTCGTCGATGGTCTTACGCAGCTCCGCGTAGACCTTCTTCGGGAGACGCTCACGCATTACGGCATCATTGAATACATTCTGTCCAAAGATCTCTGCAATACTCATCTTATCTCCATTTCCGCCTCTTTTTTAAACTGTCGGCATCAGTTTTAATAATTCTCGCATACCGCCTGTACGACAAAGCGGACTTCTGTGTCCTCCGTACAGGTGTACAACGTAAGGATATGATCGGTGGTCTTTACCTCGACGTCGGTCTTATAGATGGACCGTTCGAGCGCCAGGTCGATCAGCTCTTTCTTTGAAGTCTCGGTCGGGAAATGCGGGCTGAAGATCACATCCACGTAGTACTGGTCGTACACGGAGAAGATCTTATACCGGTAACTTCCCTCCGGTGTCATGATGTAAACGTAGGGGTTGGCTTCCCAAAACTCCTGCGCCCTATATCGGTCGAGCGTACCGAACATCTTTTTATCTTTTTGGTTATGGGCGCAGATCGTGGAGTTGAACTCTGAAAAATCCGGCGCCTGACGGCAGTCCAGGAACGGGCATCCCGAAATGGACTCCTTCTCGTAATAATCATACCGCAGATAGTGCGAATTGTCATCCCCCTGTACGATCGGGTAGTCTACCTCGGTCCCGGGAATGACGATATATCCGACGTAGTTTTCGTTCATTATCTTCAGGAAGTCGTGATCCACTCCGTTGGAGTCGGGCGGCAGGATGTCCTCCCGCTCTTTCTTCGTCTCCTCCGGCGTGCCGCTCTGTTCCGGCGTTACCTCTTTCGTTCCTCCGGCCGGCGTTTCGTCCGGATCGGCCGACGAGCTAAGCTGCGCCTGATGCCGAAGGTCCTCATAGCCCCGATTATTCTTCCAGTATGTATAACCGATGTGTCCCAGTTTCAAAACGGCCACGACAAACACGCACAAAAAGAACCAAAACAGGATCCTGCGTGCGACCTCTCGCTTTGTTGTCTTTTCACCGGGAATTTTCTCTTTCTTCATAGTGTCCTCGAATGATCAATGTTTATTTCTCGGAAGAGACGCGTGCGCCAGAAGGTTGGAGTCAAACGAGAAGGTGATGTTTGCGCGTTCCCTCTCACGTTTGAGCGCCAGCTCGATCAGGCGTACCAGCATCTTCGAATAGGGAAGGCCGACCGCCTCCCACAGGTAGAACGCCAGCGAGCCCGGGATCGTATTGATCTCGTTGACATACAACGCGTCGGTGTCCTTATCGATCATAAAATCGATACGGGCCACGCCGTTGCAGCCCAGCGTCTGGAACGTTTTTACAGCCAATGTACGGATCTCTTCGCGACGTTCCGCCGAGATCTCTGCCGGGATCTTACGGGACAGGCTGGCCATGCCCTCACTGCCCTTCGCGCCGCCACCCTTAACGGGAGCGCCCTTCACGCCGTTCTTGCCGCTATTGCCCATGTATTTATCCTGGTAGCTCAGGATCTCGTCCTGCGCGATCGGCTCCTCACACTCGGATGCATCGGCCGACTCGTAGTCTCCGATCACGGAACAGTTGACTTCTTTCAGACTGGTGATCGCATGCTCCACCAAAACGCGGATCGCGAAACCAAACGCGTACTCCAGCGCACTCTCCAACGCTGCGCGGTCACGCGCCACGCGGATGCCGACACTCGAACCGAGGTTGTTCGGCTTTACGATGACCGGATAACCGATCTTCTGCTCGATCGTGTTCATCAGCGCCTCCGGATCCTGACGATACTCGGAGATGTACGGGCACAGAGCCGGAAGCACGGAGATGCCCGCCTCCCGAAGCACTGCCTTCTGTGCGAATTTATCCATGCCGATCGCGGAAGAAAAAACGTCGCAGCCGACATAGGGCAGGCCCAGGGTCTGCAGGTAGCCCTGCAGGGTGCCGTCCTCGACGTTCGTTCCGTGCACGCACGGGAACGCGACATCGATGACCTGGTTGTAATCCTTCTTAAACGCGCGGGAACGGATCTGACGCAGATAGGTGCGTCCCTCCTCGCGCACGATGGTGATCTGGATGCTCTTATCGAGGAGCGCCGGGATGTTCCGGTAGGCCTCGATATCGCCGATACTTTCACCGACGAACATGCGGCTGTCCTTCGTGATATAAATGGGGATGATCTCGTAACGCTCATCCTCAAATGCATAATAGGCCTGCAGCGCGGTGATCACGGATACTTCGTGCTCAACGCTGGGGCCGCCGAAAAACAATCCAACCTGTATCTTCATTTTGGTGTACTTCCTTTATCAATAGTTGTCCGGGAGGTCATTTTCCAGGAGAATGATCTTCTGCGCGTCGGTCTTGATGCCGTCCGCGATGGAAAGTCCCTCCTGCAGGTCGCCTGCCACGAACAGTTTATCCTTCGGAAAATCGGTGTCGCAGACGCCGGCATAGATCGGCTCGGTCTGCCGCTTTCCGATGAGGATGATGACATCCGCTTTTTCTGCCGCCTGGCGGCCGAAAATGCGGTTCAGTTCTTCCTGTTTCTCCCCCAGTTCCACCATACCCGGTGTGATGAGGATCTTCATTCCGTCGAACATCGCGAGCGTATCCAGCGCCGCCTTCGCTCCGACGGGGTTCGAGTTGTACGCGTCATCGATGAGGATGCCGCGGCCGGTCTGCTTCATCTGCAGGCGATGCGCCACGCTCTCCACATGTTTGACCTGGGCCGCCATGTGCTGCCTGGGCACGCCGAAGGTGTCCGCCACAGCCAGGGCTCCCGCCAGATTGAGCACATTGTGCGTGCCGATGACCTGTGCGGTGAAATGTACGGTCTCCCCATCGGGAAATGTCATATCGAACTCGCTGCCCCGTGCCGTGCAGCACAGGTTCTGCGGGCGATACGTCGCTTCCTCGCAGGTCAGGCCGTAGGAAATGATCTTCCGTCCGGTCTTCGGCGCCTGCTCGCGCAGGATCGGATCGTCGAAATTCACGAACAGGGTGCCGTCCTGAGGCAGGGCGTCCGCCAACTCGAATTTCGTATGGATGATGTTCTCCATGGAGCCGAAGGTCTCCAGATGCTGAGGGCCGATCGAGGTCAGGATGCCGTACGTGGGCTTCGCGATGTCGCAAACGGCTTTGATCTCGCCGACGCGGCGCGCGCCCATCTCACAGACAAACACCTCGTGCAGGGGCTTCAGGTCCCGGCGCACGGCGATGGTCACGCCCAGCTCGGTATTGAAGTTTCCCGGGGTCATGTAAACATTGCGGTCCGCCGCCAGAAGCTTCGTCACGAAATGTTTCATACTGGTCTTGCCGTAGCTTCCGGTGATGCCGATGGTCGTCAGCGCCGGCATCTCGGCTACGATCTGCTTCGCCTCGTTGATGAATTTGCGGTTGATCCGCTTCTCCATCGGACGGTTGATCACATTGGCCGCGATGATGACGAAGGGTGTCATCAGCAGACAGCAGAAGGTCGGGAAGAAGAAATCCCGGCCCGTGCCTCCGACGATCTGCACGATCTGCCATGCCAGGAAGATCGCGTAGATGATGAACACGGTGATCATCATGCGCTTCACTCGTTTTGTGACGGCGAAATCTTTCTTCGCCATGCCTTTGCGGGGGCGGTTTCCGGAAAATGTCAGCCACAGCAGAAGCGCGGCCGGCGCAACGCCGTACCAGTGCGTGCCGAACAGGGCCAGCAGGGGTATGGACAGGATCACGCCCATGGAACGTCCCAAAAGGCTGTTATAGTTATGTTTCATCCAGCGCAACTGCTCGTCAGCCGCGTAGGAATTCAACTGAAACATATGCATATAATACAGCATCAGCCCGATAAATGCAAGAGTGCTTATCGCTGTTATGACGCCCTGATATATAACAGTTATCATGGTTTCAAGCTCCTTTGCGACGGTCGTTCACACCGTCACTCGTTCAAAAATGCGTCCATGGCTCCGAGGACGAGCCCCGGCGAGTCAATGTAGGAAAAATGCCCTCCGGGCACGGTCACGATGTCGCTGTCCGCGATCAGTTCCTTCATGCGGTGCGCGTCGGAGATCGGCGTCGTCGTGTCGTTTTCGCCCCAGATGAGCAGGGTCGGCTGGGTGATGGTCGAAAGCTCCTTCTGCAGGTCTTCATTGACCACGCGGACCAGCGTTCCGCGCATGACGGGCGATGCGGCGTTGTAGTCCGCGGAGCCCCTGCGTTTGCGCATGTGGTCCATGTAATCCGGGTAGAGGAACTTCATGACCGGACATTTGAAGATGAACTTCGCCATTTTGTATGTAGCGGTCTTATAGCGCGCCTTCAGCTTTTTCTTCGGCTTGATGCCCGCGGAGTCCATCAGGATGATCTTCGTGAAACGGACCGGCGAAGCACCCTCCGCGCCAGCTTTTTGGCGGGCAATGAGTTTCGCGATCACGCGGCCTCCGAAGGAGTGGCCGATGAGCGCGGTCTCGGTGAGCTCCATCTGTTTCAGGAACTCCGTCACCACGTCGGTGTAGTCGTCCACGCACCACGCTTCGGGCGGCTCGTCGCTCTTACCCATCCCCGGGAAGTCCAGGGCGTACACCGTGTGCGACTGCGAAAGCCGCGCGATCACGCCCGGATACATATCAAGGGAAGCCCCCCAGCCATGCAATAGGCAAACGGGGCTCCCCTGTCCGGTGACGGTATAATTGATCTTCAGATCCTTTATATGTGTTTCCACAGTATCTCCTTACTAAAACATTGGTGCTAATAAGCGTAGCACACTTTGTTTGAAATTCTTGTATCCCGTGTGCTTCTTCGCCAGATCCAGCGTGATCTCTTCGCAGATCGGGAACATGTTTTCGAAGTCCTGACGGATGTCCTTGATCGCCTGGCATCGATAGAGGTAGGTCGCGCACTCGAAGTGCAGGTACAGGCTCCGGAAGTCCATGTTGATGGTCCCGACGACCGCGATCTCATCATCGCACAGGTACTGTTTCGCGTGGATGAAACCGGGCGTGTACTGATATATGCGTACGCCCGCATGAATCAGGCGTTCATAGTAAGACTGCGTCAGCAGGAAGATACTATTCTTATCCGGAATGCCCGGGGTGATGATGCGAACGTCCACGCCGCGCTTCGCCGCCATGCACAGTTCCCGGTTCATTTCCTCGCTGATGATCAGGTACGGCGTCGTAATGTATACATGATGCTTCGCCGTCTTGATGATGTTCATGTAAACATTTTCCCCGAGAGGCTCGTGGTCGATCGGCGTGTCGGAGTACGGCTGCACGTAGGTGTCCTTCTCCTTCGCTTCATAAGCGTACGGCACCAGGTAGTGCGCCACGGACAGGTCCGTCTTCTTGATGAAATTCCACATTTCGAGGAACATCAGCGTGTGGTTGCGGACCGCATCGCCCTCCAGGCGGATACCGCTGTCCTTCCAGTGTCCGTACGGCGAGTCGAGATTGAAGTATTCGTCCGCCAGATTAAAGCCGCCGGAGAAACTGATCTCGTTATCGATGACCATGATCTTACGGTGGTCACGATGGTTCATAAATACGTAGATAAACGGAATGAACGGATTGAAGATACGACACTGGATGCCGTAGCGGTTCATTCGTTTCGCGAAGTCCTTATCGATGAACTTCAGGCTTCCGAAATCGTCGTAGATCATACGGACTTCGACGCCCTGCTTCACCTTGTTGATCAGGATCTCCTCGATCGTCTTCCAGACTTTCGCATTCTGGATGACGAAGTACTCCAGGAAAATGAATTTCTTAGCGCCTCGAAGCGCCGCAAACATATCCTCCAGGACTTCCTCCGCCGGCGAGTAGAACTTGACGTCGGTGTTCTGGTAGGAAGGATATGCGCCGTATTGGTCAATGTAATTCATCTGCCGGTGGACGTATCCGGTCTGGTCGTCCTCCGGTGGCAGGCAGCTTTCGTATTCAGCCAGATGGTTGAGGTACTCTCCCTCCACCTTGATATAGTGTTTTTTCGTCTTTCGGTTGATACTGGTACGGCCAAACATCGCAAACAAACTAAGCCCGAATACGGGGACCGCCAAAATGACGAACACCCATACCAGACGGTAAGCGATATTATCCCATTTTACCGTGATCCGCAGAGCGATCAAAATAGCCAGTATGTCCAGCAGCAACGAAAAATAGAAATAGTTGCCTGCCAGAAGACCCGTCGCCCAGATCATAAGCAGAATCTGCAGCAACAAACTGAAACTGGTGTAAAACGCCCTACCGAAAATGACCTTCAGTACTTTTTTCATGGCCTGACCAAAATCCTTTCGGGGCTTGTAGATCCATGCCCCCTTAGCGCACACCACGCCAGTCTTATTCTATCAAAAAATCGGGAAAATGGCAAGCATACGACATCAAAACCAGCCAAGGTCGCGATAGATCTTCGCAGCGCCCGGCATTCCGAACATATATGCAGCGATATCGTTGTATGCGATGTCGATCAAAATGATCACTCCCAGGGTTACGATGATGCGGGAAAATGCTTTCTCTCCGAGCTTCGACTGAAGGCGATGAAGGCACGGGATGATCACGTAAAATAGCAAGAGTCCGGACAGTGCGAATGTCAGGACCGAGCGTAGGCAGATGTATCCGTTTATGTTTCCGAAATTCAATTTTTCGTTCGTGTAATCCCAGCCCCAGTGGCCTCCATTGACCCGATCCAGAATAAAGCCGGCCGCGTATTCGAGGGCGCCGCAGATCGCGCCGCACAGGATGGCTACCAGCCACGGTTTTTTCGTAAGCTTCCGGCACATGAAGTACATGAGCAGGCCGCCCAGGCAGTAGATGTCGATCCACGGACCGAAGCAGGAGCCCCGCTTCACGATCCGCCCGTCGTTGTATAAGTAAAAAAGAGTTTCGTAGACCCAGCCGAAGATGCCGGCACATACGATGATGCCCATCAATAAAACTCCGAGGCGCATGGTCTTGTTTTCTGTCTTTTGTTTCATTTCAGTTCCTTTCAAAACAAATCGGGAAGGCTTGCATTTCCCGCGTTCGCACCTATGGATTTTTGTGGATTTCTGTGCTATCATGAAGGCACCGGGGCACGCGTTGTGTCCCGATCATTCACTGGGAGGTACGATATGTATACCTATACTACCAAAGGAACCTGTTCCCGTCAAATACTATTTGATATCGTCGATGGCAAGGTGACGAACGTTCAGTTTGTCGGCGGTTGCCACGGAAACACCCAGGGCGTTGCTGCCCTCGTGGAAGGCATGGATGCGGAGGAGGTCATCCGCCGCCTGCAGAAGATCGACTGCAAGGGTCGCGGCACTTCCTGCCCGGATCAGCTCGCGCGCGCCGTGCGCCAGGTCCTGCAGAAGCAGCAGGCTTCCGAAGAAGCATAATCCCATCCGGCGAGGTTCATCATGAAAAAGATCGTTCTGACCGGCGGCGGCACCGCCGGACATGTTACTGCAAATATCGCCCTGCTGCCCGAGCTGCGGGCTCTGGGCTATGAGATCTCCTACATCGGTTCCTACGAAGGAATGGAGAAGGGTCTCATCGAGGCGGAGGGGATCCCGTACTATGGCGTGGCGACCGGCAAATTCCGCCGCTACCTGAGCGCGAAGAACCTGACCGACCCGTTCCGCGTCGTGAAGGGATACAATGAGGCGAAAAAACTGATGAAGCAGCTCAAGCCCGATGTGGTCTTCTCGAAGGGCGGCTTTGTTGCCGTTCCCGTCGTTCGCGCGGCGAAAAAATATAAGATCCCGGTTATCATCCACGAGTCGGATATGACGCCGGGTCTGGCCAATAAACTCTGCATTTCCGCTGCGAAATACATCTGCTGTAATTTCCCGGAGACCGTAGAGCAGCTGAAGAAAAAGCCGGCCGTCCTGACGGGTAGCCCGATCCGTAAAGAGCTCCTGACCGGTACTCGGGAGGCGGGACTTGCATTTACCGGACTGTCCGGCGCGAAGCCCGTTCTGCTCATGATCGGCGGCAGCTCCGGCTCCCGCATCATCAACCAGCACCTGCGTGCGTCGCTGGACGACCTGCTCCCGCAGTTCGACATCATCCACCTGTGCGGTAAGGGAAATCTCGATCCCGAGATCGACCGCGAGGGCTACGTTCAGTACGAGTATATCTCGTCGGAACTCAAAGACCTCTACGCCTGCGCGGACGTGATCCTGTCGCGTGCCGGGGCCAATGTCCTCTGCGAGCTTCTCGCGCTTCGGAAACCGCACCTGCTGATCCCGCTGTCGAAGGCAGTCAGCCGCGGCGACCAGATCCTGAACGCCGCTTCCTTCCAAAAGCAGGGATTTTCCGAAGTTTTGGAAGAAGAAGCCGTCACCAAAGAGACTCTGGTAACGGCCATCCAAAAACTGTATGAAAACCGCCAGACCTATATCGACGCAATGAAAAAGGCCGATATCGGTAACGGTGTCGAGCGCGTGATGGAATTAATCCAGCGCTTCTGATATTTTTTTCTGCATCTCCTTAGCTTCCTCAGGATCTAAGGTTCCCGGATCCCATGCTACGATCTTCGCTCCGTCGTCGTAGCGTGGGATCACGTGCATATGGAAGTGGAATACCGTCTGGCCGGCCGAAAGTCCGTTGTTCTGTACCAGATTGAAGCCCGTGCAGCCCAGCGCCTTCCTCATGGCTTTACCGATCTTCGCTGCGACCAAAAGCACCTTTGCGGCGTATTCTTCCGAGATTTCGGTCACGTCCGCGAAATGCTCCTTCGGCAGGATCAGAGCATGGCCCTTCGAAGCAGGACCCAAGTCAAAGATCACACGAAACATGTCATCCTCATACAATGTCGTGCTCGGGATCTCTCCGTTTGCGATCTTACAAAAAATACAATTCTCCATTTCGTTCTCCGGCCCGGTTTCCGGGCTTTTTCCTTTCTTTTTCAAAATGTGCGTTTATGCACGCCCGCCGGGCGCCGGATCACTTAAGATCCTTCGGTTTGTGTGCATTGACCTTATCATACAGCAGGGTGCTCGCGATCGTATCCTGATGCGTGATCACGCTGCTTTCGAGCTTTCCGTCGCGGATGCACTGCATCGCTTCCATGATCTCATAGACGAAACCATTGACCGTTTCCTCATCTTTAAAATGCTCGACGAGGTTGCGCCGGCTGTCGTACAGGAAGGCTTCGGTCGCGTAGTGCGAGTGCGGCACGATCAGCATGCCCGCGTCGCCGCAGACGATCAGGCGCTCGTCCAGAACGCTGATGAAACTTGAGTCGAAGGTCGCGATCGTGTCCGGGTAGCGCATGACCACGTGGTTCTCGATGTCCACGCCGGTCTCGCTCCAGATAGAGTATTCCTCCACCTGATCGATCGGGATGTCTCCTAGCACGAACGTGGTGATGTCGTAGCCGTAAACGCCCAGATCGTACGCGGATCCGCCGCCGAGGGCTGCGCTGTAGAAGCGATCCTCCGGATCCTTATTCATCAGATTGGCGATGCCTAAATTGGAATACGTCGGTGTGCCGATCTTTCCTTCTTCGACCCACTGTTTTGCTTTTTTAACCGCAGGCAGGAAACGACTCCACATCGCCTCCATCAGAAACACCTTCTTCTCCGCAGCTTTTGCGAGGCCTGCCTTCGCCTGCTCCATGTCGGTGAACATAGGCTTCTCGCACAGGATCGGCACGCCCAGATCCAGGCACAACATGACCAGTTCAAAATGCGCATTGGTCGTGACGCCGATGTAGACTGCATCCGGCTTCATCTCCTCGATCATCGTGGTGTAGTCATCATACGCCGCCGGGATCGCATTGGCCGCGGCAAATGCTTTGGCTCTTTCCATAGACTTGCTGGCGATCGCAACGACTTCTGCGCCTTCGATCCTTGCAACTGCGTCGCAGAACTTATTCGAGATACGTCCTGCTCCTAAAACCCCAAATCGAAAACTCATTTGTTTTCCCCCTTTACATTATGTGGAGATGCCGACGCGGCACCTCTTTTTTATTTCAGCAACGGTGTGAACCTCACTGTTTTCTTATGCTCCCATGCCACCGATCTGTCCGTCGGTCTCATCCGTTCCGGCTTTTATTTTCCTGAGTTTGGGAATGCCGTACAGCAAAAGCGCGAGGACGATACCCAGCACAGCTCCCGAGGCGTGCGCCATCCAGTTGACCTTCGGATCGTCGATGCCGTTGGACATTACGATCGCGAGGAAAATGAGATACCGGAAATAGGGCACTTTCTGCAGGCGCTTCCGATTCAAAAACAGGATGCAGAGCAGGGCGCCACACATGCCGCTGATGGCGCCGGAGGCGCCCAGGCTGTAGACATTTTCACCATTGTGGATATACAGAGCCAGGCTGATCATGCCCGCGCCGATACCACTTAGCAGATATAAAAGCACAAACCGCACCTTTCCGAGCAGAACCTCGAGCGGTTTGCCGACGTACAGTTGTGTGACCATATTGAAGAACAGGTGCTGAAGACTGCCGTGCAGGAAGATATGTGTGACCGCCGTCCAGTATTCGCGGTTTTCAAAGAAGGTCCGGGAATGCATGGCGCCGCACTGTTCGAGTGTCCCTATCCCATCTCCGTTTGCGAAGATCTTTTGCAGGATGAAGATCACAACACACGACAGGATCAGGCCGACATTGACCGGCGACAACAGGATCTTCAGTTGTTTGAACAGATTCTTCCACGGCGATGCCGTCAGGCGCCTCTCAATGATGTCCCGGGCATCCAAAAAAACACCCGGCTGATCGTCGTAGATCATCAGGTTTTTCTTCCGGACGTCCACGATCCAGAAGGGCACGTCCTCTCCCAGCTTCATCCGGCTCTCCGACGAACTCGCCGTCAGCACGACCAAAAGCCCGAACGTATCCCGCACATACTGCGGATATTTCTCCGCGATCCGGTCCCCCATCTCCTTTAAGCGGTCACGGGTGAACACCTCTCGCTTCTCGACATTCGATCCGGTATCGTCCAGCAAACATATATAAAACAGGCCCAGCTTCGTCAGCTTAAACACCACGCTCACGCTATGGTCTTCATTGGCCTCTCCACGCAGATAACCCGCCTCGATCAGGGCATTTTCTAACTTGATCAGCAACTTCTTCTTCCTTCATTTCTTCAAAACTGATACAACCAGTATACCCGTTTTTCGGCCAATTTGCAAGACTGCCCGAGGGAGGATAGATCTACCCCGTCACTTTGCATGTTCCAACTTTTCTCGCACGGCATCCATGATAAAACTGTTAAGGCTGATAGAATGTGAAAACGCATACACCGCCGCACATCGATGAAGTTCGCTGCCTATCCGTATATTCAAACTTCCTCTGAAAGCCACCTCAGGCTCATTCCCACTTTCTGCACACGATTTTAGGTATGCGTCAACCGCATCGTGAAAATCCTGAACCAATTCTTTTGCATTCGTCCCCTCATATGTGACAAGGGAACGAATCCCTTGGACTTTTCCGAAGAATACACCATCTGCCTCTGAAAATTCAACACTTCCGATATACCCTTTATATTCCATTGTATTCTTCATATCAATCCCTCCTGCTCCAAAAATGCAACCAATTCCTTTACTTGGTACTGAAGTAATTCTTTCCGCGGATGAGGAGCATGCAGTAAAATCCTTATCCTTCTATCCTCACTGACAAACATTACCCTTGACCCGCTGGTCTTCCCTTTATTCTCACAATTAAACGAGAAATGACGTAATAGTTTTTCGGCTTCTTCAAATGTAAAATCTTTAGGTATGGTTTTGATCCTTGCGATCAACTTTTCGATTTGACCCATATTCAGAATTCCTTTCGTAATTATATCACAACGGCGGCGAATATGCAACTATATTTAGTTGCATATTCACCGCTCTGTTATTGTATTCCATTCTCATAAAAAAAGTGCAGATCCGCCAGTGCGATCTCATCTCCGGGGGCGAGTTTGACTTCCTGGGATGGAAGCAGGCGGTTTCCATTAATGAACGTTCCGTTTGTACTGTTCAAGTCGATGATATAGACTCCGTCCGACCGTTGTTCGAGTCTTGCATGCAGGCGGCTGATCAGCGGACTCTTCGGGCAATGATCCGTCGCCCCCTCCAACTTGCCGATAATGTATGGGAAATGATCGGGGATGATGTCGGACGTGCGTTCGGGCACGCGGCTTCGCAGGCACCCCTTATCCTTACCCGAGCCTCGGGAGAACAACCGCTCCGTCTTAAAATCTGTCGGGATCTCCGTCCATTTTGCGTTGATCGGGTGAGCCATGCGCGTCGAAGTCCGATCATTCTCCATCTCGCCCGGATAGAAGTCCCCCTCGGCAGTGTAGTTCTCCTCGAAGTTCAGGATCCCCGTCTCGGTATACTCCTTTGATCCCCGCACCCGTACCTCATTCGTTCCGTTCTTCTTCAAAATGTACAGCGCGGCCACCTGGCCAACCGCCAGGCAGACCAGGGCGATCCCTCCGGCCGAGATCATCTTCTCCCGCCCGCTCCGTTCCTTTGCGGTCGACAAATAGATCCCTGTGAGTAATATGGCTCCTGCGACAGAATACAGAAACATCCGAAGATGCAACAAGATCCGCGGCGGCATGCTCTCTGCTATCTTTTTGCCGATCTTGGAACGAGCGGTTCCGGTCATCTCATGCTTCTCTTTTGGCGGAGGCAGAAAGCCCAAAACCCGACGTTCATTTCCACCGCTCTCCCGCGCCCCCCTGCCCTGCTCCGCCACGGGCTCTCCAGCGGTGCGATACACCTCGCGAGGGTCCATTTCAAAGACTTCGATGGGCTTTGCCGGCTCGGGGTTTACGTATTTAACCTCCGGCGACGGAGAGTCATTGTCCGCTTTGTCTTTCATCGCGATAGCCAGTAGATCTCGGATCCCGCAGGCCTCCTTCCGGCTCTCCTGGTAGAGGTTGTAGGCCAGCCCGACGCACTCATAATCGTCTCGGGAAATGTGGTCCAACAAATAGCAAAGCAGGCCGGATAACTCCTCGGAAAATGTGGTCTCTTTTTCAAATCCGAACGCAAAACGGCAGCGGTTCTGCTCCGGCTCGACAAAGATATATTCGGGAGCCAACAAGATCCGGTCCACATCCATCAGATACTGCTCCGCCACCTCGCAGGCCTGCGCGATCCCCTCCAAAAGCCGGCGTATCTGCCAGACATCCATGGTTCGCCGCTCGTAGAGTCGCGACAACGGCTGCCTGGACGAAATGTCCAAACACAGGACCACATCACTGTCACGCATCTGCATCGTCATCGGGACAAAAGGAGCCAGCACGTTATCGATCACCATTCTGCACTGATAATCGACATCGCGCCGATCCTTTTGCACAAGCATCATATACGTGGTTCCGGAGTAGTTGCTCCTCCCGTATTCAACCTTCATCTATTCCGATCCTCCTTATTTCTTCGGGGCCAGAACGCTGTGGAGCAGTCGCAAAAACTCCTCCTGTTCCACATAGCCCGCGACCGCCGTGATGGTCGTATCACTCGGCGGTATCAGATGTAACATCCGAAACACTCCGAACAACGGCATTGTGTAATTCATATGATATTTCACCTCGACCTGGTATGCGTTGATATCGACCTCGGCATCGATCTTTTGAGCGTAAAGCAGCCCCTCGTTGGCGAACTGCACAACCTCTTCTTTTGCCTTCTGCTCCCGTTCCTTATAATTCGTCGTCACCTGCCACAGCAGTCCCCGTTTTCGCCAAGCCTCTTCGTCGATCTCTCCGTCCACGACGTCGGAAGCAACTTCTTTTGCCACGTCCACGGCATAGTTCTGCGCTTTCGCGTAGAGGACATAACAATCATGCAGATACACGCCCTCGCTCACGATAAATGCGAAAACCAGAACGATCATAAGAAATATATAGGACGTCTCCACGACCATTGCCCCGGCCAATTCGGGGCGATCCCCGATGGTGTTTTTCACTTCCTCCATAACCCCTCCTTCTCATCATCCCACTGCCTCGAAAACCATGGCACAGGCGAAGGCCGCCATCACAAACGGGATAAACGGCAGGGTCTGCCCCTTCTTGATCTTCCCGATCAACATCAAGAACAGACCGCCCAGGGCACACAAGACCAGGGACATGAACAGCAGGCTGAAGTTCTCCCAAAAGCCCAGGTACAGGCCGCAGACCATGAATACCAGCCCGTCTCCGTACCCGACCTTTTGCCGTGAGACAAAAGCTGCTCCCAGAAGAAGCAGTCCGATCGACACTCCGGCCAATCCCGTCAGGAACTCCCCCAGGATCAGCCGGACCACTACGACAAAACATGCGTGCAGCAGAAGCCAGTACGGATTGATCCTTTGATGTCGGATATCCTCGATGCTTGCGATCAGAAGTAGCAAACATAAGCCTTCCACATATATGATCCGCATGGTCATTCGCCTCCTTCCAAGGCCGGCGTTTTATTCTGCTCCGCCGCCCGCGCCGCGCACACGGAGCACAAAGGCTTCCCGCCCACCTCCGAGCGTTTGATTTCGTGAACGTACCGGATCAGCGCCAGGCAGTCCGTACGCGAATGGTACCTGTCTCCGTCCGTCGTGATGTAAAGGTACGGATCCGTGTTGTTTCGTATGCAGAATTCACATGCATAATACTTAGCGCCGTACTCATTTCTCTCGCTGTCGACCTTCTCCCGTGCGATCGTCTTGATGTTTCGGTTCAGGTTCGAGCAGTCGCGGAAGGTATGGTAAACGCGCCCGTATTCCGTGACATATACCGTCTCATTCGCCTGCTGTTGGTCGGTCTTCGAGGTATCATATCCCCGCCAATACCGCCGGCGACACCGCTGCATCAACTCGATCTCGTTCAGGCCGGGCGGCAGTCCCCACAGGTGCACCGTATAACTGACATGCGCGTCCAGATACTCCGTGTCCGGCGTCAAAAGCGTTCCGTTAAATGACAGTCCCCGAGCCCCGTTTACGATGGGGGACGAGTCTAAATATTCGTTCGACAGGTGACGGTCGAACAGGGTGTTTAACAGTCCTACCTCCAGCCCGTGCCTTGCGATCGCGCTCAGCGATACGTTGAAATTGGACAGTATCTCCTGCTGCGCGTCTTCCTCCGCCTGCGTGAGCACCGTCCCGTCCTGCTCAGTCGCAAACAGCCCCGGGATCTTCTCCCCGATCTCCACGCAGGCCGTGATCTCCTCGACCGCGCGGTTCAGTGTCTCCGCAATGCGCGTCTGCAGACTCATGATACGGAAGAAATAACTGAAGCCTAACAGGACAAATATAACGATCGGCAAGACTAAGGCCGCCTCGATGGTGAGGCTGCCCCTGGCTCCCGCCTGCCCTTTTCTCTCCTCCCTGAAGGTGACAACGGATGTCCTTTCCGGTCGTGATGTAGTTCTTTTGTTTGAGAGCGTTTCGTTGCTGAACGGAACCATTTTCTTATCACCGATTTCAGAGACTTTGCATACTGTTTTCGGAAAGAACATCGGTTATCACCTCCAAGTTTAAGATCTGTAGGTCATCAGTAGCTTCGCGCATCTTTCAGCGTGAACGTATAGTTGTGCGGATATAAAAGAGTCGGCACCAGGAACATCAATTTTGAAAACAATCCTTTCGCCGAGGCCTTCGTCTCGATCTCGATCGCATAAACGCAGTCGTCCATATGAAATCCCGGATCGGTCTTCTGCATATTCCACTCGATGATGTCCATGGTCCGCATATACTTATCCTTGTTTTTCTCAAAATAGAGCAAGATCCTCTCATAGGTCTGGTAATCAAACCCATTCGACGCCTCATAACTCTGCGCCCCGGATGTCAGCAGTGCCACGCAGTTCCCTAAAGTGATCCTCCACTGCGTCGTTCCCTTCGCCAGCGGGATCTTTTTCCCGGCCACGATGGCACGCATATCCAGCACGCTCTCCGCCAGTGCCATGGTCTCCATAAGCAGCCACTGCAAGCCCAGGATGAGCGGCGGGATACACGTCCACCCGATGATCGCGGAAGCCGCGGCAGCAGCCTCCTTGAGACAAGTCGGGTTCACTAATACGGAAAATGAATTAAAGGCGACGCGTGTCGCGAAGATCCGGTTAAGCACACCGAGCAGATTATCCTTATCGTTATCCTTCCCGATCAGGACATACTCCACCTCATACCGAAGTTGTCCCTCGTTCTTCTTTTCTTTTTCCTTCTGCTCCTGATAATCCTCCAGATACTCCATGACATATTCGCCGAACAGAAAATCCGTCACGGCCTCGCTCAGCATCCCCTCGGAGATCTCTGAAACCTTATCCTTTTTATGCTTTTGGGACACGGACTCCTTGATGTTGCGTTTCCCCTTAGATACATTCGATTCCTTCATTCCATAAAGTTTCAATACATTGCCCTTCAGGAAATCCTTTACGACGCCGATGATGCTCTTATCCACTGCATCGTCTACTTCCGCGTTGTAGTCGATCGTTGTGACCTCCTCCGTGGTCGTTTCCGGTTCCATCGCCTGCGTTGCCGCCTCGCTCCCCTCCTGCGAAGCCACAGCCGAGGCCTCCGGACTTCCCTGCGAGCCTTCCTGCGATGCTGCCGTACTTTCTGCCGCAGGCAATGTCTCCGGCGCCGCAGTCGTATTGTATTGGTTCCAGTCTTCACTTTCTACAGCGGCGCCGCCCTCTTCAATGGCCTGCTGCGCCTCTTCTGCGCTGTTGTACATCCCGAGCATCGACGTAAAGGTCGTGAATGCACTCGCGGGAACACGATATTTCATCATGTCGATGGCGCTCTGCGCAAAATAGGCGCCTCCGCCCTCGACCGCCCGGATCACCCGCTTCACCTCCAACTCCTCAAACTTCAGGTTGAACAACTGCGTGGTCCGTCCCAGGATCAGTCCTTTATTCTGCTCCAAGTCATATTTCATGTTTTCCCGGACGATATTCTTGAATACATCGGTCACCGGGTTATCGAAGCCGAAACTCTCATCCAGCATCAGAATGCCATAACTCTCGTATAACTGCTTCGAATACATCGAAAACAGGCTGTCCAGGCCTCCGCGCGACGCCATCTGCAGACGCACCCGGAGGCCATAAACGCGCGCGGTCTCCAGCAGTGCCGCCATCAGGCTCATCACCAACAGGAAAACAAATGCAACGTAGACCGTGATCACACCCTTGAAACATTTTCCCGCACGCATAGACTCTCCTCCCGTATTACAGTTTGTTGACCGAACTGTTTACCTTATCGAATACCGTTCCGATGATCGATGTCAGCTGTGTTTTAAAGATCAGGACCAGGCCGACCAGAACGACCAATATGAGCACCATTTCAATAACTCCGATCCCTCGGTTATCCTTCAATAGGCCGGGGATCTCCTCTTCGGTCACGTCGGTGACATTTTCCGCTAAGTTTTCTGCGATCTCCTCCATGCTTTGGCTCTCCTCCATTAACTCATCCATCTGCATCATTTTCTCCATAACTGACTCCTCTCTGCGGCCTGGCCGCTTGGTTGTTCGGCTCTGAAATCGAGCCTTCCTACTCTGTGTGATACCACGGATTGCTCCGTTCTTCGAACTCTCGCAATCCTACAAACATTCGCCATACTATTCGCTTTCCTTCGGAAATCGGTATGGCTCATGTTTGTTCGGCTCTCAAGGTCCGACCTGAGCATGCTAGCATGCTCGTCGGTACTTTTCGAGCCTAGTATCACACGCCCGTGCTCAAATATGCGGGCACCATTACGATGACCATGACGATCACCAGCAGTAGCAGCATGGGCAGCAAGAGCTTTGTCTTCGCCTTTTCGCCCATCTGCTTCGCCTGCAGCAGACGCATATCCCGGGCCGCGTTCACTTCCGTTTCCAAAAGTGTCGGCAGATCCGCCAGTCCCGTGCGCACATTCTCCTCCAAAAGAGTCCCCAGCTTCAAGTAGCCGTAACTTCCGCACCGCCGACCGAACTGTCCGTAGGCTTCACCCTCAAATGTACCTGTCTGCATACCGGAGAGCGTCCTCCTCATCTCCTCATAACCATAGCGTGTACACCCGATCTGTTCCCGGGCACTCTCATATTCCTGTACCATCCGCTCCCAGGCGGTGCGAATGGTCATCCCTGCGCTGAAATACAACGTCAACTTCGAAACGATCTCCGGATAATCCCGCTCCAGACTTTCCTTCCGAAGTTCCAGCGCCTGCTCCAATTTCTTCCCTCTTGACACATATAAAAGTACTGCCCCGCAGAGCGAAAGCATCAGGATCCCGACACGCGCCGAAGTCGCCTGCGGCTTCGCGTACGCCAGCGTATATCCCTCAAACTCGCTCGGCAAATGCGCCTCAGCCTCGCCTTTTTCTGCTTCCTCCTGCAGATAACTCTCCAGCCGCTGGCTGAACGACCGTTCGTCCGCCTTCGGGTAGACGCGAAGAGCGAACGTCCGCTCCCGCTCAACGTCCTGAAACATAAGCGTCAGCTTCATATGGACCTCGACTCCCTCCGCCGGCACCTCCTCCGAGATGCGTCCGTAGCTGCTCAGATACTCGGGCGCGTCGGACTTCCATCGCGCCTGCAGATAGTCGCCGATCTCCTCGGGCAGGTCCAGATTATGCTCGATTTTATCGGCCGACACATTGCCCGCGGTAAGCAAACGTTCGCCCTCGGCAAAACCTTCCTCAAACAGGGCGTTCAGTCTCTCCTCGTCCGGGCGTCGCTCTCCCACCGAGAGTGCGATCTCGTTTTCAAATGCCTCGTCCTCGTTCTCTCCCTTCACCTGCAGGTACACCCGCAGGTCGCCGCTGGCGAAATCCGGGCGGGCAATGATCCCGCTGCTTCTGGTCGTATCCTCCGCCTCCGTGGGCGCAAACAGCGCCAACAGCACACCGCCCGTCACGACCGCCGCAGCCACGATGAGCTGCTCCTTTTTGATCTTCCAAAACGCGTCCGCCGCGTGCTCCCTGGGAAAGGCCAGCGAATACTGCTCCCTGCGGGTCGGCGCCAGCTTACTTTGGAACAAGTCCCGTATCGTTTCCCGAAACCGAAGTGCTGCAAAACCCGCTGCCGCTGCAGCCACCAAAAACAAAAGTGCTTCCATCCGAACCCTCCTGTCACACGCGGATCACCGCCATCTTTCTTCCGACCACGATCGCCACAAAATACAGAATCAGACATACGATCATGGTGATTCTACCCACCGCGGTGTTGTATAGCGGCTGAATGATATCTGGCGAACCCACTTGCAGATAAAGCAGGATCGCCGGCGGCATGTAGGTCATGATCTTTCCCTCGAATTTGACCTGCGTGATCCCCGCCTGGATCTCCTCCTCCACAGTCAGCGCATCCGCCAACTGTTTAGCACACATTTTCAGCAGGCGGACCATGCTTCCGCCCGTCCGTTTCGACACCGAGAGAAGTTGCGAAAGCAACTCCACCTCTGACACTCCGCTCTCCTTCGCGAACTCGGCAAATGCTTCCTCGGCGGCCACGTGCATCCCATGCACCTGCCACTCCATTTTCCGCCACCGATCAACGATGTAAGCGTCGTCGCCCCAAAGACGGACGAGCTCCTGCCGCGACCGGATCAAAGCGTTCTCCAGGGAATAGCCGGCCGACATCGATGACGCCAGGCTCATGACCGCATCCTTGCACATCACGCGCTTCTCGTGCTCCCATTTCTCCCGTCGTCCCTTCTCCTTCTCGCCGTGCAACACATACAGCAACGGCAACAGAAAGAGCGTCGCGAGGAGGGAACGGAAAAACAGCCAGCTAAGGCCCGCCAGAAGCATCGTCCCCCAAAGACAGTCCTGAAAAATATAGTTTTTCCCTTCCTTTGAGCTTCGCTTCGGTCCTGCAGAGTTTTCCTTCAATGCGTCCCTCCCTCTCTCCGTTTTCACGGAAGACAAACAATTCCTGCGTCGTGATCTGCCCGTTCTCCGTCCCTGTGACCTCGTGAATGGACAGGATCCGCCGGCTGCCGTCCCGCAACCGCGCCACATGGATCAGGATATCGATCGCCGACGCGATCTGCGAGACCACGGCCGGCAGCGGGATCTCCACCCCGCCCGTGAGCACCATGGTCGCCAGACGGCTCAACATGTCGCGCGGCGAGTTCGCATGCCCGGTGGAAAGCGAACCATCGTGCCCCGTATTCATGGCCTGGAGCATGTCAATGACCTCCCCGCCGCGCACCTCGCCCACCACCACGCGGTCCGGCCGCATTCGCAGGGCACTTTTAATCAGGTCGCGGATGGTCACGCCTCCCCCGCCGTCCGCCGACGCGTTCTTCGTCTCCAGACGCACCAGGTTCGGGATATGCTGCAGCTTCAGCTCCGCCGAGTCCTCGATCGTGATGACCCGCTCGGTCTCCGGAATGAACCCGGACAATGCATTCAGTAGCGTGGTCTTCCCCGACCCCGTGCCGCCCGAGATAAAGATGTTGTAGCGCGCCCGCACCAGGACCCGCAGGTACTCCGCCGCCTCTGCCGTCAGCGTCCCCAGCTCCACCATTCGCTCGATCGTCATCATCGACGTCGGAAACTTACGGATCGTCAGGACCGGTCCGTCCAACGCGACCGGCGGCAACACGATATTGATACGACTCCCGTCCTCCAGACGCGCATCCACGATCGGCGACGAAGCATTGACCTGTCGGTTCACCTTCGAAACGATCATCTGGATAATGTCCGCCAGCGCCTCATCGCTCGAGAAACTCCGCCCGTAGGTCTGCAATTTGCCGTTCTTCTCGATGAAAATTACGTCCGCGCGGTTCACCATGATCTCGCTCACGCTCCCGTCCTCCAGAAGCTCCGTGATCGCATCGAATCGCCGCAAGCTGTCAAACAGATCGCGCCCGAGGCGGATCCGCAGCTTCGCCGGCATGGTCCGGACCTGCTCCTCCCGCGCCAGCGCCTCATCGATCTGCGCCCGGATCTGCCCGTCGTCGGGCGTCCCCGTCCACTCGATCGTCTCAAGAACTCCGGCTCTCAGTCGGGCAAACAACTCCCGTGAATACTCGCTCTGCATACTCCATCACTTCCCCTTCGAACACCCGCGCGAAAAACTCCTGCCTGCCCGGCAGGCCTCCGCCCGGCCGCTCGGGATACCCTCCTCCATCCGGCAAATGGATCACTTCCAGCCGGTCCGCCTCCTCCGTGCAGCCCGACGCCACCAAAAAACTCCGGAACGCCTCCACGCGCGCCGTCGAGATCACCTCCTGGCGGTCCGGCACAAATATGCGGTCTGACGCGACCAGCAACGGCCGGACATCCCCCAGAGCCTGCCCCGCGTCCACCACGATGCAATCGTACCTCCCCTCCCCCGCGAGCGTCTTCAGAAGCGTCACCGCCTCCTCCCCGTCGAGCGTGCGCACATCCTGCGGGCATCGAACCGGGGCAATGAATTCCAGCCCATCTGCCTGTTGCAAAAACCGCGGCAGTTTTCCCGAAAGTGCCCCCTGCCCGACATAAAAGATCACGTCTGACAGGTCCGGGATCGTTGCCGGCGGCGACGGCGCAGGTAGGAAACCATACTCCTCGAAGGTCACAAACAACGTCCGCATCTGATCACTCATCCGTCTGGCCAAAGCGATCGAAAACTCCGTTTTCCTGCACCGGGTCACCGGCGAATACACCGTAAAAATGCGCAGTCTTTCCCCTTCTGTCACATGTCCGGTCGCCGGACGGATCCGCAGCGATAACTGGCTCAGGATCTCCTGCGCCCCGCTATATCGCCAGATCGCGTCGTCCACCGCCGCCCCGGTCGGCTTCTCATCAGTGAGATACATCACCCGGTTCACCCCGACATCGGCCGCGCTCTCGATCGCGTCCTGCTCCACCCCCAGCAAAAGCAGGTCGGGCTGCTTACTCTTCGTATACTCTCTCAATTTATCCATGCTCGAAAATAGCACGACATCAAACGGTACCGAAGGTTGCTTCGCGATAAATGCCGCCAGCCTCCGCCCATATTCCTCCTCATGATCCAAAATTCCTACCAAAGGCTTCATTCCAATTCCTCCTGAAAAAAGGGTGCAAAAATCCCGCCTCCGAAGCCTGCCTCGGAAGCTAAACCAACTGTATATAATTCTCGCCGCACTCTCGCGGCCGCCTAAAAATATGGGAAATAAAAGAAAGGGTGCGTCGGTGTTCCGACGTACCCCTATTTTATCAGATCTTCTGTTTTTGTCAAGCCGAAATCGGCCTTGAAAGATTTATTCATTGACGGATTACCACCCGAAAACCCGTGAAAAATCGAACCGGTTTTCACACCTTGTACAGCCCACCTCCGGCGCATTGCCCGAAAGCCTCGGCAGGCTCTCGCTCTGGTCTTCACCGTTTGTCAAACGACCTATCCGCAAAACTTATACGTCTGCTTATCACACCCGATAATACGCCGATCCGCTGATCTGATTATAGATCTCGCATGTCCACGAGCCGAAAGTCTCATCTTTCGTGAATTCCAGGATCGTATCTCCGCCCTCCCGGTAAGCATACGATTGAAAGAAATTCTTAATTTCCTTCTCCCCGAACACTTTAAACATCAATTCGCCGGTAAGATCCGACGTACGCTTGCCGACATTACTTACGCGGACTTCTCCTGATTTTGTAACCGTGACCGTCACGAATCCTCCGGCTGCATTGTAGTATTTCTCTTCCCTGAGCAGAGCCGGACACTCATTTCGTATCTCGCTGATGTAAGCATCGTCCCTGTGAAGATTCGCCTCCTCGATCTTAGAAGCCATAATCTCCTTCAGTTCTTCTTCAAATTCTCCATAACCATCCGGGGAGGCCACATATCCATGCGCTTTCAGTCGTTCTCCGTCTTGAAAAACGATCTCGACCGTCATACCTGCTCCATCCGTTACAGGCGCTCTCATGTCATACCCTTTCCATCGCCATATTTGATATTTATCGTATAGAGCTTCGATCTTTTCCGCGGTCTCTTTATCCAAAGTGAATGAGTCTGTCACATCGACAACATTTATATTACTAAATTTGGGATTCTTATATATGTGAACCTTCACCTCTGTCGAGTTGGAAAATGCAAACGAATACGATTCAGAAAATCCCCATCCGGAAGCTGTACTCCAAAAGAGTTCTTTGATCCCGCTTTCGTTTCTTACACCGGCGTCCCCGGCCCCCGGGTTACCCATCTTCTCCCCTAAGTCAATTCGTATCTTACTGATTACTTCCGCGGTCGTTATCTCCTCTGCCGTCGTTATCTCCTCCGCTGTCGTTGTCGCCTCTGCCGTCGTTATCGCCTCTGCCGTCGTTATCTCCTCTGCTGTCGTCGTGTCTTCTTCCGAAGCCTTCTCCCCGCATCCTGACAACCCCAACATCAGGGATAATGCCAGCACCGATCTCATCCGTCTTTTTCTCATAGTTCTCCTCCTGAATATCCCGGTTTTACAACCCTCTCTACTTACTCAGTTTGTGTTTTTCGCGGAAAATTACAAAGGAATCAAAAAAGGAACCGATTTTCGGTTCCTTTCCCAACTTTCTTTATTCAGTTTCGGCTTCCGGGAAATCCAGGATCTCCTCCAACTCGGCATAAAACTCTTTAAACCCGCGGGGATACACCATGTAGCCCTTCACGTTCAGTTTCTTTCCGTCATTAAACTCAATGGTAAGGTTCATGGTGACGCCGTCCGTCACCTGAATGAACATGTCAAAGCCATCCCAGCGCCACATCTGATACTTCTCGTAAAGTGCCTCGATCTTTGCGGCTGTCTCGGGATTTAACTGCAGGGTGTTTTTTTCATCGAACGTCTCGGTATCACCGAAATGGACCCTTCCGGTTATTATCCGCTCTGCCGTGGCCTGCTCGGAAAATGTGATCGCATACCTGGTGTTCTTCCAGAACATGGCGTCTTCCACGCAAACAATGCTGCGGATCCCGCTCTCGTTCTTCACTCCGGCATCTCCGGCTCCCGGTGTTCCTTCGATCGGAACGTCGTCGTATACCGGATCTACTTCCGAAAGGTTCACCTGCGTCGTCGCCTCGGTATTATCTCCGACTGTGGTCACTTCGACCGTACTGGTCTCGACCGTGCTCGCCTCAGTCGTGCTAACTTCGGTCGTGCTGACTTCGGTCGTGCTGACCTCGACAGTACTTGCCGCAGCGGTGCTTACTTCATTGCTGCTTGCTACGTCACTCTTGCTTCCGCACCCTTCCAGTCCCAACAACAGAGATAATGCAAGCAATGCGATCATCCGTCGTTTCTTCATGGTTTTCCTCCTGGATCACCGATTATTATTCCGGCCGGCAATAACTGGATCCTGTATTATGGTTGTACTTGCCGCCGGAAGACCATGAGTACAGTCTGGCGATCCAGTGATATATAAGGACCGTGTCTCCACCTTTACGAAATGCATCGGATTGGAATTCATTCTTAGGGGTGTCCTTTCCGTAAACAGCCTTATACAATTCCTTCAGGAAACCGGCATTGATTTCTTCTCCGATGCCGGCTACCCGGATCGATCCGTCTTTAGAGATCGTGATCGTTACGGTATCCTCCGCATAAGGATAGTAAGTTTCCAAAGCAAGCAATGCCTGACTGCTCCTATCGATCACGTTGATGAGACTATCGTCCTCTTTAATCTTTTCTGCTTCATCCTTTGTGCATCCGTACATTGCCAACAACATGACAAATGTCAGGCTCAGCATGATCGTGTATTTGATCATTCTTTTCATTTTTGTTCTCTCCCGTGTTTTGTATTCGTAAACCCGCCGGCCATACATTTATGGTCAGCACATCTCGGCGATGGTATAGAGCAGGTTCTCGCTGTCCTCCCAACCCAGGCACGGATCCGTGATGGACTTGCCGTAAACGCCCTCTCCGATCTTCTGGCAGCCTTCCTCCAGGTAGCTTTCGATCATCAGGCCCTTCACCAGACCGTGAATGTCCGGCGAATGCTTGCGGCTGTGCAGAACTTCCTTCGCAATGCGGATCTGCTCCTTAAACTGCTTTCCGGAATTCGCGTGGTTGGTGTCCACGACGCACGCCGGGTTCTTATAGTCGCGCTTCTGGTAGAGTTCATACAGGAAGCGCAGGTCTTCGTAATGATAGTTCGGGCTGGTCTGGCCCAGTTTATTGACCGCGCCGCGCAGGATCGTGTGCGCGAGCGGATTGCCCGTCGACTCAACGTCCCATCCGCGGTAAATGAAGCAGTGCCCCGCCTGCGCTGCGACTACGGAATTCATCATGACCGAAAGGTCGCCGCTGGTCGGGTTCTTCATGCCGACCGGAACGTCCATGCCGCTGGCTGTCATGCGGTGGTGCTGGTCCTCAACGGAACGCGCGCCGACTGCGACATACGAAAGCAGGTCGTTCAAGTAACGATAATTCTCCGGGTAAAGCATCTCGTCCGCCGACGAAAGGCCGGTGTCTGCGATCGCACGCATGTGCATCTTACGGATGGCGATCAGGCCCTGCAGGATGTCCGGCGCCTTCGAAGGATCCGGCTGATGCAGCACGCCCTTGTAGCCCTCGCCCGTGGTTCTGGGCTTATTTGTATAGATACGCGGAATCAGGATGAGACGGTCGCTCACCTTCTCCTGCACGCGCGCCAGGCGCTGCAGATATTCATTGAGCGCGTCCTCATTATCCGCAGAACAGGGTCCGATGATCACGACAAAACGGTCGTCCTCACCGGTAAATACCTTGCGGATCTCCTCGTCACGCGCTGCTTTTTTTGCTGCCAGCTCCTCCGACAGGGGATACTGCTCTTTGATATCCTTCGGGATCGGCAGTTTGCGCTTAAATACTAAATTCATAGACTCCTCCCAAAAACATGTTAGTGAAATGATACCGGGAGCAACATTGCCCCCGGCATCGTTATATGCTTGTGAATATTACTCGCGATAGAAATTGATCAGGCATCCGTCGAGGATGATCTTGCGCTCATCGTCGGTCAGCTCGCCCATGTTCAGAGTGAACTCGCTGAGTGCGCCATCCTTCACCACATAAGCCGCGATGTCGGTCGCTTTCTCAACGATCGCCTGGCGTACATTCGGAACGAAGAGGTAGTCACCGTTTGCAAACGGAAGCGCCTCGTCCGGATAGGTGAAAGGCAGCATGCCCCAGTTGATCAGGTTGGAGCGGTAACGTTTCGTAGCGTAACCCTTCGCGATGTTCGCCCAGCCGCCGAGTACCTTCTGGCAGGAAGCGGCCTGCTCACGTGCGGAACCGTCGCCCGGCTTCACAGCGTAGATCGTGCTTCCGATACCGGTGTTCTCTGCGGAAACGTTCGGGAACTTCGTCCGGATCGCCGCGATCGCAGCAGCTGCCTCGGCGCTCACGCCGTTCAGCGATGCATCCTCTCTACGCTTCTCTTCGTCCGCGCGGACTGCCTTTGCCTTACCGACATAAGCAGGATCCTTTCTGGAGAGTGTGAACTCCGCCAGACCCAGAGGGTTGGAACGATAGGAAGAAGTCTCGCCCGAAGGGATGAGCTCGTCCGTCGTGGTGACCGGATCGTGGATCTCGGAAACGACCTTGAGTACTAAGTTATCGGTCAATGCGACCATGGAAGGCCAGTCTTTGATGTTCGGGCCGAAGGAAATCGGAACCGAAGGATCTGCCTTACCGAAACCGTTGTATACACGGTTCTCGTAGATGGTCTTATCGAAGAAATACTTGGGTTTTGTATAGTTCACATCGATGTCCGTCGCCGGGGTCAGGTAACCCTTATTCAGCGCGGTAGCTGCGATGGAACGCGCGTCCATCAGTGCAACGGAAGCGATCTGGCCCGCTGTGACCTTCGAACCCTCACGGTTCGGGAAGTTACGGGTCGAATGACGGATGGACAGGCCGTTATTGGCCGGAACATCACCTGCGCCGAAGCAAGGTCCGCAGAATGCGGTACGAAGCGTTGCGCCCGTAGCCATCAGTTTAGCGGCAGCGCCGTTTTTGATCAGTTCCATGAAGATGGGCTGGGATGCCGGATAGATCGAAAGCGAGAAAACATCTGCTCCGATGCTCTGGCCGTTCAGCAGGTCTGCTACGTCGCAGAGGTTCTCGAAACCGCCGCCTGCGCAACCTGCGATCACGCCCTGCTCTACATAGAGACGGCCGTCGCGGATCTTATCCCACAGCGAGTAGTTGACTTTGTCGCCGAGGCTGATCTTCGCCTTCTTCTCGACCTCCGCCAGGATGTCGGAAAGGTTCGCATTGACCTCCTCGATGGTGTAGGTGTTGCTCGGGTGGAAAGGCATAGCGATCATAGGCTTGATCGTCGACAGATCCACTTCGACCACGCCGTCGTAGTAAGCGACTGCACCCGGATCGAGCTCTTTGTATGCATCGGCGCGGCCGTGCATGGTCAGCCAATCCTTCACCTGATCGTCGGTGCGCCAGATGGAGGACAGGCAGGTGGTCTCGGTCGTCATAACGTCGATGCCGATACGTGTGTCCACGCTCAGGTTCGAAACGCCGGGGCCCACGAACTCCATAACTTTATTATTTACATAACCATTAGCAAAGACCTCGCCGATGATGGCCAGAGCCACGTCCTGCGGGCCTACGCCGGGCTGCAGTTTGCCGGTCAGATAGACAGCGACAACACCCGGAAGGTTGATATCATAAGTCTTATTCAAAAGCTGCTTAACGATCTCCGGACCGCCCTCGCCGACTGCCATGGTACCCAGAGCACCGTAACGGGTGTGGCTGTCCGAACCCAGGATCATCTTGCCGCAGCCTGCGAGCATTTCACGCGCAAACTGGTGGATGACTGCCTGATGAGGGGGAACGTAAACGCCGCCGTACTTCTTCGCGCAGGACAGACCGAACATGTGGTCATCCTCGTTGATCGTACCGCCGACCGCACAGAGGCTGTTGTGGCAGTTGGTCAAAACATAGGGAACGGGGAACTTCTCCAGTCCGCTGGCACGCGCCGTCTGGATGATCCCGACGAAAGTAATGTCGTGGGAGGTCAATGCGTCAAAGCGGACCTTCAGCTTCTTCGGGTCGCCCGACGTGTTGTGGTTCTGCAGGATGCCATAGGCCATGGTCTCTCTGCGCGCCTCTTCCTTATCGATCTCTTTTCCGGTAAGCGCCTGCAACTGCTGCTTCGCTTCCGCATCATCCGCTACGAGCGTCGTTCCGTTCACCAGATATGCGCCGCCGTCATACAACTTTATCATAGCTAAACTCCTTATATATATGCTTTCGGGACAGAATGTCCCGTATTTCTAAGCAGGTTCCGATTACAAACCTATACGTCATTATATCGAATCTCCCTTGTAAATGCAAGACGAAAAAATCCAGTTAGCCATGACTAACTTTTGCTTGAAATTCCTTGCTTCTCAAACCCGGCATGTTATGGTAGAATATGACTGTTACGAATACTTCGAAAGGATCGCAAGCTCCGCTTGCTGAATAATAGTATGGGATTTAACTTCAGAAAAACGATCAAACTCTGCAAGGGCATCAGTTTAAACGTCGGAAAGAACGGCGTCGGTGTCAGCGCCGGCGTAAAGGGAGCGCGGATCTCAATGAGTCCGACCGGACGCAAAACGGCGCGCCTGAGCATCCCGGGAACCGGCCTCTCCTACACGCAGAATCTGGGCGGCGGAAAGACCGCGAGCCGCAAGGCAAGCGACAAGAACTCCAAAGTGAGCGCAAAGGAACTCGAGGAGGCGAAGAAAGCCGTTGCAGAATACGAGGCATACGTTCAGACGCTCCGCAGTTTCCATAAAGAAAGCGACCCGCCCATGGACTGGATCGCTTCTTATAACACTCCGGCGCCGGCCGAAGGCACTCCGGAATATGAGCAGTGGCTGACCATCCATAATTTCTCCGAGCAGGTCGTAAAAGGCCAGGACGATGCTTACCTCGCTGTGATCGAGGCCTCCCAACCCTTTGCGGATCTGAGCATGTTCGGCAGCGACTTCGAGTTCGCGACCGACGAGCCGTCCCGCGTCGAGGTCGAGTTCACCGTGAAGTTCCACGATGTTCTTCCCGAGGAGGCGATCGTATTCGCTAAGGATCAGACCGCTACGACGAAAGCCCTGACGAAGACCGAGTACTTCGACATCATGCAGGACTACGTATGCAGCTGCTCTATCCGCGTGGCGCGCGAGGTTTTCGCTGCCCTTCCGGTAGATACCGTCATCATCCATGCGACCGACCTGATGTTAAATACCGCCACGGGCAATGATGAAGAGTTCACCATTCTTTCTGTCATGTTTGAGCGCGACGGCTTCCAGAACATCAACTTCGAACGCATTGACCCGTCCGATTTCGTCTGCGCCTTCGAGCACAACATGAAATTCAACAAAACCGCCGGGTTCACACCCGTCGCACAACTGTGACACTGGGGACGGTTCTTTTTGTCACATATAGACTATGAACTGCCTAGGCTTAGACTTTATCAAAGCCGCAATCATCGCATTTGGATGATTGCGGCTTTGTTTCTGAAAAAAACCTTGACAAATCCTGTTTATTCGGATAAACTGGAGATGTAGTTTATCCGAATAAACAGGAGGAAAGGAGCCCATTATGAAAGAATTTGACCTTGGTGCCGTACAAGAACGTTTTGCTGATATCGTATGGAAACATGAACCGATCGCCTCCGGAGATCTGGCAAAAATCTGTGAAAAAGAACTAAACTGGAAACGTCCTACTACCTATACTGTACTTCGAAAGTTATGTGAAAAGGGTGTTTTGGAAAACCGCAACGGGATAGTAGCGTCGCTCATTTCCCGAGATGACTTCTATTCGGAGAAAAGCGAGCGGATCGTAGAAGACTCATATCGAGGGTCATTGCCCGCCTTCATAGCCGCCTTTATCTCCAGAAAAGAACTGTCCCGCCAGGAAGCGGAAGAAATACAGAAGATGATCGATTCCTTCAAAAAGGGGTAATGAAAATGAATGGATTCTTTATCAAGCTAATCAATATGAGTATTACTGCTACGTGGTTGATCCTTGTTGTACTACTTTTACGGATCCTTCTGAAGAAATCCCCTAAGTGGTTGATCTGCGCTCTCTGGGCACTGGTTGCGGTCCGCCTGATCTGCCCGTTCTCAATTCAGGCCCTTTTCAGTTTGATCCCCAGCAGAGAGACGATCCCCTCGGGAGTGATCCATTATTCGGTTCCGACGATCAACTCCGGCGTCCAGCCCTTGGATCATGCTTTTGATGCATTCGTCCAAGAGGTATATAAAGCAAACTCCGTCGAATGGGGCAACCCTCTGTCAGAATGGCTTCCGATCGCGGAAATCATTTGGCTTTCCGGAGGGCTCCTTTTGTTGATCTATGCGCTGATCAGTTGGGTCCGCATTAAAGTCCTCGTCTCGGCCTCAGTGCCGATCCGTGATAACATTCGCATCTGTGATGATATCCACTCTCCCTTTATTCTCGGGTGGATCCATCCTGTGGTCTACGTCCCCTCTTCTCTTTCCGGACGTGATCTCGAACTCGCGCTCCTCCATGAAAACGCGCATTTACAACGTCACGACCACTGGTGGAAACCTATGGGGTTTTTACTATTAATGATTCATTGGTTCAATCCCTTTTGTTGGGTCGCGTTTATTCTCCTTAGTAGGGATATCGAAATGGCATGCGACGAAAAAGTCATTCGAAATATGCAGCAGGAGGACATAGCCGCTTATTCGCAGGCATTACTTGATTGCAGCATATCCCGAAAACGGATCTCCGCCTGCCCGCTTGCTTTCGGCGAAGCGGGTGTTAAGACACGAATCCAGGGAATACTGAACTATAAAAAACCGACCTTCTGGATCCTATCTCTGTCCATCGTCGCTTGCATGATTTTTGCTGTTTGCCTGATGACCGACCCGCAGACTCCCGACAGAGAGTTGTCCGCTAAACTTCGTGCTTCTATGGATCTGGCCGTCAGAAAACACAATTACAATTATTACAATGATGGATATTTCCCGACTGCCGCTTATGACGTGTTCGGAGTGGAACGATCGGATGATACGACCTGCGTCTACACTTGGCTCTTATATGAAGAATACAGTTTTGATGGAACGGACGTTCGAGAAGAACGCAGCGGTTCATTTCCCGTAGCGATCACCTTCCACACACCCCAAAACGACAGCGACCTCTCGACCTATGAGGTCATTGATTACTGGGAACCTGAAGATGGAAATTATTATGACCGCAGTATCATGGGGCGTTTTCCCAAAAAGTACTGGAATGAAGCCTTAGCTTTTCGGGATGTAAACGACCTGTACAAACTTTGTTTAGCGACCGCAAGAGAACACTTCTCCGCTTCTCAAAATACGGAGAATTCCTATTCTGACTTGGAAACATGGGTCTCCGAACAGTATGGTTCGACTTATCAATACTTTCTTGAAAATATACATCTTTCTAAAGGAACTCCGATCATCTATGTATGGCAAGTTTCCCCCGGAGAGTATGTATGTTCCATTATAAGGGATTATAACATGGCAGCATTTCCGACGGATCCCGAAAAAACGAATCCGTCCGGTCTGACCCCTTACATCGGTATTGATGAAGCCAAAAAACTCCTTTCAGAAACTCACCTCACGGAAAAGGATGCCGTAATCTATCCGTTGTTATACCGCTATGAAGACGTCAATGATGAAGAATATGATCTTTACTCGGAACATGTGCATGATCTGTTGTTCGGACCATCCAACGAATACTATGAACGTCCCCCTTACAATTAATATTGATCATAAAAACGAGCCAGATCCTCCTGAATCCGGCTCGTTTTATATGACTATTTCTCATTTTATGTTGTCTCACCCGCGGATCTGCGCCGCAGGCACATATTTCTTTACGATCGTCAGAAAGTCTTCCAGCTGCTCCCGGCTGAAGGGCGACAGCCCATCCTTGCACAAAACGGTCTCGCTCTCGCGATAGTTCTGCAGGAAGTAGGCCGATGCGCCGCGGATCTGCTCCGCGATCTTCTCTACATCCTCCGCCGTGTGCAGTCCCTGCACGAGCGTCGTGCGGAATTCATAGGCCACCGAACCCGAAAGCAGGAACTCCCTGCTTTTTTTCATATTTGCTTGTAGCATTTCCCGCGCGGTCGCGTCCAGTTTCGCCAGCCCGCACGCACGTGCGCACAGGTTGTCCGATGCCTTCACGTCCATGGCCACATAATCGATGAGGCCCTTCCCGCACAGGTCCATGAGGACTGTCGGCGTCGTTCCGTTCGTGTCCAGTTTGATCATGTAACCGAGGTCGCGCACCCTCCGGATGAAATCCTCCAGATCCTTCTGCAACGTCGGCTCCCCGCCCGAGATCACCAGTCCCTCGAGCACGTTCTTCCGTTTATTCAAATAGGCGAAAACCTCGTCCTCCGACATCAGCGGCACGTCGTCGCCCCACGATATCAGTTCCGAATTATGGCAGTACGGGCAGGCGAAATTACACCCGCCGGTAAATACGATCGCCGCCATCTTCCCGGGGAAATCGAGTAGCGTCGTCTTCTGTAATCCTGCGATCCTCAATCGTTCTCACCATCCTCACCGCGCTTGATGCGCTCGCGCAGATCCTTAAAGAAATCCTTCAGCATCTGCGAACATTCCTTCTCCATCACGCCGCGTTTCACCTCGACCTGATGGTTGAACTGCTTCATCTGCAGCAGGTTCAGGATCGACCCGCCGCAGCCGGCCTTCGGGTTCATGCAGGCCATGACCACCCGCGGCACCCGCGCCTGCACGATCGCGCCCGCGCACATCTGGCACGGTTCGAGCGTCACATACAGCGTGCAGTTATCCAGCCGCCAGTCGCCCAGCTCCTTCGACGCCTTCCGGATCGCCGTGATCTCCGCGTGCGAAAGCGTGCTGTGGTCGGTATTCCGCCGGTTGTACCCGCGGCCGATGATCTTCCCGTCGCACTCGATGACGCAGCCGATGGGCACCTCGCCGAGCGAAAGCGCCTTCTTCGCCTGCTTCATCGCCTCGCCCATGAACTTTTTATCTTTCTTTTCCTGCTCCAGTTCCGCCTTCCGGCGCGCCTTCTCGGCCTCCTCCAGCTTCTTCTGTTTCAGCAGTTTTCTGCGTTCCGGATCCTTCATGCGCCCTCCTTTGCGGAAAATGCGGCCGCCAGCGCCGCGAACTGCGCGAGCGTCAACGCCTCGCCCCGCACCATCGCGTCCAGTCCGACCGACGTGATCACGCCTTCGATCTCGTCTTTCGACAGGGGCAATGTAAACTCCGCCGCGCCCGCCAGCGCATTGACCAGCGTCTTACGCCGCATGTTGAACGCCGCGCGGATGATCGCAAACAGCAACTTCTCGTCCTTCACCTGCACCGGCATCTCCTCGTGCCGCGTCAGCACGATCACCGCAGAGTCGACATTCGGCCGCGGCATAAAGCAGTTCGCCGGGACATTTGCCGCCAGATACGGTTTCGCATAGTACTGGACCGCCAGCGACAGCGCGCCGTAGTCCTTCGATCCGGGCCCCGCCTCCATGCGCCGCGCGACCTCCTTCTGCACCATGACCGTGATGCTCGAGATCGGCACGTGCGACTCAAACAAACCCATGATGATGGGCGTCGTAATGTAATACGGCAGGTTCGCCACGACCTTCATGGGCCGGCCGCCGTTGTGCGCTTCGGCCAATGCGGCGATATCCACCTTCATGATGTCATCGTTGATCACGGTGACATTCTTATATTCACTCAATGTGTCCTGCAAAATGGGGATCAGCGTATCGTCGATCTCGACAGTGACCACCTCGCGCGCATTTTCCGCCAGGTACTGCGTCAGCGTGCCGATGCCCGGCCCGATCTCCAGCACGCAGTCGTCCCGGCTGACCCCCGCATAGCGGATGATCTTATCCAGCACGTGCGTATCGATCAGGAAATTCTGCCCGAACTTCTTCGAAAATCGAAACTGGTATTTCTGAAGGACCGCGATGGTCTCCTTCGGATCTCCTAATTTTGCCATTTCTCTCTCCTCATGTGACAATGTGACACCGGGGACGGTTCTTTCTGTCACCTGTCACGGTGACAGGTGACAGAAAGAACCGTCCCCACTGTCACCACAACTTATAAAACCGCCGCGCGTTCTCCTCCGTGATACGAAGCACTTCCTCCAGCGTGATCCCCTTGATCTGCGCCAGCTCCTGCGCCACGAGCGCGATATTCCGGCTGTCGTTCCGCTGCCCGCGATACGGCGTCGGTGCCAGATACGGGCAATCCGTCTCCAGCAGGATCTGCTCCATGGGCGTTTCGGCCGCGACCTCCTTCAGCTTCCGTCCGTTCTTAAACGTCAGCACGCCGCCGATCCCGATGTACAGTCCCATCTTCACCACTTCCCGCGCGATCTCCACGCTGTAAGAATAGCAGTGCATGACGCCTCCGATGCTGCCCGCATCCTCCGCCTTCAGGATCTCCATTGTGTCCGCCGCCGCATCCCGGCTGTGGATCACCACGGGAAGTTTCAGTTCCCGCGCCAGCCGCAGCTGCCACTTAAACCACTTCTTCTGCAGCGGGATGTCCCGCTCATAATCGCCGTGATAGTCCAGGCCGATCTCGCCGATCGCCACCATCTTCTTATGCTCAAGGAGCATTTGCCGCAAGATCGGCAAATGCTCCTCATTAAGTCCGTCCACACAGTCCGGATGAATGCCGAGCGCCCCGTAGAAATACGGGTACCGCTCCGTCAGTTCGATCGTCTGATGCAGCGTCTTTAAGTCGGTGCCGATATTCACCACCAGGCCGACACCGCCCGCCTGAAGACCGCCGCCCAAAAGTTCCTCGCGGTCCGCATCAAACGCCGCATCATCATAATGTGCGTGTGTATCAAAAATCATAGTTAACAAATCTCCGCGCCCGCCGGCATCTTCTTCTCCGGCACCATCAGCGACAGCTCGCCATTCTCGTCCTCGGCGCACAGCAGCATGCCCTCAGAAACCACGCCCGCCAGCGTCGCAGGCTTCAGGTTCACGAGGACCATGACCTTCTTTCCGACCATCTCCTGCGCACTGTAGTGCTGCTTGATGCCGGAAACGATCTGCTTCACCTCGCTGCCGATCTTCACCTTCGAGCACAGCAGTTTCTTCGACTTCGGAACCTCTGCGCACTCGATAATCTCGCCGACCTGGAACTGCAGCTTCGCGAAGTCATCGTACGTGATCTCGTCCTTGCGGGCGATATCGATCACACTTTCCGCCTCAACGGGTGCCTCGGGGGCAATGCCCATCGCAGCCTGCTCCTTTTCGTACTCCGCCTTCTGCTCCGCGCGGATCTTCTCGACCTCGACCATAATCTCCTTCACGTCTGCACGTGCGAACAGGATCTCCGGTTTCTCGGTCACCTTGCGTCCATTGTCCAGAAGACCGAAGCTCGTCAGGTCTTCAAACTCTCTGAGCGGCTCGCCGAACTGCTCCGAGATACGCTTCGCCGTCTCCGGCATGAAGCTCTCCAGAAGCGACGCACCGATCATGATGCTCTCCGCCAGGTTATACAGCACGGTCGCCAGGCGATCGGCCTTATTCTCGTCCTTCGCCAGAACCCACGGCTCTGTCTCGTCGATATACTTATTACAACGATGGAAGATATTGAAGATCTCCGAGATCGCGTCGGCAACGCGGAACTTATCCATCTTCTCCTCGACCTTCGCGCGCGCCGAAAGTACGACCGCCTTCAGGTCCTCATCCACTGGCTCGCAAACGTTCCAGTTCTCCAGAACACCGCCGAAATATTTGTTGCTCATGGAAATGGTACGGTTTACCAGGTTTCCGAGCGTATTTGCAAGTTCGGAATTGAAGCGCTCCACCATGAGTTCCCAGGTGATCACGCCGTCGTTCTCGTACGGCATCTCGTGCAGAACGAAGAAACGCACCGCATCCACGCCGAAGAACTTCGCCAGGTCATCCGCGTAGATGACATTGCCCTTACTCTTACTCATCTTCTCACCACCCTGGAGCAACCACGGGTGACCGAAGATCTGCTTCGGAAGCGGGATGTCCAGCGCCATCAGGAAGATGGGCCAGTAAATGGTATGGAAACGCAGGATGTCCTTACCGATCAGGTGCAGATCGGCCGGCCAGAACTTCTTGAAATTCTCGCCGTGGTTTCCGTCAACATCATATCCCGGACCGGTGATGTAGTTTACGAGCGCGTCCAGCCATACGTAGATGACGTGGCGCGGATCAAACTTCACCGGAACTCCCCAGGTAAATGTGGAACGCGTTACGCACAGATCCTGCAGACCCGGAAGCAAGAAGTTGTTCATCATCTCGTTCTTGCGGGACTCCGGCTGGATAAACTCGGGATGTGTATTGATGTGCTCGATCAGACGATCGGCGTATTTACTCATCTTGAAGAAGTACGCTTCCTCCTTCGCCTGCGTTACCTCGCGGCCGCAGTCCGGGCAGCGTCCGTCCACCAGCTGAGACTGTGTCCAGAACGTCTCACACGGCGTACAATACATGCCCTCGTAAGAGCTCTTGTAGATGTCGCCCTGCTCGTAGAACTTATCGAAGATCTTCTGGACCTGCTCCATATGGTCTTCATCCGTCGTGCGGATAAAGCGATCGTAGGAGGTTCCAACCAAATCCCACATGCCTTTGATCGCCCCCGTCGCGCGGTTTGCGCACTCTTGCGGCGTGATCCCCAGTGCCTTGGCCTTTTCCTCGATCTTCAGACCATGCTCATCGGTTCCGGTCTGAAAAAAGACCTCATAGCCTTGCTTCCGTTTGAAACGGGCAATGCTGTCCGCCAGGATCGCTTCGTATGTGTTGCCGATGTGCGGCTTACCGGAAGCGTATGGAATGGCGGTCGTAATGTAATAAGGCTTTCTTTCCATGTGTAGTGTTTCCTCCTGATTCATTCTGTAAAAGCGGCAAATGCCTTAAATTTTATTGTACCCCCGGGAGCATGCATTGTCAAGCATTTTCAGGCTTTTCCGCCCTCGTCGCCCGAGCCCGCGCGCCCGTTTTTGCTCATTTCGCTGTTGATGTAGCACGGGTCGAAGGTCACATCTTTGTGAAAACGCTTCGGCATCACAAAGGCGTCGGCCGCCTCCTTCGTGGGAAATTCGATCTCCGCCACGACCACGCCATCAAACTCCCCGGAAAAAACATCCAGTTCCACGGTCTTGCCGTCGGGAAGGTGTGCAGGAAGTTCTGAAGGGTCGTTTGCATTCTGCGATCCACCGAATTCCTCTACACCATCTGCCGCACAGTTCAAACTTTCGGACTTCGCAATTTCCTCCGCAGAACTCTCTTTGGAACCTGCGTCTTGCATCATTTCCCCGTCCTCGAAGAATACCTCCACGGGGATGCGGTAACGCCTCTTCGTGATCACGTAGCCGTCCGCCTTCGCCAGCAGATGCTCGTAGCTCTCTTTCGTCAGCGGCAGGTTCTCCTCTACGCGCACCATGCCGTAACCGCTCTTATACGTCAGATAGTACTCCTCCCCCTCTCGGCGCACACGCACCACCGGGTCGGTCGCCAGATATCCCTGCTCCAACTCCTTCGACGGATATGCCTTGATATCGATCCCGTCCGTATTCACCAGAAATTTCCGCTCGATCTCCATCTTACTGCCTCCCTTGTCTTAATCCCCCGATTAGGGTATAATTAAAAAGTAACCGGCCTTCGGGCCCATGTAACCCCCACACTTCGGAGGTCACCCATGACGAATGTATCACACCGCGCTCGTCTCGCGCGGATCTTCTCTTATATAGTCTGTCTGTTGCTCACCGCAAGCCTCTGTGCCTGCGGCGGTAAGCGTGGGCAGAATCCCGAAACGCAGGAAGCGAAGCCGACTGCCGCCTCCGTCACGACGCAGGAGATCCTGGCCCGCTCTAAGGCCCAGACTTACTTCACTGCCGACGAAACTCCGGCCAATGATCTTCAGGCGGAGACCCGCACGCAGTTCGACGGATATCTGCAAAAGATCCTGAACGGCTATGTCTCGAACATCGGATATTTCAATGTCCATTATACCATGCGCCACCCGGAAGACTACGGGTTGACCGATCTCGAGATGACGTTCGGCACGCTAGGTCCGGCCAACAACGTCGGCCTCTCCGCGCAGGATACGCTGGCCGAGCTCCGATCCTACAACTATGAAGATTTGTCGCGCAAACAGCGCCTGACCTATGACATTTTGGAATTTGCACTGCTCTCCCAGATCGAGATGGAGCCCTTCGAATACTATGGGGAGCCTCTCAATACTGCCGGCGGTGTCCACTCGATGCTTCCGATCTATTTTGCCGAATACACATTTACGCGGGCACAGGATGTTGAGGACTATCTGACCCTCATGCAGGCCATTCCCGCCTTCTTCGACGACGTCCTCGCCTACGAGCAGAAGCGTGTCGAACTCGGTATCTTCATGAGTAAGGAAACTCTCGATACCGTCATCCGGCAGATCCGTGAGCATATCTCCGGCGAGCCCGCCGACTTCTATCTGAATGAAACCTTTGCCGAAATGCTGGCCGAAGCCGGCTGCTTCTCCGAGGCCGAGATCGCCGACTACACCGCCCGCCATAAGGACGCTCTGGAAAATGCTTTTTTCCCTGCGTACGACCGGCTGATCTCCGCCCTCGACGGCATGCGTTCCTCGTGCAATGACATCGGAGGCGCCGTGAATATGCCGAATGGCGAAGCCTACGTCGCCGCCCTGTGTAACTCCTACCTGGCGACCGACAAAACATTGGCCCAGATCAAAGACGCCCTCGAAGCCTCCAACACCACGCTCCGGGTCCAGCTCCAGACGCTCTCCTCCCTCAATCCGGAGGCGTCCATGGCCACGCTTACGTTCAAACAGCCGACGGATAACCCCGCCGGCATCGTCGCGCACCTCATCGATTATTTCAGTGATATCTTCCCGTCCCTCGGCGGTCGCAAATACACGATCCACGACGTTCCGAAGGGCATGGAAGGCAGCGTTTCGCCCGCCTTCTACATTCTGCCGGCGCTCGACGATTATGAAGTTCACAACAATATCTACATCAATAACGGCTCGATCGCAAATAACGGTCTGTTCACCACATTGGCCCACGAAGGCTACCCCGGCCACATGCTGCAGGGAACGTATTTCGCGTCGACCGAGCCCCACCCGATCCGCGTGCTTCTATCCTTCCTGGCATACCAGGAAGGCTGGGCCTCCTACGTGGAGCGCCTCTCCTTCGAAGCGATCGACGGGGTCGACTCCACCACCGCGAAGATGCTCGCGATCAATTCCCGCATGAGCCTGAATATGCTGGCTCTGGTCGACCTGGGCCTCAACTACGAGGGCTGGACCTACAAAGAGTACTGCGACTACATGGCGATCCATTTCGGCCTCAGCGCCTCCAACAACGCCGAGCAGTTGCAGGAATTCTACCTGAACATGACCACGTCGCCGTTCTCCTACCTGCCCTACTCCTTCGGACTCATCGAGGTCGAAAGCATCCTCGACGGGCAGAAAGAACTCGTCGGAGACGATTTCGAACTCTATCAGTTCCACGACGCCTTCCTGAACATAGGCCCCGCGCCCATGCACCTGGTCGACAAATACATGAAGGAGATTTTCACCAAATAATACCTGCCGGAGCTCAGGCTTCCGGCAGAACGATACGATATAGCGCCATCCTACAGTGCTTCGAAGTGGATGGCCTCATCCAGCACCTGCTGTTCCTCGGTGGACAGTCCGACATAGGACTCGCCTCCGAGGATTTCTTTTAAGTACGTGTAGCTCGGTCCGTTCGCGTGCATACACGTCAGGATGAAGCCGTCATTGTCCTCGGTGAGCATGGCCAGCGAGAAGCTGAGCTTACCGCCGACCTCTTTGAACGCGTTGTACTTCAGCAGCGCGTGTTTTTTGAATGAATTGTTATGCTCCGTGGTGAGTTTTTCCACGGACTTGATGATATTTTCCTGACGATCCATCAGCATCTCAACGTTCGCGAGCAGCTGGTGAATGACTTCCTCGAGCGACTGGGTGTCGCGTCCGCGCATGAAGCGGTCGTAGCGCTTCCAGATCTTCATGCTCTTCCACAGAACGATGAGGCCGACGACCAGCGCCGCCACGGCAAACACGCCGATGACGATGATCAGGAAAATCGGGTCGAACCCGAGATGAAACAATTTTGAATCCATGCTTCTCTTCCTTTCCTACTCGGTCAGACCGATGATGTCCAAAATGCGCTCCAGTTCCTCGTTCGAGAAGTACGCGATCTCGATCTTTCCGGCCTTGTTGTTCTTCCGTTTGATCTCGACCTTCGTGCCCATGCGGTTCGTCAATTTGTCCTGGAGCAGGGCAAAATGTTCTACATAATCCAATTTAATTTCCGGCTTGGGTTTCTTCGGATTTAGCGCCGCTTTTACCAGTTTCTCGGTGTCGCGGACGCTCAGTTTATGCTCTACGATATCCTTCGCAAGATTTTCCAACAGAGCAGGATCCTCCACGCCGAGCAGTACCTTTGCATGTCCGGTGGAAAGCTCGCCCTTCGCAACATATCCTCTTACGTTCTCGGGCAATTTGAGCAGTCTGGTGGAGTTTGTGATGTACGCGCGGCTCTTTCCGACCTTCGTCGCAACATCTTCCTGTTTCAGACTATAGTTGTCCAGAAGCTGACGGAAGGCCAATGCCTCGTCGATCGGGTTCAGATTTTCACGCTGAATATTCTCTATAAGCGATACTTCCGAAATCTCGCGCTCGTTCAGTTCCTTGATGATGACCGGAACTTCCTTCAGGCCGGCCAGCTTTGCTGCTCTCCAACGACGCTCACCGGCAACGATCTCATAGTACTTTCCCTTCTTTACAACAACCAGCGGCTGAAGCACGCCGTACTGCAGGATGGAGTCCTTCAGTTCCTCCAGACTCTCCTTATCAAACTCCTTACGCGGCTGGTCACGGTTCGGCTCGATCTCGCGCAGCTTCACCATCAAAGGCTCGTGAACCTTAACTTCCTTCACGACCTCCTTAACAACTTCTTTGTTCACTTCCTTCGGCTTCTCTGCCGACGAACTCTTCTTATCTTCCTTCTTCGGTGTCAGATCCAGATCATCTGACAGGGAGATCAAACTATCCAGACCCTTACCGAGTCCACCTCTCTTAACCGCCATAGTATACTCCTTTGTTTAATCGATTACTTAACTATTTAAATATATCTATTCTTTCTTATTAGAACTTCCGGTCAATGACTTCCTGGGCCAGGGATCGGTATCCGTCCGCTCCTGTTGACTTCGGATCGTACTTATTGATCGGCAGTCCATGGCTTGGAGCCTCCGCCAGACGAACATTTCTCGGAATGATCGTCTTATATACGTTTTGCTTCAGGTTATCCTTAACGTTCTCAACGACCTGCAGCGAAAGGTTCGTACGCGAGTCGTACATGGTAAATACGACACCCTCGACCTCTAGCGATGCATTCAGACGCTTTTTAACCAAGGAAATCGTATGCAAAAGCAAGCTCAAACCCTCCAAAGCATAATACTCGCACTGGATCGGTACCAAAACCGAGTCCGCCGTTGTAAGTGCATTGACTGTTAACATATTTAAAGAAGGCGGGCAGTCAATGATCACGAAATCGTAATCATCGCGTACCGGCTCCAGTTTCTTCTTCAGAATGAACTCCTTACGTTTAATTCCGATCAATTCGATCTCCGCACCGGAAAGATTCACATCCGACGGCAAAACGTCCACATTCTCCTGCACATCCTTCTGGATGCAGTCCTTAATGCTCAGGTCGTCTGAGATCAGCAGCTGATAGACCGTATTCTCGATCTTACCACGCTCCAGGCCAAAACCACTCGTAGCATTTCCCTGAGGGTCCAGGTCGATCAAAAGGACCTTTTTACCCTTTTCAGCCAGGCAAGCGGACAGATTGATCGCTGTTGTGGTCTTACCAACGCCACCTTTTTGGTTTGCAATTCCTATAACTCTGCTCATAGTATCTCCAATTTATGAATTTGCCCCATTTGAGGCGATATCATGGTCATATATAACTCCATTGAGTATTATATCATGTTTGAACTCTCATTTCCACTAAAAACGGCATTTTTCAAGAAGTTTACCCATTTTACAATATGTCGATGTTCCACGAGGAACATTTAACACGTTGATTTCACCTTTTAGCTTAAAACCGTTCAAATATGAAAAAACTGACTCTCCAATGACCGTTCAAATATATGATCCATTCTAATCAATCAAAGTCCTCACATAAGGTCTGTCTACCCATCGGTCACTTCTATATCTCATATGACAAAAGGCGATTTATATATTTCGCAGTTAAATGTTCCACGTGGAACACAGGAACTTAGATTCTTCATGGCGGTGTTAAGCCCCCCGTACCGTAAAAGCAAAAAACCAGAAATAATTCCCACTAGTCATGCAAATATCACTCAAAGCACTATTGATAGGCAAATCTTATGATCGTTGACCGAACCGTAGTATAAATGGTCAAATGTTCCACGTGGAACATTTATGATTTCAACGAACATCCACAATAGCTCTTAATAGTCTTAAAGACGATCTGGTCCAATCATCATATATCATTTATTCCCAACGATGTTCCACGTGGAACATTCAGAAAGTGTCTACATCCACTGGAGTCTTGGTATGGCTAAAATCAACTGGAACATAATTGAATCAAAAAGTTCCACGTGGAACATCACATAATCATGACGTTCCACGTGGAACAATATATCGCACCAACGCGTTAAAACTTTAAAGCGGGTTTTTCAAAGGAACACCGGCTTTTCTGGGATATTGTTTCTTAGTTTCCTTTGTCTTCCTTATAATAATGAGGGTTCGGCTGATATCACTATCGGGAAGCATGAACTTCCGTACTTCTTCGACCTTACCTCCCAGAAGACTGATCGCTTTCGCAGCGTTTTCTACTTCTTCCTCGCATGCACCGGATTTATAAGAGATGAAGTAGCCTCCGACCTTTGTAAAGGGCAGGCAGAACTCTGAAAGCGATGAAAGGTTGGCCACAGCGCGGGAGAGTACCAGATCAAATTTCTCACGGTATCTTTTGTCATGTCCGAGGTCTTCAGCGCGTCCATGCTCGAAACTGAGTCTCTCAAGCATCAATCCTTCCTTCACCTCTTCGAGGAAGCGAAGTCTTTTCTGAAGGGAGTCCATCAGAACGAACTCTTTCTCGGGGTAGAGGATCTTCAGCGGAATACCGGGGAAACCGGCTCCTGTACCGAGATCTAATAAACTGGAAGCTTTAGATACAAACTCATCCAAACCATATACGCTGTCCAGGAAATGCTTTTGCAGCACCTCGTCGAACTCAGTGATCCCGGTCAGGTTCATGACCTTGTTTTTTTCGACCAGCCGTTCATAAAACTCGAGAAAACGGGCAGCTTGTAATTCGTCGAGTTGTAAATTCGCTTTCGCGAAGTATTGTTCAATATATTTTTCGTTAACAGTCATTTACAGCCTCGTTTTCCTCGTTGTTCTCGATCTGGAATAAGCGCTTTCGGAAGGCAGTAGGAGTCTCTCCGATGCACTGTTTGAACTGTCGCATAAAATGCACGTCATTGTCATAACCGCAGTTGGAAGCGATCGTCCGAATGCTGTAATTCGTAGACGCCAACTGGGTTTTTGCATAATTTATCTTGCTTAGAATAACATCGTTATAACACGAAATTCCAAACATGTCGTGGTAAAGTTTCTGGAAGTAGGAGACACTCAGTCCGACACGCTGCGCCAGCTTCGGAACCGACCAGTCATCGGAAGGGTTGGAGTAGATCTCGGAACGAAGGTTTTGCAATTCAGAGTAATAACCCGCAATATGTGTCTCTTGATTAATGACGGAAATTATGTCAGATATACAAAGCAGGAGAGCCTTCAAAAGGTAGTCCGTTGTAAGCTTTTTGTGCTGCGAAGTGGAGATATCCTCAAAGAAGATCTGATGCATGAGCATGTCGACTTTCTGCTCCGCCGGGAACGCGATCATACGGTTCAGTGGCAGATTGTACGGAGGACGATCGATCGCCTCTCCCTCCGCCAACGAAAAGTGGATATAGTCATTCACATATCCATCCGGAAGAGAGTAGTAGATCTGAGGCGCACCCTTCGGAAATATGATCAGGGTGTTCTTCGGGAACAGTTGATCCTCCCCGTCCAGGATGATCCGCGCGTCCGTATAGGTATAGACCAGCAGATAATCACCGCTGCCGTTCGGACGGTTGATATTAAACGGCGGAAAATGTCTGTGCCGCAGGCCCATCATATTAACTTGCATAGTCCCTTCCCTTCCGGGCCGCTTGAAACACTACCGCTTCAAAGCATTCCCAAATTCATTGTCCCCTTACAAACACTATATGATCTCTAAAAACCTCACGATTTCAACGCCACGAGCAGCACGGCGATGTCGGCGGGCGAAACGCCGGAGATACGTCCGGCCTGGCCGATCGACGCTGGCTTGATCTTATTGAGCTTCTGGATTGCCTCTTTGCGCAGTCCCTTGATCGTAGAATAGTCGAAATTCGGCGAGAGCTTCTTATTCTCGAGTTTTTTGAAATTCTCGATCTGCTTTTCCTGCTTCGCGATGTATCCCTCGTATTTGATCTGGATGCAGACCTGCTCCACGATGTCCGCGGGCAGCTCCGGCCGCTCCGGATCGATCTCCGCGAGCTTCTCATAATCGAGCTCCGGACGTTTCATCAGCTCCGACAGCGAAGTACCGTTGTTCAGTGCAGTACTTCCATGCTTCACCATGAAGGCATTTACCGTTTCATTGCCCCCGAGGATGGTCGTCTTCAGACGGTTTACCTCGCGGTCAATGCATTCCTTCTTCGCGAGCATCTTATTGTAATCTTCATCGCTGACCAGCCCTGCATCATGGCCGATGGCACGCAGGCGCAGATCCGCATTGTCCTGGCGCAGCACCAGACGGTACTCCGCGCGGGATGTCATCATACGATACGGCTCCGTGGTCTCCTTCGTCACCAGATCGTCGATCAGCACGCCGATGTAGGCCTGCGAACGGTCCAGGACCACGGGCTCCTTACCCAGGCAGAAGAGGGCGGCGTTCATGCCGGCGATGATGCCCTGGCCGGCGGCCTCCTCGTAACCGGAGCTTCCGTTGATCTGGCCGGCCGAAAACAGGCCCGAGATCTCCTTAAACTCCAGTGAATGTTTCAATTGATGCGGGTCAATGCAGTCGTACTCGATCGCGTATGCGTTGCGGACGATCTTCACGTTCTCCAGACCCGGCACCGTGCGGTACATCGCGTACTGCACGTCCTCCGGAAGCGAGCTGGACATGCCGCCCAGATACATTTCCGTTGTATAGAGGCCCTCGGGTTCGATGAACACCTGGTGGCGCTCCTTATCCGGGAATTTGACGACCTTATCCTCGATGGAAGGGCAGTAGCGCGGCCCGGTTCCCTCGATCACGCCCGTAAACAACGGCGAGCGGTCGATATTGTCCCGAATGATCTTATGTGTTTCCTCGTTGGTGTAGGTCAGCCAGCAGGAGACCTGCTCCTTCTGCACACTCGCGGGGTCCGTGGAAAATGAGAACGGCACCACGACCTTATCGCCGAACTGCTCCGCCATCTTAGAATAGTCGATGGTGCGGCCGTCGACACGCGCCGGCGTACCGGTCTTGAAGCGGCGGACCGTGATTCCATGCTCGATCAGCGACGCGGTGAGATGATTGGCCGCCTGTAGACCGTTCGGTCCGGTCGGATTGCTCACATCACCATAGATGCAACGCGCCTTCAGGTACGTTCCCGTACACAAAACGGCGGCCTTGCAGTGGTAGATCGCGCCGGAGACCGTGCGGATGCCCGTCAGCCGGCCATTCTCGACGATCAGATCGGCCGCCTCCGCCTGGCGGATGGTCAGGTTCTCCGTGTGCTCCATGGTCTCACGCATGGCCTGCGAGTACATCTTTTTATCGGCCTGCGCGCGCAGCGAGTGCACCGCCGGCCCCTTTGACTCATTCAGCATCTTCGACTGAATGAACGTTTTGTCGATATTTTTACCCATTTCGCCGCCCAGGGCGTCGACCTCGCGGACGATGTGTCCCTTCGAGCTGCCGCCGACGTTCGGGTTGCAGGGCATGAGCGCGATACTGTCAATGCTCACCGTAAAAACGATGGTCGAAAGGCCCAGCCGAGCCGCCGCCAGCGCTGCCTCGCAGCCCGCATGTCCGGCACCGACCACTACCACGTCATAATATTCTTCAACTACTGCCATTGATATCACGCTTTCTTACTTTCCCATACAGAATTTTTCAAAGATGCGGTCCGCGACGTCCTCATCCAGCGTCTCGCCGGTAATGCGCCCCAGAGCCTCGTAGGCGTCCAAAAGGTCGATCGTGAGGAAATCCTCGCTTACCTCCCCATAAATGCCTTCCAGGGCCTGCCTAAGCGATCCCAGCGCCATTTCCAGCGCCTCTTTATGCCGCGCATTCGTGATCAGGACCTCATCGTTGTATAAAAGCTCGCCCGCACGGAACATTGCCACCAGGCGCTCTTTGATCGCGTCCATACCCTCGCCGGTCTTCGCCGAAACGGGCAGGATCGTGTCCGCCGCGCAGTATTTCGACAATTCGTCGATCGTCAGCTGCGGCGCCAGGTCGGTCTTATTGTATAAGACCAGACTCTTTTTCTGTCGCAGAATCTCTAGGATCCTCCGGTCGTTGTCGTCGAGCGGGAGAGAAGCGTCCGCAACGAACAGCAGCAGATCCGCGCCCTCCGCCTGTGAGATGGACCGTTCCACGCCGATGGTCTCGACAACATCCTGCGTCTCCCGGATCCCGGCCGTATCGGTAAATTCAAATCCGATCCCGCCGATATATACCTGCTCGGACAATGTGTCGCGGGTCGTTCCGGCGATGTCGGTCACGATCGCGCGGTCCTGGCCCAGCAGGGCATTCAGAAGCGAGGATTTTCCGGCATTCGGCTTGCCAAGCAGGACGGTCTTCACACCTTCCTTCAGCACCGCGCCGTCTTGGTAATCCTCAATCATTTTCCGTATCTTTTTCTCCATCGGTTCTAGTTTCTCCCGAAGTTCATCGGAATACCCGTCGAGGGAGATATGTTCGGGGTCGTCCAGCGCCGCTTCGATAAAAGCGACCGCGTCCAGCAGGACGTCCCGCATCGATTTGATCTCGTTTCTCACCGAGCCCTGCAACTGGGAGAGAGCAGCGCTCGCCGCAAAAGCATTCTTCGAGTTGATCAGGTCCATCACGGCCTCCGCCTCGGACAGATCCACGCGTCCGTTCAGGAAGGCCTGCTTCGTGAACTCACCGGGCTCCGCGACTCTGGCACCCGCCGAAAGCACGCGCTCCAGCACCTGCCGCGTCACCAGAATACCGCCATGCGTGTCGATCTCCACGGTATCCTCCGCCGTGAAACTCTTCGGCCCACGCATCAAAAGCACCATGACCTCGTCGATCACCGCGCCGGTTTCGGAAAGAATATGACCGTAATGAACGGTATGTGTCTCCATCTTTGAAAAACGGGCTGCATTTGCCGGACGAAAGATCCTCTGGATCACGTCAAACGACTCCGGCCCGCTGATCCTCACGATCCCGATACTTCCCGGACTCATCGCCGTCGCGATCGCGGCAAATGTCTTCGATGTCTCCCTGCTCATAGCACTCCTTAAAACTGTACTTTTGCTAAAACTTCCTTCGTTTGCACCCCACCGGAAATCTCCATTCTCGAGATTTGGTGATTCAGCGCAAACCACTCCTGCATCTGACCCACCCCAAAACCAGGGCTTCGTAGCAATACATTCGTCGCAAAATCAATGTAGCACAAGTATCACCCCGTTAATCAGAAGCAACATCAAGCATATTCTAGCATTATAACCCCTGTCTTTCAAGCATAAATATCCACGCCGCTCATTCAAGCCCTAATTAAACCCACCCTTTACGGCTAGATTTCAAAAAACTCAATCACAGCAGTACTTTTGATTCGATTATTACTGCTGGATCTTCAAAAATGCAATCCCAGCAGTATTCTAGGCTCGCTTTTTACTGCCGGATCTTCAAAACCTCAATTCCAGCAGTATTCTCGCCTTGCTTTTTACTGCTGGATCTTCAAAAATGCAATCCCAGCAGTACTATTGCCTCGCTTTTTACTGTTGGATCTTCAAAACCTCAATTCCAGCAGTATTCTAGGCCCGCTTTTTACTGCCGAATCTTCAAAAATGCAATCCCAGCAGTATTCTAGGCCCGCTTTTTACTGCCAGATCTTCAAAAATGAAATCCCAGCAGTATTCTAGGCCCGCGTTTTACTGCTGGATTTTCAAAACCTCAATTCCAGCAGTATTCTAGGCTCGCTTTTTACTGCCGGATCTTCAAAACCTCAATTCCAGCAGTATTCTAGGCCCGCTTTTTACTGCTGAATCTTCAAAATCTCAAATCCAGCAGTACTATTGCCTTGCTTTTTACTGCCGGATCTTCAAAAATGCAATCCCAGCAGTATTCTAGGCACGCTTTTTACTGCCGGATCTTCAAAAATGCAATCCCAGCAGTATTCTAGGCACGCTTTTTACTGCCGGATCTTCAAAACCTCAAATCCAGCAGTATTCTGGGCCCGCTTTTTACTGCTGGATCTTCAAAAATGCAATCCCAGCAGTATTCTCGCCTTGCTTTTTACTGCTGGATATTCAAAACCTCAAATCCAGCAGTATTCTCGCCTTGCTTTTTACTGCTGGATTTCAAAAACTTCAATTCCAGCAGTATTCTCGCCTTGCTTTTTACTGCTGGATCTTCAAAACCTCAATTCCAGCAGTATTCTCGCCTTGCTTTTTACTGCCGGATCTTCAAAAACGCATTTACAGCAGTCCTCGAGCCTTGTTATATGATCTGGGATGCCGTGAGGCATCCTTTTTTTGTGGCATGACTCAAAAACCCCAGGGATATCCTTTGAAATACGATCACAAATCGAACATGTGAACGAACGTATGAATAAAGCCGATCCTGAGAAGACGGAACCGGGTCAAAAACCGTGTCTCCGAGACCGGTTTTTGCGCAAGACGGAGCCGTTTTATCCGAAAACGGCGGAGTTCGAAGCGGTGCCCTTAAATTCTTCTTTGAAAGAGAGGATTGTTTTTCACAGCGATGCGAACCGTCCGCCGTCAATCGTATACCAAAGGTCTTTCTCACCCCCGGGGTTATGACCTCCCGCCCACAAAAAAAGGATGCCACTTTCGTGGCATCCCAAGATCTTATACGAGGCTCGGTTTATTCTTCGCCTTCGGATTTCTTCTCGTAGTTTCCGTAGTTTTTGTTGCCATAGCCACGGTTGTATCCGCCGCCATAGCTGTTGCCACGGTCATAACGGTAGGTACGTTCGCTACGGTCGGAAGAGTAGCGCTTCTCCTTCTTGAGCATTACTACTACATGACGGAAAGGCTCCTCGCCCTCACTCTTTGTGTAGACATATTTGTCATCCTGAAGAGCCGAGTGGATAATGCGACGCTCATAAGGGTTCATCGGCTCGAGCTTAACGGGACGCTTGGTTCTCTTAACCTTCATGGAAATGTTCTTCGCAAGGTTCTCCAGCGTTTCCTTTCTTCTCTCACGATAGTTCTCGGTATCTACCTTAACGCGGATGTAATCGTCAACTTCCTTGTTGACTACCAGGCTGGTAAGATACTGCAGGGAGTCCAGTGTCTGGCCTCTCTTGCCGATCAGGTTACCCATATCGGAACCGGTCAGATTGAGTTCGATCGTCTTTTCCTCTTCGTTCATAGAACCCTGGATATCAACTACGATGCCCATCTTATCAAATACATTTTCCAAAAACTCGATCGCTTTATCGACCAGAGTCATTTTCTTTCTGGCCTTGATGATGGCCGGCTTGCTGCCGATGCCCAAAAAACCGCTGGAGCCCTTTTCGATAATCTCAAAGTCGATCATCTCACTGGTCGTTCCGAGGATGACAGTCGCTTCTGTAAGCGCTTCTTCAACTGTTTTACCTTCAACTCTGATAAAGTCTGCCATTTACTAACCTCCGTACCTTACTTTTTATTCTTATTCTTTTCGTTGTACTGCGCGACCATGTTCGCTTTCGAGGAAAGTCTTCCGGTACCCGTAGTACTCTTATAATATTCCGTAGATGCCTTGATCTGCTCTTCGCGCTTTTTCGCTCTTGCCTCTTCAGCTGCCTGATCTTCCTCGAGTTGCTGTGTAATGTTTGCAACCTTGGTGACTTTCATCGGGGAAAGGCCCATACGTGCGCGCTTCGCATTCATCTTTTCAACGTTCTTTGCAACAACATCGTTGATATCCAGCTTATCCATGTAGTTGTTTACGCAGATCTGGATAATGAGCTGTACCAAACTGGAGATGATCCAGTATACGCCGATACAGGTAGGGAACATGAAACAGAAAACGATCGAAATGACAGGCATGATCTTTACCATCGTGTTCATGCTCTGAACGAATGCGTTTTCTTCTTCTTCCTGCTTCTTGAAGGAATTCTTCTTCTGGCGTGCCTGTTGAGCCAATGAGATCTTCGTACTGATGTACTGGATCAGACCCGAAAGAAGCGGGATCATGATAGCGGCAATGATCACCCAAATGCCTACCTTGGCAATATTGGAAAGATACGTCATGGGAGATACCGAAAGGTTCAATCCCATAAATGAGTTCATGGACTCGATCTTATCGATCGAATCGGAAACAGTTTCTCCGGTCGATCCTGCCATTCCGCCGATGTTGGTGAAAATATCCTTGAATCTGCCCCACTCATCTGCATCGAAAGCATACATAGCATCGACCAGATAATTCTTCGCAACGGTCAATTCTTCAGCTGAAGATACATTGGCAAAAGTTTCCGTGATCTTTGTGATCTTATCGCCATTGATCGCGGTGTTCTGCTCCGAAAGAAGCTTCGTAAAGTTTTCATTTCCCATGAAACCGCTGAACTTCTCGGAGAGAACGCTGATGATGTTGTAGTAGATATCTTTCATGCGTCCTACGTAAGCAGGGATATTCCAAACAACACGATACAATGCGAGCAGGATTGGGAACTGGATGATCAGCTGAAGGCAACCGCCGGTAGGCTTAACGCCGTATTTGTTGTATACGGCCATGGTCTCTTCATTACGCTTCATCATCGATGCCTGATCTTTTTTACCCTTGTACTTATTGTTGATCATCTGGATCTCGGGAGAGATGATGGCGTTCATCTTCGTAAATTTCTGCTGTTTGATCGACATCGGGATCATGAGCGCTTTGATAACGATCGTAAAGATGATGATGCTCAGACCGATGTTAAAAATACCAAACAGACCGGTGAAACTGAAGATGGCTTCCATGATGTGTCCGAGAAGCCGGGCAACCGGGCCGATGATAGCTCCGTCGTATTTAGTCAAAGTTATAAAGTTCATAAATATGTTGTCCTCTCTTAAGGAACCGGATCATAACCACCTTTTGCAAACGGGTTGCAACGAAGTATTCGTTTAAATGCCATCCATCCGCCTTTTAAGGCGCCGTATTTGGTAATCGCTTCGATGGCGTATTGAGAGCAGGTGGGTGTGTAAATGCAGCGAGAAAAACGTTTCAAAGGAGACAAATATTTTTGATACCAGCGTATCATGCAGATCATAACACGTTTCATCGCTTCTATCCTCCGAAAAACTACACGTTCAGCAATTCCTGCTTCTTCAGTAAATGCAGGTATGCTTCTTCAATCTCTTTAAATCCCAGGTCCCTTGCTTCGGGTCTTGCGACCACGATGATGTCATTGCCCTCTTTCAGTTTATCCCGGTTTAAACGATAACTCTCTCTAATAAGTCGGGTTATGCGGTGTCTGATTATGCTGTTTCCTACTTTTTTGGAAACCGAGATGCCGATGCGGGCCTGTTTTTCAGGGTCGTCAACCTCTTTCTTGTATAGGATCAGATAGCGGTTGGCGTAGGATCTTCGGGCAGAATAGACTGCCTGAAAATCCTTATAAGTTTTGAGTGAAGGTATGTTTCTCATAAATACCTCCTAAGTTCTGTAAGAAAAAGAAAAGGTCACATAAAAGATGCGACCGTTGTTCTTATAATCCTTATGAGACTGTCAGGTCCATTTAATTAAACAGCAATGGATTTTCTGCCCTTAGCTCTTCTTGCGGAAAGAACCTTTCTGCCATTTGCAGTGCTCATTCTGGAACGGAATCCGTGAACTCTCGCATGGGAGATCTTCTTCGGCTGAAATGTCATCTTCATGTGCTATACACCTCCTTGTCGGTAAATTTGCATAGTTAGACACATACCACATTATATTTGAATCACCGCCTTTCGTCAAGCGAAAAATGAAGTTTTTTCTTGATTTTTCGAGGTTTGAACACGTTTTTGGCGGTTTTAAACAGTTATCAACATATCTGTTAACATTGTGTTTATAACTTTTGGGCAATCCACTTTTCATCCACTTAAACTTATCCACAAAATGTTGATAAAATGTTGATAAGTTTGTATCTCTTCCTATTTTTTACTTGCTTTTTGGGCGGTTTTGAGTTAGAATATTAATAGATTCTTTTATAGTGGGGGGTGTATGTACCTTCCGCAAAAAGACACCATTTTGGAGGACCCTATGAATTACGATAAAGCGATCTCTATCATCAAGGACCGATGGGAAGAGATCAAAGAGGAAACACAGAAGGAATATGAGATCGTCGATGCCCTCTATAACACCTGGATCAAGCCTCTGACCCCTGCTTATTTCTTTTCAAAAGACGGCCGGGACACACTTTTGATCATCTTTCCGGACGGCCAGGATTTCATGATCGATTACATCGAGCATAAATACCATAACTTCATCAAGACTACGATTGAGTCCGTTACCGGCATCGATGTAGAAGTTGAATTTTCAACGATCGCTCATTCAGAGCAGAAGAATGTGAACGGTGCTCCCGTTACCATGTCATCCTTAAACAGCAACTTAAACCCCAAATATACATTTGATACCTTCGTCGTAGGCGCAAATAACAAATTTGCCCATGCGGCTTCTTTAGCTGTGGCCGAATCGCCGGCAGAGCGTTATAATCCGCTGTTTATCTACGGAGGCGTGGGTCTCGGAAAAACGCACCTGATGCACTCCATTGCCCACTATATCCTGAAAAATAAGCCGGATGCACGTATCCTTTACATCACGAGTGAACAGTTCACCAACGAACTGATCGACGCGATCAAAGATAAGAGCAACACGGCTACTTCCGAGTTCAGAAATAAATACCGGAATATCGATGTGCTGCTGATCGATGATATCCAGTTCATCGCAGATAAAGAAAGTACCCAGGAAGAGTTCTTCCATACGTTCAATCATCTGCACACAGCGAAGAAGCAGATCGTTATTTCATCCGATAAACCGCCGAAGGCTCTGACCACTCTGGCCGAACGACTTCGTTCCCGTTTTGAGATGGGTCTTACCGTCGATATCTCGGCGCCGGATTATGAAACACGTATGGCCATTCTTCGTAAGAAGGAAGAACTGGAAGGTTTCAGCATCGATAACGAAGTTCTCAAATATATCGCAACTAATATAAAGACCAATATCCGTGAGATCGAAGGCGCTTTAACGAAGATCATCGCATTTTCCAAGTTAAACAAGACAGAGATCACTCTGGAAGTTGCAGAAGAAGCGCTGCGCGATTTCATTTCGCCGGATGATAAAAAAGAACTCACTCCGGATTACATCCTGAAGGTCGTAGCCGATCACTACGGGATCACGGTCAATGACCTCATCTCGGATAAGCGTATCGCTTCCCTTACGACAGCGCGTCAGGTTGCCATGTATTTGTGCCGTTCCCTTACAAACCTCCAGCTGAAGAAGATCGGAGCTATTCTGGGAGGACGCGATCATGCGACCGTTATCCACGGTATCACAAAGATAGAAAATGAGTTGGAAACAAATCCCACACTTGCATCTACCATCGATATATTAAAGAAGAAACTCTCTTTGAACTGACAAGTGTATAATTCATACACATTGATGTTCAAGGTGTGAAATGGCATTAATGCCGAATAAAGTCATGTGGACAAATACCATGTTTTTCACAGGCCATTTTTATGAAATCCACTGAGTTTTCAGATGAATGAAACCCTTGAAAATACTGGCTGAAAATACGTTTTCAACCTATCCACAGACCCTACTACTACTACTGTATTTAAATAAAAAAAGAGTAAAAGGCGCAGCCTTTGTTTGCTTGTTGAAAGGAGCATCAACTATGAAGATCATATGTTCGAAAGACATTTTATCCAAAGCTGTATCTACTGTATTGAAAGCGATTCCCGGAAGAACGACCATGCCTATCCTGGAATGCATCCTGATCAATGCAGAAGGAAATAAGATCAAACTTACTGCTAACGATACCGAGCTCGGTATTGAGACTACGATCGAAGGAACCATTACCCAGCCGGGTAGGATCGCGATCGAAGCGAAGATCTTCTCTGAGATCATCCGCAGACTTCCGGATAATGATATCATCATCACCACAGATGAGAATTCCAACATGACCATTGAATGCGAAAAAGCAGTCTTCAATATCGCAGGTTATGACGGTTATGATTTCCAGGCTCTGCCTTCGTTCGAACATAAGAGTTATATCAGCCTGTCCCAGATGACTTTGAAGGATATCATACGTCAGACCATATTCTCCATCTCGGAGAATGAAAACAATCGTCTGATGAGTGGTGAGCTGCTGGAGATCAAAAACGGCATCCTTCGTCTGGTATCTCTGGACGGACATCGTATCTCCATCCGCCGAGTTGAACTTAAGGATAACTATGATGATGCGAAGGTAATCATTCCCGGTAAGACTCTCAGCGAGATCGGTAAGATCCTTACCGGCGGAGTAGATGATGAAGTTCTGATCTACTTCGGAACGAATCATGTTCTTTTCTCATTTGAGGATACTTTGGTAGTTTCCCGTCTGATCGACGGTGAATATTTCAAGATCGATAACATGCTCAACAACGACTATTCAACGAAGCTCTCCGTAAATAAGAGAGATTTCCTGAATTGTATCGATCGTTCCACTTTGCTGGTGAAGGAGTCCGATAAGAAGCCTTTGATCTTCACGGTAGAAGATTCCAACCTGCAGCTTTCTATGAAGTCTTCCATTGGTTCTCTTTGCGAGGATCTGGAAGTTTCCAAAGAGGGCAATGATATCAAGATCGGTTTCAATCCTCGTTTTCTTCTGGATGCGCTGCGTGTCATCGATGATGAAAATGTAGATATCTACATGATGAATCCGAAAGCACCCTGCTTCATCAAGGATAAAGAGGAGTCCTACATTTACCTGATCCTGCCGGTGAACTTCGCCAGCGTATAAGGAGAACCTATGATAACGATCACATTGAGAGAAGAGTTTATCAAACTCGGTCAAGCCTTAAAAGCCGCAAACCTGGTCGGATCCGGTCTGGAAGCAAAGATCATGATCAACCAGGGAAAAGTAAAAGTCAACGGAGCCGTTGAAACACAAAGAGGAAAAAAACTCTACGACGGTGATACGATCACTTTTAATGATGAGCAGATACTGATCAAAAAAGCAGGTTGAAGATGGTAATAAAGTCCATTGAACTATTGAATTACCGAAATTATACACAGGCCGCGGCTGAATTTGATGATCATGTCAACATTTTCTACGGGGATAATGCACAGGGGAAGACAAATCTTCTGGAAGCTATCTATCTATGCGGATCGACCAAATCCCATCGGGGAACGAAGGACCGGGATATCATCCGGTTTGGAGAGGAAGAAGCGCATATCAAGATGATCGTTGAAAAAGACGGTTATAAGACCCGCATTGACATGCATCTGAAGAAAAATAAGTCCAAAGGTATCGCCGTGGACGGGATTTCTCTTCGGCGCGCCAGCGAACTCTTCGGTAATGCATACATGGTCTTCTTTTCACCGGAAGATATGCAGATCATAAAAAATGGTCCGGCAGAACGAAGACGATTCATTGATACCGAACTGTGTCAGCTGAAGAAATTATATATTCATTCGCTGGTCAGTTATAACAAAGTGCTCTTAAACCGCAACCAGATGTTGAAAGATTACTACACCGGGCGAGGTTATGAGGAGTACATTGATATTTCGGATGAGCAGTTGTGCAGATATGGTTGCGAGCTGATCAAATTCCGCAGAGAGTTTATCGATATGCTGCGGCCGCTCATTCAGAAGATCCACAGTGATCTGTCCGGAGGAAAGGAACGATTGGAGATCCTTTATGAGCCGGATGTGACAGAAGAAGATTTCGCGGAGAAACTGAAGAAGAGAAGAGACCGCGAGATCTACCAGAAGATGACATTGACCGGTCCACACCGGGATGATATCAACTTCCTGATCAATGATGTGGATGTCCGCAAATATGGCTCGCAGGGCCAGCAGCGGACGGTGGCGCTTTCTCTGAAACTGGCAGAGATCGAGATCGTAAAACAGGTCACAAAAGAGATCCCCATCCTTTTGTTGGACGATGTTTTGAGCGAGCTTGATGTAAAGCGTCAGAACTATCTTTTAAAAAGCATAAATGAGATCCAGACTTTTATCACTTGTACGGGTTTGGATGAATTTATAAAAAACCGTTTTCACATTGACCGCGTGTTTTATGTGAAGGACGGAGAGGTTTCGGTTTCAAGACCGGAGGTTTAGGAGTAAAGAAACGGAGAACTTATGAGCAACGAATACGAGGCAAATCAAATCCAGATTTTGGAAGGATTGGAAGCGGTAAGAAAGCGTCCGGGTATGTATATCGGCAGCACATCGTCCAAGGGATTGCATCACCTGGTCTATGAGATCGTTGATAATGCGGTAGATGAAGCATTGGCCGGAGTCTGCGATACGATCGTTGTTGAGATCGGTAAGGATGAGATCATTACCGTTATCGATAATGGCCGTGGTATACCGGTCGGTATCCATCCGAAGGCGGGTATCCCGGCGGTCGAGGTAGTATTTACCATCCTGCATGCCGGCGGTAAGTTCGGCGGTGGCGGATATAAGGTTTCCGGCGGTCTGCACGGCGTAGGTGCTTCGGTCGTTAACGCGCTTTCCGAGTGGCTGGAGGTGCGTATTTACCATGAGGGTAAGGTATATATGCAGCGCTATGAGCGCGGTAAGACGATCTCCAAACTGGAAGTGATCGGGGATTGCGAGCCGGATCGTCATGGTACGACGGTTACGTTTAAGGCCGACCCTGAAGTTTTCGAGACCACGATCTATGAATATGACATTTTGAAGACACGTCTTCGTGAGACAGCGTTCCTGACGAAGAATCTCCGCATCGTGCTTCGCGATCTTCGTAAAGAGGGAGAAGAAGGCGAGGAGAATAATGGCATCGTAGAGGATGTATTCCACTACGAGGGCGGTATCAAGGAGTTTGTTACTTACTTAAACCGCAGCCAGGTCGCTTTGTATCCAGAAGTTCTCTATTTTGAGGGCACTCGGGAAAATGTTTACGTAGAAGTCGCAATGCAGCACAACGATGCTTACAACGAGGGCATCTATGCATTTGCCAATAATATCATCACGCCGGAAGGCGGAACACATCTGATCGGCTTCAAGAATGCGCTGACGAAGATGTTTAATGATTATGCCCGGAAAAACAAATTGCTGAAGGAAAGTGAGTCTAACCTGACTGGTGAGGATATCCGTGAAGGTCTGACCGCGATCATCAGCGTTAAGATCGAGGATCCGCAGTTTGAAGGTCAGACGAAGCAGAAACTCGGTAACAGCGAGGCCAGAACTGCAGTAGAAAGCATCGTAAGCGAGCAGCTTACGTATTTCCTGGAGCAGAACCCGAACGTTGCGAAGATCATCTGCGAGAAATCCATTTTGTCGCAGCGTGCACGTATCGCGGCGCGTAAGGCGCGCGACCTGACGAGAAGAAAGACCGCCCTCGACGGCATGGCTCTTCCCGGAAAGTTGGCGGACTGCTCGGATAAAGATCCCAAAAACTGTGAGATCTACATCGTAGAGGGTGATTCCGCGGGCGGTTCCGCAAAGACCGCGAGATCCCGTAACACGCAGGCCATCCTACCGCTCCGCGGTAAGATCCTGAACGTGGAGAAAGCAAGACTCGACCGCATCTACTCCAATGCCGAGATCAAAGCGATGATCACGGCGTTCGGAACCGGTATCCATGATGATTTCGATATCACCAAGCTGCGTTATCACAAGATCATCATCATGACCGATGCCGATGTCGACGGCGCACATATCAGTACCTTGCTTTTGACATTCATTTACCGGTTTATGCCGGAACTGATCAAACAGGGCTATGTATACCTGGCGAAGCCGCCTCTCTATAAGGTGGAGAGAAACAAAAAGGTATGGTATGCATACACGGACGATGAATTGAACGCCATCCTGAGCGAGATCGGCCGCGACAACAACAACAAGATCCAGCGTTATAAGGGTCTTGGTGAGATGGATGCGGAGCAGCTGTGGGAGACGACCATGGATCCGGAGCGTCGTATCCTCGAGCGTGTGACCATGGATGATGACATTTTGTCGGAGCTGGATGTGACATTTACCACTCTGATGGGCGACCAGGTAGAGCCGCGTCGCGAGTTCATCGAGAAGAACGCGAAATTCGTGCAGAATCTGGATATCAACTAAGCATATCCGCAAAAGATCTTGCATTCAGGCCCGCCGGCCCATGAAACGGAGAATGAATTATGGACGAAACTATTTTTGATAAAGTGCAGGACATAGACCTGAAAAAAACAATGGAGGTCTCCTACATCAACTACGCGATGAGTGTTATCGCGTCGAGAGCATTGCCCGATGTACGCGACGGTTTGAAGCCGGTACAGAGAAGAGTGCTCTACTCCATGATCGAACTAAACAACGGACCCGACAAACCGCATCGTAAATGTGCGCGTATCGTCGGTGATACAATGGGTAAATATCACCCCCACGGTGACAGTTCGATCTACGGAGCCCTGGTAAATCTGGCGCGCGACTGGACCATGCGTTATACGCTTGTCGACGGCCACGGTAACTTCGGTTCGGTGGACGGCGACGGCGCGGCTGCGATGCGATATACCGAAGCACGACTGTCGAAGATCGCGATGGAGATGCTTTCCGACATCAATAAAGACACGGTCATCTTCGAGCCGAACTTTGATGACACCGAGAAGGAGCCGACCGTTTTGCCGGCTCGTTTCCCGAACCTGCTGGTAAACGGTACCACAGGTATCGCCGTTGGTATGGCGACGAATATCCCTCCGCATAACCTCGGAGAGGTCATCGACGCTGTCGTTAAGATGATCGATAATAAGGTCAATGAAGGCCGCGAGACGCAGGTCGAGGAGATCCTGGACATCATCAAGGGACCGGATTTTCCGACCGGAGCTTCCATCCTCGGAAAGCGCGGCATCGAAGAGGCGTACCGCACCGGTAAGGGTAAGATCAAAGTCCGCGCGGTCACCAATATTGAGACGATGCCAAACGGCAAGAGCCGCATCATCGTGACCGAGCTTCCTTACATGGTCAACAAGGCAAAACTCATCGAGAAGATCGCTGAGCTCGTGCGTGATAAGCGCATCGACGGCATCACCGATCTGCGCGACGAGTCCGACCGCGAAGGCATGCGTATCTGCATCGAACTTCGTAAGGATGTCAATGCAAATGTAGTTTTGAACCTGCTTCTGAAGCATACGCAGCTGCAGGATTCGTTCGGCGTGATCATGCTGGCGCTGGTCAACAACGAGCCGAAGATCCTGAACATCTGCGACATGTTGAAATATTACCTCCTGCATCAGGAGGATGTGGTACGTCGTCGTACGCAGTTCGAGTTGAATAAGGCGCAGGAGCGTGCGCATATCGTCGAAGGTTTGCTGACGGCGCTGGATCACATTGACCGCGTGATCACGATCATCCGCGGATCCAAGACCGTGCAGATCGCGAAGACCGCGTTGTGCGAGGAGTTCGGGCTGAGCGATGCGCAGGCCCAGGCCATCGTCGACATGCGTCTGCGTGCATTGACCGGACTGGCCAGAGAAGATCTGCAGAACGAGTACGCAGAACTCGAGCAGAAGATCGCGGAGTACAAAGAGATATTGGCAAATGAAAATAAACTGTTGGGTGTTATCCGTGATGAGATCTCGATCATCCGCGATAAGTATGCGGATCCGAGACGTACGCAGATCCAGTTCGACGCAGAGGAGTTCTCTGCCGAGGATCTGATCCCGATGGAAGACACGATCATCGCGATGACGAAGCTGGGTTACATCAAGCGTATGAGCCTGGATAACTTCCGCAACCAGAACCGCGGAGGTAAGGGAATCAAGGGTATGAATACCATCGACGAGGACTACATCGAGGATATCCTCATGACGTCCACGCATCACCATATCCTGTTCTTTACGAATCTGGGTCGCGTATACCGCCTGAAGGTCTACGAGATCCCGGAGGCTTCCCGTACCGCGCGCGGCACGGCAATCGTCAATCTCCTTCAGCTCATGCCGGGCGAGAAGGTTTCTGCGATCGTGACGTTGCGTGAGTTTGAGGAGGACATGAGTCTCTTCATGGCGACGAAGCTCGGTCTGGTAAAGAAGACCCGCCTGGAGGAATTCCAGCACATCCGCAAGACCGGTATCATGGGCATCACCCTGCGCGAGGGCGACGAGCTCATCGAAGTGAAGAAGATGAAGCCCGGTGTGGACTTCCTGCTCGTCACGAAGTTCGGTCAGTGCATCCGTTTCAACGAGGAAAATGTCCGCGCGACGTCCCGTTCGTCCATGGGTGTCCGCGGTATCAATCTCAAGGGAGACGACGAGGTCGTTGCGATGCAAATGAGCACGCAGGGAGAGTACCTTCTGGTCGCTTCCGAGTTTGGTATGGGTAAGAAGACCAAACTGGAACTGTTCCCGACACAGAACCGTGGCGGTAAGGGTATCCTGTGCTACCGTATCAACGAAAAGACCGGTAACCTCATCGGAGCGAAGGCGGTCAATGATGACAACGAAGTTATGCTGATCACGACGGAGGGTATCATTATCCGCATCAGCGTCAGCGATATATCGACGGTATCCCGTGTGGCTTCCGGCGTGAAACTCATGAATATCAATCCGGAGAAGAACGAATCGGTAGCCGGCATCGCGAAGGTACGCGAGAAGAACAACGAGTCCGACGATGTCGATTTCTCGGAGGATGTGGAGCCGTCCGAGGCAACGGGTGAGGCTTCCGCTGAGGCGCAGTACCGCAACATGCAGCGCCTGCTCGAGGCAGCCATCGAGGACGAAGAGTTCGAAGATGACGAGGATTTCGAAGAAAACGAAGACGAGGAAGATAAGGACGAATGAGAACCGTAGAAGCTTCCGTGATCACGGAAGAGATCAGTAAGATGTGCATCGAGGCAAACTACCATTTGTCGAAGGATATGATGCAGGTGTTTGACCACGCGAAGGAAAACGAGACTTCCCCGCTGGGTAAAAAGATATTTGAGCAGCTTTCACAGAATCTGGAGATCGCGGATAAAGACATGATCCCGATCTGCCAGGACACCGGTATGGCGGTGATCTTCGTGAAGCTGGGACAGGATGTGCATGTGACCGGAGGAAACCTGACCGACGCCATCAACGAGGGCGTACGCAAGGGCTATACCGAAGGTTATCTGCGCAAATCCGTTGTGCGCGACCCGATCGATCGCGTGAATACTAAGGATAACACGCCGGCCGTGATCCACTACGACATCGTTCCCGGCGAGCAGATCGAACTTACCATGGCGCCGAAGGGATTCGGCAGCGAAAATATGAGCCGCGTGTTCATGCTTAAGCCGGCGGACGGCATCGAGGGCGTGAAGAATGCGGTGCTTACAGCGGTACGGGATGCGGGACCGAACGCGTGCCCGCCCATGGTCGTGGGCGTCGGCATCGGCGGTACCTTTGAGAAGTGCGCCTTCCTGGCGAAAAAAGCACTGACCCGCGAGGCAGGATCGCATTCGCCCATCCCCTATGTGAGCGAGCTGGAGCAGGAACTTCTGACGAAGATCAATGCGCTGGGCATCGGTCCGGCCGGTCTGGGCGGAAGCACCACGGCGTTCGCAGTCTTCGTGGAGACCTACCCGACCCACATCGCCGGACTTCCGGTAGCGGTCAATATCTGCTGCCACGTGAACCGTCACGTGACGCGCGTGATCTAGGAGGCAGAAGATGGACAGAATCATACATACACCGATCACTAAAGAGATCGCGGACAGCCTGCATGTGGGAGACATGGTCTACCTCACCGGGCAGATCTATACAGCGCGCGATGCAGCGCATAAGCGCATGTTCGAGGCAGTTGAGAAGGGCGAGCCGCTCCCCATCGACCTGAAGGATGCGACTATCTATTACATGGGACCTTCACCGGCGCGTGAGGGCCGTCCCATCGGTTCCGCAGGTCCGACGACCGCCAGCCGCATGGATAAATATGCGCCCACATTTCTGGATATGGGCCAGACCTGCATGATCGGAAAGGGAAAGCGTTCCGCAGCCGTTCATGAAGCAGTCGTTCGCAACCATGCCGTGTATCTGGCGGCCATCGGCGGGGCAGGAGCCCTGCTTTCGAAGTGCATCACCGCTTCGACCGTGGTCGCTTACGATGACTTGGGCACGGAGGCGATCCGCCTGCTCACCGTCGAGAATTTCCCGGCGATCGTCGTGCTCGACAGCACCGGACGCGATGCCTATCTCAAAGCTGAAGAAGAGGCGAAAAAGAATCATTGACCGATGCCGGACGTGTTTTGAAAGTTTCGCTTGACATCCGAAATACATTCGATTATACTGTTTAGGTATCGGGCTTGGAGAAATACTCAAGAGGCCGAAGAGGCGCCCCTGCTAAGGGTGTAGGTCGGGTAACCGGCGCGAGGGTTCAAATCCCTCTTTCTCCGCGATGTATAAAAGACCTTCCGCAGACTGCGGAAGGTCTTTTGATTCTCGGTATTGACACGGGAGTGTTTCTGTGATAAAACATACGAAATACCCAAAAAAAGGAGGATCAGGGATGAGCAGGATCATTTGTTCCACAGGAGCGCTGATCGGCAGGGCCAACGGCAGGGATTACAGACTTCTGAAGAAGGTTGCCGGACAGCTGAACTGTGATGGATTTGAGTTCATGATGTATAAGGACTGGTACGAAAAGATCGACGAGATCGCGGCGTTTTTCGCGGATTTCGAGAAGTCATTTCCCACGTTCCACATCGATAAGAATGTCGGTGATCTGGTGAGCCGGAACGCCGAAGGCGACATGGATCTGGCGCTGTGGCTGTACGAGAAGAACTGCGAACTGGCGCAGAAACTCGGTTCGGAGAAGCTCGTCCTGCACCTTTGGAGCGGGATGGATTCTGACAGGGATATGCCGCACAATATCGCGACGTATAAGACGATGCGTGAGATCGCGGAGCGTTACGGCCTGTTGCTCACGATCGAGAACGTGGTGTGCAACCGCAATGACCCGATGACCGACCTGAAGGCGGTCATGAAGGAATACCCGGATGTCAGTATCACCTTCGATACTAAGATGGCGGAGTTTCACGGCCAGCTTGCGGAGATCTACAAAGAAGAGAACAGGGCCGTCTGGGACCGCGTCGTGCACCTGCATGTCAATGACTACAAGGGCGGCATTAAGGATTGGAACTCGCTCAGCACCCTGCACATCGGCGACGGCCAGATCGATTTTGACACGTTTTTCGACTTCATCCGGAAGATGGGCTATTCGGGCGATATCACGCTCGAGGCGACCTCGTTTGACAAAACCGGGGTCATCGACACGGAGAAGATGAACGAAAGCATTCGCAAGGTTATCGGATATCTCGGGAAGTAAGAGAGGACCTGCGGCCGGCCGCACGGCATTTTCCGCTTGAACCAGCCTGTGAATACTGGTATAATACTAGTATGTTTTTTGAGACAGGAAGTTCAAACTTTGAGTTTAGGAAGTGAGGTGCGTATGGGGAAGACGAAGGATTCTAAGAGTTTCAATCTGATACTGGTGTTGTGTCTGCTGATCCCGCTGGCAGTCGGTGGAGCTTCGGCGTTTGTTTCTTTGGACGGGATCAAGGCGTTCGGGGATCTGAAGAAGCCCCCGCTTACGCCGCCGGGCTGGATGTTTATCGTCGTGTGGACGGCGCTGTACCTGCTGATGGGCGCGGCCTGTTACACGATCGTGAAAGATAAAGTGCATAAACGTGCAGCAGTTTTGTCGATATATGTGTTGCAGCTGATCTTTAACGGCATCTGGTGTCCTTTGTTTTTCGGTCAGGGCTGGTACTGGATCTCCGCGATCTGGCTCATCGTGCTGGTGGGACTCATCGCGATCCTGGTGATGATGGTCTGGAGGATACGCAAGGGGACGGCACTGATCCTGTTGCCGTATCTGGCATGGAGCGTATTTGCCCTGTATCTGAATATCGGAGCAGCAACGCTGAACTAAATAAATATCGTTGAAGCGCCAATGCTATTGGCGCTTTAATCGACGAATGAAGTAAAAGAGGTTTTTCATGGAAGAAGCAAGAAAGAAACTGGGTATGCCCAGAGTCGTTGTCGTCTGGATCGAGATGGGTATCCTGTTTTTGATCGGAGTCATTTCACTGTTAAATACGATGGATGTGGTGGCGATGGACCGAAAATATCACATGGACTATCTGTACGGTCTCATCGGACTGGCGTTCATCCTGGCGTTATACCTGATGGCCCAGTACGGGATCAAATGGGTATGGATCACCGGGATCCCGATGATCGCGATCTTTGCCGTTGTGGTATGGATCGCATATTGGCCGGCCTATGACCGCGCCAGAGGGGTGGAGCGTTACCAGGATCTGGTCGGAATGGAATTCGCGGTCGAGGTCGACGGCGAGAAGTATGACTGGCATGGTTATCTGACGGTGAAGGACGAAGATATCGCCGCCCATACCGAGAAAACCGAGGTCAATGTGGTCCTGACCTATGAGACGGACCAGGGAGAGCAGACGGAAGAGCAGACCTGGACCCTGTATTATGACTCCGATGCGAAGCGGTTGTATTCGACGGGAGCGACCGGGGAGAGCAAATATCTGATGGAACTTCAGAAAAAAGAATGAAATTTTTCAAAAATCATGAAAGAATACTTGTCGAATTCTGATTTCCGTGCTAAACTAAGTGTAGTGAGAAAAGATGTGAGTGGTTGATGACCTTTGGCAGAAGGAACCAACGTATACTTTGAAAGGAGATAGAGAGTCATGGAAGTTAGTAAGATGGACATTGAGAAGATCTTACATGGCGAAGAGGATGTTCAGAAACAGCCGGATTTGTACCCGGATGGAAAATACCGCTGGATTCATGAGAGAAGTTATTATAAGATCCCGCTTTTGATGATCTTTATCATGAAGTCGGTTGCAGTTTTGATCGCTTTGATATGGCTGGTTTTCGTTTTGGTCAACCTTGGCGAAGAGTCCTTCTGGAAAGAGGGCGGATTTAAAAACACGACCATTCTGTTTGCAGTCATTATGGCGGTGACGATGATCCTGATCGTGATTGGCTACTTGATCTATGCGAAGAAAAAGGGCGGTAAATACTTCATGATCCATGAGATGGATGAAGAGGGCATCCGATATATTACATTGCCCACGACCACGGATCTGGCAGGCGCACAGGCATTGTTGGAGCCGCTGTCGGATACGAAGGATCCGGATCGCGCGGATGATGCGCTCGCAGAGGCAGCCGGTATTTCTTACTCTGAATTCCGTAAGGTAAAGGTCGTTCGGGCATATCCCGAGTGGTCAGTCGTACGTTTGAAAGAGAAACTCATCAGTACGGAAGTTTATCTTGCAGATGAGCACTATCGCTTCGTACTGGATTATATCGTAAGCCATGTTTCCGAGAAGGCTCGTGTTATCGGCGTGACCCAAAGGTCAGATAAGCCGAAGCCGCCGGTACCGCCGGATCGTGAATTGTATTGAGTATTGTACGAGGGTCTGCAGATCGGCAGGCCCTCGTTTTTCGTAAGGGCAAAAGGGAAAACAACGGTAAATAAGGAGGAAGCTCATGCTATTAAAGCGGTGGATCGGCCGGGTGTTGGTCGGCATATTTATTCTGATCGTAGCCATAATGGCTGCGATCATTTATAAGTCCTATTTGGATCAGGAGAAAGAGCGAGATCAACAGAGGGAGATATATCAGCAGATGATTCGGGAGGACGGAAAAACGCCCCTCACGCAGGAGACCCTGGAGCAGGATTTTGAGTTCTACGTCAAAAACGTGAACCGGGGCAGAACGGTGTTCCGAAATCTTCTGATACTATTTGGTGTGGCATTTGCACAGATCGTCATCATGATCCTCTATACGGGTGTCGTAAGGGTGCTGGAGGATCGGCGGGTAACGCAGCTGATCGGTTCGATCGTGAGCGCCGCGGTGATCATAACGATGTTTGTGGTCGTGGCCTGGGTCGTAAAGACGAAGATCATCCCGCGGATGTATGACGGGGATCCCGAGGACGAAGCCCACTACTATGTCAGTCTGGATCTGGCGGATGCAAAGAAAGAGGAAAAGGTCGTTTATGATTCGGACAATAACTCCCGGACAGAGGTGACCTACTATCTGATCAAGACAGACGGAGGCAGGATCCAGACCGATAAGGTCATGTTTGAGCGATATGAAAAACCGGGGGTCTATTATGCCGGGAGAACGGATAAAACCGTTTTTTCCCTGTATCCGGCATTGTACTTTGAACTGAAAGATAAATAAGAAAGCAAAAGGGCGGTCGTTCGATGGGAACGGCCGCCCTTTTTTGCAATAAGTTCAACCTATAACTAAGAATAAGAAACATGGATTATTCAAACCCGGGATCTTGTGGTATCATTGACCCATCGAAAGAAAAAGGAGGTACACACCATGAAAGGTTTTAAGAAACTCACAGGTATGTGTTATATGTGTATGATGAAGCGAATGCAATACTTCCGAGCCGGTGTAACGGTACGATGTATGGCTTGATTGTCGTACGCCTAACCTCTTCGGGCCATGAGGCCTGACGCCGACCGGGATGTGGACCCCGGTTTTTTTGTTGCCATTTTACTGAAACAGATATCAGAAAACATGATAAAAGGAGATAACAACCATGAGTAATGCATGCAGTTTAGAAGCAAATAGAGCTAAGAAAGTTCCGGTAAGGATTCCGGAGGAAGAAGCCGATCGTTTGGCAGCGGAGCGCGGCGTACGCGTTCGTCCGAACGAGACGCTGGAAGAGATCGACGAGAGAGGCGTCTTCGTAAGACAGCCCAACGCATTCATCACCCCATTCGGTGAGAAGGACGGCGAGTTAAAGGCTGAAGCGAACCGCTTTAAGATCTTCTGGGCACACGGATGTCATTGGTCCAACCGCCCGGTGATCGTCAGAGATATCCTCGGACTTGAGGATGCGATCGATGACCTGGCTACGTCCGGTATCGGAAAGTACGGCCACGGTTTCACCGATCAGAAGGATTACAAAGATCCGTCCACCGGCGCCGTTTTCCTTTCCGAGTTTTATGAAAACGCAAGACCCGGTTTCACGGGAAGGGCCACGACGCCGACGCTGGTGGATGTGATCGAGAAGAAGGCGGTCAATAACGACTACCATCGCCTGACGAACTACATCGAGGTGCAGTTCCGTAAGTTCCAGAAGACAGACATTGACCTCTATCCGAAGGCCTACCGCAAGGAGATCGATGAGTTCAATGACTGGCTGTTCCCGACCATCAACAACGCGCACTATCGTATGCACTTCTGCCTGTCCTGGGTCGCTTACGATGAAGCTTACCAGGATTTCAACGAGGCGCTCGAGAAGATCGACCAGAGACTGGCGACGAACCGTTTCCTGTTCGGCGACTACATCACCGACGCCGATGTCCGCCTGTATGTGACCCTGGTGCGCTGGGAGACTTACTACTATCACAATGTCGGCCCTCTGAAGAAGAGGATCGCCGAATACGAGAATATCTGGGGCTACGTGAAGGACCTCTTCGCGATCCCGCAGTTTAAGAAGTACACCTTCTTCGAGTTCCCGAAGAACGAGTTTAAGGGACACAGAGGCTGGAACGGTTCCTTCCTGGAGCGCATCGCTTCCCAGGTACCGTGGGAGGAGCTTTGGAAGACGGACGGCGAGAGAGCGAAGCTTTCCTCCGACCCGGATGTATTCCTTCACACGGACGTCACGCCTGAGGAATATCAGAGCGAGATTTCCGTATCCAAATGGAACAACGCTTCCTGGGATGATCGTCAGCCCCGGAATGTATCGATCTCGGTCGATCCGTCGATCAACCCGCTGAAGGATCTGCTTAAGAATAAGAAGGCCTGAACCAAGACTATATAACATATGAAAAGAGGAGAAACTATTATGAAAAAGGAATTTAGAAAGATCGTATATGCAGCACTTCTGATCGTCGCAGCTCTGGGACTCACAGCTTGCGGTAAGAAGGTAGAAGCCGGAAAGAAAGTGATAAAGATCGAAACGAAGGGCTCGCCGGCACCGTTTATCGTGACGGAAGACTCCGCAGACGCAGCCATTTACACCACAAAGGACAATGTTTATCTCAGCGGCTATGACGTAGCAGTCCTGGTCGAACTGTTCAAACTGCCGGAATTTGCCGATTATGAACTCGACCTCTCCGTGAATTCCAATGCACTCGTAAATGCACAGCAGGGTGTGATCGACGCTACGATCAACAACTGGAGCTACAACAAGGAGCGCGCAGAGTCCTATCTGTTCTCCTTCCCGTACACTAAGTCGAGATACACCATCACATCAGCCGCAGGAACATCCATCTCTTCTTTTGAAGAATTGGCCGAATCCGGTCTGAAGATCTACGGTGGCGCCGGCGGCAACACGACGAACGCGATCGAGCGTTGGAACGAAGCCAGAAAAGACGGCGAGAAGAAGATCAACCTGGAGTATACATCCGCGGATATCACCGTGCAGCTGCAGGAGGCGATCGATGGCAAGGTAGCGCTCATCCACGACCAGCCGGTCATCCTGAAGTATAAGACGGCCTACCCGACACAGTTTGAGAGCCTGAACATCACCGTTCTGTCCGATGAGGAGACGGCGACCAACATCACGGCAAACAACACATCCCACATTCTCTTCGGTAAGACCGGAAAGAATTCCAAAGAGTACCAGAA
>JAFZZY010000057.1 GCA_017615545.1 Lachnospiraceae bacterium
CAAAAGCGGGTGTCGCGTCGCGACACCCGCTTTTATATATGTTCTCTAAAGAAACGATCAATATTTCATAGCCTCTTCTTCGCCGTTTACTACGCGGAGCGCGCCCTGACACAGTGCCAGAAGCTCGTCCTCACCGGGATATACGGTGAACGGAGCGATGAAGCCTGCATAGTCCTTCAGGCCTTCTACTACGTTCTTATCGTATGCGATACCGCCGGTCAGGATGATCTGGTCAACCTTACCCTTCAGTACGCAAGCCATGGAACCGATGTCCTTTGCAACCTGGTATACGAAAGCGTCGAAGATCTTCTTTGCGCCTGCATTGCCCTCGCTGATCCACTTTTCAACGTCGCGCATGTCGTTTGTGCCGAGGTAAGCGTTCAGACCGGCACCGCCGACGAGCTTCTTGTAAACCTCAGCCTCGGTGTATTTGCCGGAGAAGCACATCTTAACCAGTGCGCCGCTCGGAACTGCGCCTGCTCTCTCAGGGGAGAATGCGCCGTCGCCGTCGAGTGCATTGAACACGTCAACGACCTTACCATCGGTGTGTGCGCCTACGGAAACACCGCCGCCCATGTGAACCACGATCAGGTTCAGGCTGTTGTAAGGAACGCCCTTTTCCTTCGCATAACGCTTCGCAACTGCCTTTTGGTTCAGCGCGTGGAAAACGGACTTACGGGGAAGCTCCGGAACACCCGAGTAGCGGGCAACGTCCTGCATCTCGTCAACAACAACGGGGTCTACGATGAAGGACTTCGCGCCGATCTCGTCGCCGATCTCACGTGCGATGATGCCGCCGAGGTTGGAAGCATGCTGACCGGAAACGCCGGCCTTCAGATCTGCGAGCAGAGCATCATTGACCGGATAGGTACCGCCCGGGATGGGACGCAGCATACCGCCGCGGCCGACAACGATGTCCAGAGAGTTGATGTCGAAATTCTTGCGTGCGAGAAGGTCCGTGATCAGCTTCTTACGGAAGTCCTTCTGTGCAACGATGGAAGGGTAGGAAGAGATCTCCTCGGTGCTGTGACGGAGGGTCTCCTCGAACAACAGGGTCTCGTCCTCAAATACACCGATCTTAGTGGAGGTGGAACCCGGGTTGATGATCAGAACTTTATGTGACATGGAAGTTACCTTTCCTTTCGATTATTTGCTCATTGCGTTTGCAACGACTGCTGCCAGCGCGATGGAGTTGACCTTTACCTCGGTGGAGTCGGAACGGGAGGTCAGGATGACCGGAACTGCGGTACCGCACAGGATGCAGCCGTTCTTCGCCTGGGTCGTATGGGTCAATGTCTTATATACGAGGTTACCGGAGTGGATGTCGGGGAAGAGCAGGATGTCAGCGTCGCCGACGATCTTACGTCCCTCAGCGCCCTTATGCTTTGCAGCCTCAGCGTCGATCGCAAGGTCGAGAGAGAGCGGTCCGTCGATGATGCAGCCGGTGATCTCACCAACTTCGTTCAGACGGGTCAGCTCAGCAGCCTCAACGGTCTCGGGCATCTTCGGGTTAACGACCTCAACCGCTGCCAGAGGAGCGATCTTCGGGTTAGCGATGCCGCAAGCGTGTGCAACTTCAACCGCGTTGTGGATGATGCCTGCTTTCTCCTCGAGGGTCGGGTAGGTGTTGAATGCTACGTCAGTCAGGAACAGAAGCTGGTCGATGCCCGGTACCTCGAACAGTGCCACGTGGGACAGCTGACGGCCGGTACGCAGACCTACTTCTTTATTTAATACGCTCTTCAGGAACGACTTGGTGTCGATCTTTCCCTTCATATACATATCTGCCTTGTGATCGTGTACGAGGGATACGGCAGTCAGGGTTGCCTCCTGCTCGTCCTCAACATCTACGATCTCATATCCGGTCAGGTCGATGGAAAGCTCGGCAGCGATCTCTTCGATCTTCTTCTTGTCGCCTACGAGGATGGGCTCTGCGATCCCGCGATCCTTAGCGATCTTCACCGCTTCAAGTACCGGACCGTCCTGAGCTACCGCTACGGCCACTTTTTTCATCTCACACTCGGAAAGGTGTGATAAAAGTTGTTCAAATGAAGTGCTCATCTTAGTTCTCCTTAATATATTTATGGAATTCGTCTGTTTGCGGGTCGTGTATTCCGGCCTCAAAAGACCATGTTTCGAAAAAAACACCCGTAAAGATTATCTTATCACCCATGTAAAAAAACGTCAAGAGATGCGCCTGTTTTTTTGGTTTTTTTGGCAGAAATTGCCGTTGAAATTCAAAATGAAATGTGCTAAGATAGTCAAAGAACGCCCTGGGGCGGCTTATTTTTTCTCGATGAGCCGTCGCGGGTTAAATTAATGGAGGTCATATCCTATGAAAAACCGCAGAAGAGTTTTGGCTCTGTTAACTGCATTTTCCTTAATATTGACGATGTTCACCGCCGCACCGGTTCCCGTATCCGCGGACCAGTTCGCCCAGGGTGAGGAGCTGGAAGACGTCGTTTTCCAGGTTTACGCCCAGGACAGCACGAACTACGAGTGGTACGTATATGATGAAGTACCCGTGAAATACAACGAGCCCATGCAGATCTCCTGGAAGCAGGATCCTACCGAGAAGTTCGGTTCGATCGGCGCCAGCCTTTCCTTCGGCTTTAATATTGAGGACGACGCACTGCAGGTTGGTCAGAGCGCGACTATTCATTTCGTGATCAAAGATGTAAAACTCACATTTGCCGGTATGCCTGAATTCACCGGTGTGAGCGATGTAGATAAGACCGTTAATTTCTTATGTAGAGAAGCCACCTACGGAAAGACAGGTAACTCCACGACGATCAGTCTTCGTGAGGATATCCGCCGCGCTTACCCTGACATGCCGCTGGCAGGTCTGGTTAAATCCCTGGTAGGCGTTACCTGTACGTTCCAGCTCATTTCCTATGAGCGTGGTGAGTGGGCAGGCCCGCAGAACCCGGATGGTTCCGAATTCCGCGGAAGAGATGAGATCCTCGCCGACATGGGCGCAGGTGTCAGCATCACAAACGCGCTGGATAAGCCGAACTGCACAGGCGACGAGATCACACATGAGATGATCGATGCTTACGCAAAGATGGGATACACATCCCTGTATATACCTGTAAACTATGACAACCACATGAACGACGATATGTCGATCGATGATGCCTTCCTCGAGAAGATCAAGAGCATGGTTGATTATGCCATCTCGAAGGGCTTCTACGTGATCCTGTCCGTGACCGGATCCGGCGACTGGTTATCACCGCTGCCGGAACTTCGGAGTTCGACCGACAGCCGTCTCACGAAGATGTACATTTCACTCGCAGTGAAGATGGACGAATTCGGCGACCACCTGCTGTTCGAGGCGCTCCATCGCCCGGTTGCCACTAAGGAACCGACCGTAGATCCCGAGGCAGAGACGCCTCCGGCACCTCTGACCACCGACGATTACAACACTGTCCTGACTGCTTGGTATGATAAGATCGCGCGAGTTATCCGCGGTACCGGCGTCAACAATACAGTGAGAACGATCCTGTTTGCTCCGTACAACGGTGATCCTACATTGGTGGGAAGCATGAATTTCGCCGTGATCACCAACCTGGCAGTTTCCGTAACTTTTGATCCTTATGCAGATAAGACCTGGGACAATGTTGTCGCAGCCGGCATCCTGAAGGATCAGATCGCGACAGCAGCCAGAGAGGCTCTGACGAAGAAGAGCGCAGGTTGCGTTGTTACTTCGTTCGGCGCCCTGGATAAAGATAACTATGATGTACGTGTTCAGTATGCGTATGACTTTGCAAATGGAGCCAGAGAGGCCGGTGCGGTTGCGTTTTGGAACGACAACGGCAACACGAGCGAGACCGGTTTGATCTCATTTGCCGATGCTTCATATGTATATCCGGTCATCGGTATGGCGCAGGCTGCGGCAGCGCATGCACAGGCGAAGCCGCCGATGGACTCGCAGATCGAAACGGCTCCGCCCGAAACACAGGCGCCGGAGACACAGAAAGCTACCGAAGCTGAGAAGACCACCGAAGCACCGAAGGAGACACAGGCTCCCACTGCTGAGAAGGAGAAGGGCGGCGTAAATACTACCGTGATCATCCTGCTCGTTGTACTTGGTGTCGTGATCATCGGAGCTGTCATTGTTTTGGCACTGATGTTTAAGAAGAAGAACGGTTCGCTGTTCTAAGATGTGCGGAATGTCCGCGAATATATGAAGCAAGATCGGCTGCTGTACGCCCCGTAATTACGGCGTTTGGCAGTCGATTTTCTCACCGTGAGATTTGAATGGGAAGGTATGTGTATGGATATCGTAAGAGTTTTGGCAGAGGAACAGAAGATTAGGACATCGCAGGTCGAGGCGGTCATCAAACTGATCGACGAGGGCAATACGATCCCGTTCATCGCGCGTTACCGTAAGGAGGCGCACGGCGGCCTGAACGATGAGATCCTGCGTAACCTGGATGAGCGTCTGCGCTATCTGCGCGGTCTCGAGGAGCGTAAGGAGGCGGTCCTGTCGTCGATCGAAGAGCAGGGGAAGCTGACGGATGAACTGCGCCGTGAGATCGAGGCAGCCATGACGCTGGTCGCTGTGGAGGACCTGTACCGCCCGTATAAGCAGAAGCGCCGCACGCGTGCGACGATCGCGAAGGAGCACGGCCTGGAGCCGCTGGCGAACCTGATCCTGCTGCAGATGACGAAGAAAGATCTGCTCGCGGAGGCGGCAGCCTTCGTGGATCCCGAGAAAGAGGTCGCGACCCCGGAGGACGCGATCGCGGGCGCGAAGGATATCATCGCGGAAAATATCAGCGATAACGCCGAGTACCGTACCTACATCCGTGACCTGACCATGAAGCAGGGTAAGGTGGTCTGCGAGAGCCGTGTCGGCGAAGAGGCCAGTGTATACGAGACTTACTATAAATATGAGCGTCCGGTCGCTAAGCAGCCCGGTTACGCGACCCTTGCCATCAACCGCGGCGAGGAGGAGAAGATCCTGTCGGTAAAGGTGCTGACGGACGACGAGCGCGCCATCGGCTACCTGTGTAAGAAAGTCATTGTCCGTGATAATCCGATCACGACGCCGGTTCTGAAGGAAGCGGTCGAGGATGCGTACGAGCGTCTGATCTGGCCGTCCATCGAGCGTGAGGTGCGCAACGAACTGACGGAGGTTGCCGAGGACGGCGCGATCAAGGTATTCGGAAAGAACCTGCGCCAACTGCTCATGCAGCCGCCCATCAGCGGGCACGTGGTGCTCGGCTGGGACCCTGCTTTCCGTACGGGTTGTAAACTGGCCGTCGTGGACGCGACCGGAAAGGTTCTGGACACCGTGGTGATCTACCCGACGGCGCCGCAGAATAAGGTGCGCGAGGCGAAGGTCATCCTGAAGAAATTGGTTGAGAAATACAACGTGGAGCTGATCTCCGTGGGAAACGGAACGGCGTCCCGTGAGAGCGAGCAGGTTATCGCGGAATTCATTCACGAGATGAACCGCCCGCTGCGATATATCATCGTTAATGAGGCTGGTGCGAGCGTGTACTCGGCGTCGAAGCTGGCGACGGAGGAGTTCCCGAAGTTCGACGTGGGACAGAGGAGCGCGGTATCTATTGCCCGCCGTCTGCAGGACCCGCTGGCGGAACTGGTGAAGATCGACCCGAAGTCCATCGGCGTGGGTCAGTACCAGCATGATATGAACCAGAAGAAGCTGTCCGATACGCTGGGCGGCGTTGTGGAAGACTGCGTAAACCAGGTCGGCGTCGACCTGAATACAGCGTCGGTCTCCCTGCTGGAATATGTATCCGGCATCAATAAGACGATCGCGAAGAACATCGTGACCTACCGTGAGGAGAACGGAAGTTTCACGGACCGTAAGCAGTTGCTGAAGGTGGCGAAGCTCGGGCCGAAGGCCTATGAGCAGTGCGCGGGCTTCCTGCGCATCCGCGGCGGCAAGACGCCGCTCGACTCGACGGCCGTGCATCCCGAGAGCTACGAGATCGCGGAGAAGGTGCTCGCGAAGGTCGGTGCGACCGACCGCGAGATCGGTAAGCTGGCAGGCCTGAAGAAGCGTGTGGGCGACCTCAAGAAGATGGCGGCGGAGCTTTCCGTCGGCGAGATGACGCTTTCCGACATCATCGGCGAGCTCGAGAAACCTTCGCGCGATCCGCGTGAGGAGATGCCGAAGCCGGTGCTGCGCGCCGACGTGCTCGACATGGAGCAGCTTACGCCCGGCATGGTGCTGAAGGGCACCGTCCGCAACGTCATCGATTTCGGCGCCTTCGTCGACATCGGCGTGCACCAGGACGGCCTGGTACACATTTCCCAGTTGACAGACCGTTTCATCAAGCATCCGCTGGAGGCGGTGTCGGTCGGCGACGTGGTCAATGTGAAGGTCATATCGGTCGATGTTAAGAAGAAGCGCATTTCCCTTACCATGAAAGGCGTAGAGCAGTAGAAATAATCTACGGGGCTTACAAGTATTTACATTTACAGGAGTCAAACCAATAAAATGAACGAATGGACACCGAAACTGTTTTCCTCTTTGAAAACTTATTCTTCGAAGCAGTTTGCTAAGGACCTGGTGGCAGGTATCATCGTAGCGATCATCGCGCTGCCGCTCAGCATTGCCCTCGCGATCGCTTCGGGCGTTGCGCCTGAGCAGGGCCTTTACACGGCCATCGTAGCCGGATTTTTCATCGCCCTTCTGGGTGGCAGCAGCGTGCAGATCTCGGGACCGACCGCGGCCTTCGCGACCGTAGTCGCCGGCATCGTGGCACAGCACGGCATGTCCGGACTGGCGCTCGCGACCATCATGGCAGGTATCCTGCTGATCGTCATGGGTGTGTTGCGGATGGGTACCCTCATCAAGTTTATTCCCTACACCATCACGACCGGTTTCACGGCGGGTATCGCGGTGACCATCGTGATCGGCCAGATCAAAGATTTCCTGGGACTGAAGCTGGAGAAGGCGCCGATCGAGACCACGGAGAAGCTCGTGGAGGCAGTGAAGGGGCTACCGACCACCAGCCTGCATGCGCTGTTCGTCGGTCTGGTCTGCCTGACCATCCTCATCTTCTGGCCGAAGATCAATAAAGTCATCCCCGGTTCGCTGATCGCGGTCCTGGCAGGCATTGGCCTCGTAAAAGGCCTGAACCTGAAGGTCAATACCATCGGCGACCTCTACGATATTTCGGCGAGCCTTCCGAAGTTCACCGCTCCGTCGCTGTCATTCGACGCGATCCACAAACTCTTCCCGGATGCCGTGACCATCGCGGTCCTGGCGGCGGTTGAGTCCCTGCTGTCCTGTGTCGTTTCCGACGGTATGTGCGGCAGTCGCCACCAGCCCAACACGGAGCTGGTCGGCCAGGGTTGCGGTAACATCCTGTCCGCACTGTTCGGCGGCATTCCCGCGACCGGCGCGATCGCGCGTACTGCGGCCAATGTTAAGAACGGCGGACGTACTCCGGTCGCCGGCATGGTGCACGCTGTGGTCCTGCTGTTGATCCTGGTGCTCCTCATGCCGTACGCGAAGTGGATCCCCATGCCGGCCATCGCAGCCATCCTGTTCATGGTCGCATACAATATGAGTGAGTGGCGCACGTTTGTCTACCTGTGCAAAACGTCGCCGAAGAGTGATATACTGGTACTGGTACTTACCTTCGTGCTTACCGTGGTCTTCGACCTGGTCGTAGCCATCGAGGTCGGCCTGCTCGTTGCCGTCATCTTCTTCATGAAGCACATGGCGGATACCACCGAGGTCAGCGGTTGGAAGTACTTCACCGATGAAGAACTTAAGAACGATGAGAACGCGATCGGCCGCAAGGCGGTTCCTTCTAACACGCAGGTATTTGAGATCATCGGCCCGATGTTCTTCGGCGCGGCGGAGAAATTCGCCGATTTCCCGATCGAGCGCGGCATCAACGTGCTGATCCTGCGTATGCGCGGCGTGCCCGTTGTCGACGCGACGGCCATGCGTTCCATGAACCATGTCCTCGAGCACTGCAAGCGCAACGGCGTGACACTGGTGCTGTCGCACCTGCAGCCGCAGCCCGCTTCCGTGCTGGAGAAATCCGGCTTCCTGGAGAAGGTCGGCGCGGACAATATCTGTGTGAACATCGACGCTGCTCTGGAGCGCGCGGCCCAGCTCGGTAAGAAATAAAACAAAACCGTTTATGTATCGATAGAAAGGAGTTTCACCATGAACGTTGCTGATCTGCAGGCGGAAGTCCTGCGTTTGAAGAAAGAAAAAGATGTTTGCATCCTGGCGCATAGTTATGTGGCTCGCGAGATCGCGGAAGTCGCGGATTTTGTCGGTGACTCCTTTCAGTTGAGCGTGAAGGCGAAAGACACCCCGCAGAAGACCGTACTCATGTGCGGCGTGCGGTTCATGGCGGAGACTGTGAAGATCCTCTCTCCGGAGAAGACCGTCATCCTGTCCGCGGCGGACGCCGGCTGTCCGATGGCGGAGCAGCTGTCGGTCGAGATCGTGGAGCAGGCACGGAAGATGTTTCCGGGTTGCGCGGTCGTGGCTTACATCAACACGACGGCGGAGCTGAAGACCGTCTGCGACGTCTGCGTGACATCCTCTTCCGCAGTGAAGATCGTCTCGAATATGCCGCAGGATAAGATCCTGTTCATCCCGGATCAGAATCTGGGACAGTATGTAAAGTCGCAGGTTCCGAATAAGGACATCCGCTACATGCAGGGCGGCTGCCCCGTACACGCAGCGATGACGCGTGAGGAGGTCTTGGCGGCGAAGGCTGCACACCCGAACGCATTGTTCCTGGTTCACCCGGAGTGCGTTCCGGCGGTCGTAGAGCTCGCCGATTTCGTCGGCTCGACTGCGGCGATCATGGATTTCGCGAAGAAGTCCGACGCCGAGGAGTTCATCATCGGCACGGAGAACAGCATCGTGGAGCATTTGCAGTATGATTGCCCCGGAAAGATGTTCTACCCCCTGTCGAAGCGCCTCATCTGCATGAATATGAAGCTGACGACGCTGGGCGATGTCGCAAACATTTTGCGCGACGGCCGCGGCGGCGAGGAGATCGTCCTTTCGGACGAATTGATCGAGGCAGCACGCCGTCCCATCGACGCGATGCTCGCGTTCGGCTGATGACATTTACCTATTTAACGACTGGGTCTTTACACCCTTCGGAAAATGTGCTATGATAATGTGGTTCCCGAATACGGGAGCTCAAAGGAGGTTTATACGATGACCAGAGTTACCAAAGATATGTTGATCGGAGATATGCTTAAGATCGATATCACCATCGCGGCGATCCTTATGGCGGAAGGCATGCACTGCGTCGGCTGCCCGGCATCCCAGGGTGAGACACTGGAAGAGGCATCCTTCGTTCACGGCATGGACGTAGATGAACTTGTGACAGAGATCAATGACTATCTTGAGAAGAAAGAGGCGCAGCAGAAAGAGATAGAAGCTGCTACGGAAGAATAATCATAACGCCCCGGCCACGGCCGGGGTTTTCTTTAAACGGAGTACCCAATCATGAAGAAAGAGAGTCGTAGTATTGCGATCAAAGTTTGCATCATCGGAGGCCTTCTGATCGTCGCGTGGATCGTGTCAAATTATGTTCTGAAGCTTTTTGACACGAAGGATAAGGCGGATCTACAGAAGGCGCTTCAGGCGGCGAATGTCGGCGATTATGTCACGCTCGGCGTGTATGAGCAGGACAATGTCGAAAGTAACGGAAAGGAGCCCATCGAGTGGCTGGTCCTGGATAAGCAGGACGAGCGCATTTTGGTGATCAGTCGTTATGCGCTGGACTGGGTGAAGTTCAATGAGTTCGAAGCGATCGTGACCTGGGAGACCTGCACGTTGCGCGGCTGGCTGAACGACACATTTATCAACGAGGTTTTCGAACCAAGCGAGCGCGATCGTATCCTGACCACGAAGGTCACGGCAGATATCAGCCCGCTGCACGATACCCCGCCGGGCAATGATACGACCGACCGGATCTTCCTGCTCAGCATTCTGGAAGAGGAGCGGTACTTCGCTACAGACAGCGAAAGAAAGTGCCTGGCGACCGAGTATTGCCACGCACGCGGGTCATTCCGGGACGCTGACGGCTATTGCTGGTGGTGGCTACGGACACCCGGAACGGATCGCTACCGTGCCTCCTACATCAACCATGAAGGCATTGTCCGCGATGCAGGACATGTTCACGATGACCTCTACTCCTTGCGCCCTGCCATGTGGCTGAGCACAAAATAAAACAAAAAAGAAAGGCCTGTCACAGTGTACACTGCGAGAGGCCTTATTCTATGTTCGGATCGTGGTACGATCAGTTCTTTTCTTCTGCGTCAGTCTCGCCGCCCAGGATGCCCATGCGGGAGAAGACCATGTTGTAGCCGTCGTTGCCGAAGGAGAGGCTCCGGTTGACGCGGCTGATGGTCGCGGTCGATGCGCCGGTCTCGTTGGAGATGTCGAGGTACGTGCGGTGTTCACAGAGCATGCGCGCGACGTCCAGACGCTGCGAGATCGAAAGAAGTTCATTGATCGTGCAGACATCCTCGAAGAAATCATAGCAGTCCTCCACGGTCTTCAGCGTGAGGATCGCCTTAAACAACTGTTCAACAGTCGGAGTATTCAGTCGCTTATTCATACTAGTGCCTCCTATTTCTCGATGATCCGGATCTCGGATTCAAATACAAAACGGTCGCGGCCGCGCTGCTTTGCGATGTACAGGCGCTGGTCGGCCACCTTAAAGAATTCAACATACGAGCGGCTCGTAAGCTCGGAAGCGTGGATACCGCCGCCGCTGAGGGTGATCTTCAGGTCCGGGCTGCCTTCCGCTTTGAGTTTGCGGACCTCGGTCAGAACATTCTCCAGACCGGAGCGGAATTCCTCCTGCGTGCGGTCCGCATACAGAAGAATGAACTCGTCGCCGCCGAAGCGGATGATGGCGTCGCCGCGCTCTGCGTTCACAGTGGAGGAGAGCAGGTGAGCGACTGCCCGCAGGATGTCGTCGCCGTTGGAGTGGCCGCCGATATCATTGATCTGCTTGAAATGATCCAGATCCACGATGGCCAGCGAGTACTCCTTCGTCTCGTCGCGCCATTTGCCGTTCTCGGTGTTCAAAAGATAAGTGTTCAGATAACGCCGTGAGTGGCAGCCCGTCAGGCTGTCCTTATTGGCCAATTCATACAAAAGTTCGTTGGTGAGCCGCATGCGACCGTGTTCGTAAACATAGAGCGTGATCATCGAAGAGACCATCAAGATCATGACGATCGCAGTGATGATACGCAGGCGGTCAATGCGGTTCCGCGGCAGTGACAGGCTCAGCGTCCACGTCAGGTTCTTCATCTCGAATTCATAGTCGATCGGGTCATCGATCGCGCCTTCCTTCGAAAGAGAGATGCGGTTGCCGCTTGCATCGGTGTACCAGAGTTCGTAGTTGACGTCGGAACCGAGCATGTCGGCCAGGTGCAGGCTGTGCACCAGATCGTCGATCTCGATGGAAAAACTGATCAGTCCCCACAGGCTACCGTCCTTCAGGATGATGGGGTAGCGGCCTGCGATGCCTTTGTTGCCCTGCTTCATGTCGAACGGGTCGCTGATGAGCATTTTCCCGGTCCTGCAGGCCTCGATGGCCTGGGCGTTGCCGGGCTGCGTTTCGTCCATGAAGTTCATGCCCGCGATGGCTTCATTGCCCTCCACGGGATAGTAGTAAGATACGATGCCGTCTGGCGCCAGAAGAATGTTCTTCAGCGGGATGGATGCATCCTCAGTCAGACGTGTCCAAATGCGCTGCACCATGGCGTGCTGGAAGTCTTGATCTTCCGGCTGCTCGACGATGCTGTCTGCCAGGGTCTGAACACGCGATGTAATGGTCTCCAGTTTCTCCTGAATGGCGGTCGCGCAGCCGACGGCGTGATACCGTTCCCGCTCGCGGACCAGTTTGCCGTCCTGGGAGAGCACTGTGAAATATAGGATCGAAAAGATGATGATCGAGAGGACGAAGACGATGATCGAAGTCCACGGTTTGATCTTCTTTGCGGATATCGTGTAGTAACTGCTCATTATCCCTCCGTTAGTTCGTAGTTCAAGTTCCACCAATACCTCTGACTCTGATTATAGCATTTCCTTTTAACAATGTAAAGAGATAAAGAGGTAGAGAGGTAAAGAATTAAAATCCGGCGGTTCTCTTTAGTCGGCTGAAGTGACAAAAGAGCGAGTTTGTATTATGATAAATGCAGGACACGAGCGGCGCCCGAAGGGCAGCTGTTCGGTTTTTTCAGGAGAGATTTATGAGCATATACGATAGCTTGAATAAAGAGCAGAAAGAGGCCGTGCTGACGACCGAGGGACCGCTTCTGATCCTGGCCGGCGCAGGTTCCGGAAAGACGCGCGTGATCGTGCACCGCATCGCCTGGATTCTGGAGCAGGGTCTGGCGCAGCCGTACGAGATCCTCGCCATCACGTTCACGAATAAGGCGGCCGAAGAGATGAAGCACCGCGTGGAGCGCATCGTTCCGGGCACGGGACAGTTCATCTGGGTGGCGACCTTCCACGCGACGTGCGCCCGCATTCTGCGCAGATACATTGACCGCATCGGTTTCGACAACCATTTCACCATCTACGACACGGACGACCAGAAAACGCTGGTGCGCCAGATCGTGAAGCGGCTGTCGCTCGACTCGAAGCAGTATCCGGAGCGCCGGGTGCTGGAGACCATCTCGCACTGCAAGGAGCAGCTGAAGACGCCGGAGGACTGCGCCCGCGAGGCGACTGACTACCGCGAGCAGAAGATCGCGCTGATCTATCGCGAGTACGAACAGGATCTGAAGAAGAACAACGCGCTCGATTTCGACGACCTTCTGGTGAAGACGGTCGAGCTCTTCGAGGAGTGCCCGGACGTGCTGGAGTACTACCAGGACCGTTTCCGCTACATCCATGTCGACGAGTACCAGGACACGAACCACGTGCAGTTCCGCCTGGTCGCGATGCTGTCGAAGAAGCACCGCAACCTGTGTGTGGTGGGCGATGACGACCAGTCCATCTACAGTTTCCGCGGCGCCGACATCACGAACATCCTCGATTTTGAGCAGAACTTCCCGGGGGCGAAGGTCATCAAACTCGAGCAGAATTATCGCTCGACGACGCGCATCCTGGACGTGGCAAACTGCGTCATCCGCAATAACCGCTCGCGTAAGCGCAAGACCATGCGCACGGTCAATGAAGAGGGGCAGTCCGTACGTTTTCGCGTGTTTGACGATGCGCGTCAGGAGGCGGATCGCATCGTAGCCGAGGTGGCCGCGCAGGTCACACCGGACCACGGATACAGTAATTTCGCCGTGCTCTACCGCACGAACGCGCAGTCCCGTCTCTTCGAGGAAAGTTGCATCCGCCAGAACGTGCCTTACCGCGTGGTCGGAGGCATCAACTTCTACCAGCGCGCCGAGATCAAGGACGTACTGGCATATTTGAAAACGATCGATAATGGCCGGGACGACCTGGCGGTCGCCCGCATCATCAACATACCGAAACGAGGCATCGGCTCGACGACCGTGGCGAAATGCATGGATTACGCGATCGCCCACGATGTCAGCCTGTTTGACGCGCTCACGGTGGCGCAGGATGTGCCCGGAGTTTCGAAGGCTACGGCGGAGAAGATCCGCGGCTTCGTGAACCTGATCGAGCGCTATCGCTTCCAGGCGGAGACCATGACGGTCGACGAACTGATCGGCGAGCTCCTCGACGAGATCCACTACGAGGAGGAACTCGAGAAACTGACGTTGGAAGAGCAGGAGACGAAGAGCGAGAACATCGATGAATTGATCTCAAAGGCGGCGGATTTCGATCGCGACGCCGAGGAGCCGACATTGTCCGCGTTCTTAGAGGAAGTGGCTTTGGTGGCCGACATCGACAGCGTCGGCGAGAACGAGGAGCGCCTGCTGCTCATGACGCTCCACGGAGCGAAAGGTCTGGAATTCGACCATGTGTATTTGAGCGGCATGGAGGACGGCCTGTTCCCGAGTAGCATGTCCATCGACTCGGGCCGCGCGCAGGACATCGAGGAGGAGCGGCGCCTCTGCTACGTTGGCATTACCCGTGCGAGGAAGACGCTGACCCTGACCATGGCGAAACTGCGCATGGTCCGCGGCGAGACGTCATTTACCATTCCGTCCCGCTTCATCCGCGAGATCGAGGACGGCATGCTCGTGGTGGAGGGCCAGGCGCCCACACGTGCCCGCCGCGAGTCGTTTGACGACGACTGGGGCGGAAGTTTCCGAAACCGTTACCGCGACACGGACGACGAGCCCGTCATCCGGCCGTCACGCACACCGGCACATGACAGCATGTTTTCTGCGGATAATACAGCGAAAGCCGCGAAGGCCTACGCGAAGCCGAAACTCGGTTCGCTGGGCTACGGAAGTCCGAAGCCGGCGGCATTCGGTAAGTCGGTCCCGACCGTGAAGGCGGACCACCTGGATTTCGGCGTCGGCGACCGCGTGCGCCAGTCCCGTTTCGGCGTTGGTACCGTGCTGGAGATCACGGAGATGCCGACGGACTACAAAGTCCGCGTGCAGTTCGACGAGGAGGCCTCGCCGAAAGTCATGCTGGCAGGCTTCGCCCAGTTTGAAAAGGTCGAGGATTAAACCACGAAGAAAATTCTAAATTGGGTATGGTAATTTAGGGAATTGTATGATATAATCTCTGTACAGATATATCGTCGGGAAATTTCCGGATATCAATGACAATGACTGAAAGGGAGAAGACAGGACTATGGAGAATAATAAGATTGAAGAGATCGTTGCAGCAGTAAGCGCAGTAGAAGAGAAGAAATCTCATAAGAAGCTTTATAAGATTTTGGCAGTTATCGGTGGTCTTGTAGTAGTCAGCGCTATCGCTTATCTTGTATATCGTCTGCTGACACCGGATTACATGGAAGATTTTGATGATGATTTCGAGGACGAGTTTGACGACGAGTTCTTTGATGACGACGACACAGAGGATGAGAAGGCTGAGGCAGAGGCTTAATGTTTTAGCCGCTTGAACGTGTGCTCGTTCATTTGATCCCCGCCCGGTTGTGTACCGGACGGGGATAATTTTTTAATCTTACGAAATCAGGATGGAAACATGAAAAAAGGTGCGATCGTAAGCGGACAGATTGTCCGCGTGGATTACCCGAATAAAGGGATCATGATTACAAAGGATGAGGCGACCGGGGAGACGCGGGAAGTCGTGGTGAAAAATGCATTGCCCGGACAGACGGTGTCGGCGCGCATTTTGAAGATGCGGCACGGACGCCCGGAGGGGCAGTTGCTGGAGGTGACTGCGCCCGCGCCGAACGAGAAGACGGTCGAGGAGGGCCTGTGCCCGCATTTCGGCGTCTGCGGTGGTTGCTGCTACCGCAGCCTGCCCTACGAGGACGAACTGGCCATGAAGGAGGCGCAGATCCGCCGCCTGCTGGACAGTGTCGTCGACACTCCGTATGAGTATGAGCCGATCACACATGGACCGCAGTCCATGGAGTTCCGCAACAAGATGGAATTCAGTTTCGGCGACGAGTATAAGGACGGGCCGCTGTCGCTCGGCCTGCATAAACGCAACAGCATGTACGACATCGTCCCTGTGATGAAATGCCAGATGATCGACCTGGGCATGCGGCAGATCTTGCGCGCAACGCTGGGCTTCTATCAGAAAAAGGGGCTGCCGTACTATCATAAGATGCGTCACGACGGTGTGCTGCGCCACCTGTTGCTGCGCAAAAGTTTCTCCGAGGGCGGCTACATGGTCGCGCTCGTGACGACCGGCGAGACGGCCGACCTGGACCTCCCGGGTTATGTGGACCACCTGCTCGCATTGCCCGTAGGAGACCGAATCCGCGGCATTTTACACATGGTCAATGACAGCGTGGCCGACACGGTGGCCAGCCAGAAGACCACGGTCTTGTATGGCACGGACTACCTGACCGAGAGCCTTTTGGGCCTGCAGTTTAAGATCTCGCCGTTTTCGTTCTTCCAGACGAATTCGCTGGGCGCGGAGGTGCTCTACCGCGTGGCGCGTTCCTATGTCGGCGAGACGCAGGGGCGCACGGTGTTCGACCTCTACAGCGGGACGGGGACCATCGCCCAGATGCTGGCGCCTGTGGCGCGGCACGTCGTCGGCGTCGAGATCGTTGAGGAGGCGGTACAGGCCGCCCGGGAAAATGCGCGCCTGAACGGCCTTACGAACTGCACTTTCATCGCGGGTGATGTCCTGAAGAAACTGGACGAGATCGAGGAGCGACCGGACTTCATCGTCCTGGATCCGCCGCGCGATGGCGTCCACCCGAAGGCGCTCGAGAAGATCATCGCCTACGGCGTGGAGAACATGATCTACATTTCCTGCAAACCGACCAGCCTGATCCGCGACCTCGAGATCCTGCAGGCGAACGGCTATCGCGTCGTCCGCGCACGCGCCGTCGACATGTTCCCCGGCACGGCGCACGTCGAGACGGTCGCGCTCCTGACACGCGGGCGGGCGACACACTTTATGAACCTGCATCCTGAACCCTACGAGATGATACGAAGCGGGCAGAAGACGATCGAGCTTCGTTTGTTCGACGAGAAGCGCCGGAAGATCCGTCCGGGCGATACGATCGAGTTCACGAACACTGCGACGGGCGAAACGCTTCGCACGCGCGTGGTGAAGCTGCACCGGTTTGCATCATTCGACGAATTGTACCAGGCATTGCCCCTGTTGCAGTGCGGCTACACGGAGGCGGACATCGCCGGCGCGAAGCCCTCGGATATGGACGAATATTACTCTGCGGAAGAGCAGCAGAAATACGGCGTGGTCGGGATCGAACTGACGCGAGACTATGAGTAGATTGATATTTGAAGAGGAAGAATAATGGTTTTACTGGTGATCGATACGCAGAGCGGGATCACGGACGAAAGGTTGTTCGGGTTCCGGGAGCTGGAGAAGAATATTAAGACGCTGATCCGGGCGTCTAGGGATGCCGGGGTCGAGGTGGTCTATGTCCGGCATGATGACGGGCCGGGAACGGGCTTTTCGATGGGCGATGCTGCCTTTGAAATCTATGAGGGCTTCGCGCCGGCGGAAGGTGAGAAGATCTTCGATAAGACGGTCAACAGCGCGTTTTATCCTACCACGGGACTGACCGCCTACCTGAAGTCGAAGAATGTCAAGACAGTCATCGCGGTGGGGCTTCAGACGGATTACTGCATCGACGCCACGATCAAAAGCGGCTTTGACAATGGCTTTGAGATGATCGTGCCGGAGTATTGCAATTCCACGAGAAGCAATCCGTACATGGATGCGAAGACCACTTATGAATTCTACAATAAGAACATGTGGCCGGGCAGGTACGCAAAATGCCTGACGGTGGAAGAGACTCTGCAACTGCTCCGGGATTATAAGGGGCGTGAGAACCCGGCGCGGATCCGCGCGTGCGGTACGCAGGTGGTCGAAACCGAACGTCTCCTGCTGCGCCAGTTTTGCACTGACGACGTGATGTCGGTTCTTAAAAACTGGGCGGGCGATGAATACGTGCAGGGCATGTACGGTGAGCCGGCCTACAAAACACCGGAAGAAGTGCAGAAGCTTCTGGAGAAATATATTATCGGATACAGTTCGGGATTTACATACCGATGGGCTGTGATCGAAAAAGAGTCGGGGGAGTGCATTGGCCAGATCGCTTACTTCCTGGTCGATCCGAGGAACAGTTGGGGCGAGATCGAGTACTGTATCGGAGCAGCTTATCAAGGCAAGGGCTACGCAACGGAAGCCACAAAAGCAGTGATCGACTATGGCTTTCGGAAGATCGGATTTAACAAAGTCCAGATCTGCGTACGGCCGTCCAACACACGATCCAAACGGGTGATCGAGAAATGCGGCTTCGAGTACGAAGGCACCCTAAGAGATTACTTCTTTATCAACGGGGAATATGAAGGCCGGATGTACTACTCGCTGCTGGCGGGGAGGTAGACCAGGTGGAAATCATATCCCGGAAACGGGAGATTATGCCTAAGGAGACTGAAAAACTTCGCCTTAGGCATAAATAGCAAGTTGATTGCGCTTGTCGGGAACGCGAGATAATGCCTAAAGTGACAAAACCCCTTTGCTTTAGTCATTAATAGCAAGATGGTAGCATATGTCAGGAACAGGAAATAATGCCTAAAGAGACGGAAACTCTTAGCCTTAGGCATAAAAGCAAGTTGAGAGCGTTTCCCAGAAACTTGAAATCATGCCTAAAGAGACAATAAATCGTAGCCTTAGGCATAATTCGAGCCGGAAGCGCATCCGGAAACGGGAATAGGAACTTGAAAAAGGAGGACCGCATGCCTATTAAAGCTTTTTTCGTAGATTTCTACGGGACGATCGTCCATGAGGACGGCGCGGTGATCGAAAAGATCACGAAGATCATATGTGATACGGGGCGGGTCGAGAACCCCGGGGATGTGGACTCCTTTTGGTGGAAGGATTTCCAGTCGATGTTCCTGAATTCTTATGGGGATACATTCGAGACGCAGCGGGCGCTGGAGGAGAAGTCGCTGGTGCACACGCTGGAGCGTTTCGGTTCGAGCGCGGATGCAAGTGAACTGAGCGGGATGATGTTTGCGCACTGGGTGGCGCCGCCGATCTTCGAGGACTCGAAGGAGTTTTTCGAGAAGAGTCCGTTGCCGGTCTATGTGGTCTCGAATATCGACACTGCGGACATTTTACAGGCGATCGCGTTTCACGGCCTGAAGCCGGCGGGGGTGATCACCTCGGAGGATGCGAGAAGTTACAAACCGAGAAAAGAATTATTTGAGCAGGCGCTGCAGAAGTTCGGCCTCAAGCAGGACGAAGTGGTGCACATCGGCGACTCGTTGAGCAGCGATGTGAAGGGAGCGACGGCAGTCGGGATCCGGGCCTTATGGCTGAACCGCTTCGGCAAAAACGTGCCCGAAGGCGTCGAAAGCATAACCGGGCTCATGGATTCATTTGCCGTGATCGGACAGTGTGAAGGAGGAAGAAAATAATGCAGTTTGGAATGCCGACGCTGGTCGAAAACAGTACGCTCGAGGAAAATGTAGATCTTTGCAGGAGCCTCGGGCTGAAATTCATTGAACTGAACATGAATTTTCCGGAGTATCAGGTGGATCGGTTGGAACAGACGGAACGCCTGATCGATCTGGCGAAAAATGCCGGGATCTACTACACGATCCATCTGGATGAAAACCTGAATATAGCGGACTTTAATCAATTGGTCACGGATGCCTACCTGGAGACCGTGCGGAGAACGATCGAAGTAGCGAAGAAGCTGCTGCCTCTGCGCGACCTGTACGGTGACGCCAGCCAGCCGCTGACCCTCAACATGCACATGCATCATGGAATATACATCACATTGCCCGACCGGAAAGTCCAGATGTACGACCGCGATTTCGACACCTATATGCGGTTGTTTGAAGTATTCCGCGAAAAGTGCGAGCAGTGGATCGGCGACGCCGACATCCGGATCGTTGTGGAAAATACAGACGGGTTCCGGGGATATGAGAAGAAGGCGATCGAATACCTGCTGCAGAGCCCGTACTTCGCACTGACCTGGGATATCGGTCACTCGAAGGGGACCGGCGAGAAGGACGTTCCGTTCATCATGGAACACCAGGAGCATTTGATGCATTTCCACATCCATGACGGGTCGGAGCAGCCGCCGAAGAACCACCTGGCCCTCGGCGACGGCGAGATCGATCTGGCGGAGCGTTTGAGCCTCGCTCAGAGCAGAAACGCGAGATGCGTCCTGGAGACGAAGACTATAGAAGCCCTGAAGAAGTCGGTTCAGTGGCTGGAAAGGGAAGGAAAATGTTTTTGGGAATAAAGTCGAGCGAGCGGTGGACTTCGGTCGAACCGGTCGATAAAGGCTGGTCCTCGGATAAGAAATACTTTATCCGGACGGATGCGGGAGAGTCCCTCCTGCTTCGGGTCTCGGACATCAGCGGATACGACGAAAAGAAGAAAGAATACGAGATCATCGAGAAGTTCGCAAAACTCGGGATCCCCATGTCCATGCCGATCGAGTTCGGCACTTGCAACGAGGGGCAGAATGTCTACATGTTGCTTTCGTGGGTTGAGGGTTGCGACCTCGAGTCGGTCCTGCCGCAGTTATCCGAGCGGGAACAGTACCTTATCGGGCGCCAGGCGGGCGACATTTTGAGGAAGATCCACTCCGTGCCGATCGCGCCGGAGGACATCCCGACGAAGACGAAACAAGAGAAAAAACTGATGCAGCTGGGGCGGTACGAGCATTCCCGGTTAAGGATCGCGGACGATGAAACGGCGATCCGCTACGTGAAGGATCACATCCACGAGATCTGCCAAAAAGGACCGACCTACAAGCACGGGGACTTCCATCCCGGAAACCTCATCTACATGGCGGACGGCTCGATCGGCGTGATCGATTTCAACCGCTGGGAGGCCGGCGACCCGTACGAGGAGTTCTACAAGCTCGAGAGTTTCGGCATCGAACTCAGCATCCCGTACAGTGTCGGCCAGATCGATGCGTATTTTGAGGACGAGATCCCGGACGATTTCTGGCGGGCGAATGCGGTGTATGTTGCGCAGGCGTCGCTGTTTTCCATCGTCTGGGCGGAGCCGTTCGGGCAGGCGGACATTGACGGGATGGTACGCAGGGCGAAGACCGCGCTCGTGGATCACGACGCGTTTCGGAAGATCATTCCGAAATGGTACACCGACGAATATCGCAAAAAATATAAAGACGAGTAAGTGTCCGAGGGTTCGGGCAGGAGGAGCAGGATGAAGATTTTGGTTATGGGCGGGACCCGGTTTTTCGGGATCCCCATGGTAAATGAATTGCTGGCGCAGGGGCATGAGGTCACCATCGCCACGCGCGGGACGTCGCCGGACCCGTTCGGGGACCAGGTGCAGCGGATCGTGTTTCAGCGGGCCGATGAAAACAGCGTCCGCGAAGCATTGGCCGGAAAGCATTATGACGTCGTGATCGACAAGATCGCCTACTGCTCCAACGATATCCGGTACGTGATGGACGCGGTGGACTGCGACCGGTACATCCACATGTCCAGCACGTCCGTGTATGACCCCAAACGCTTGAATACGGTGGAGTCGGATTTCGACGCTGTGTCGAAAGAGCTCATCTGGTGCGACCGCGCAGCCTTCCCGTACGACGAGATCAAACGCCAGGCGGAGTGCGCCCTGTGGCAGAAATACCCCGACCGCAACTGGGTCGCGGTCCGCTATCCCTTCGTGCTCGGCGGGGACGACTACACAAAACGTGTGCTTTTCTACGTGGAGCACGCCATGAGGGGCATCCCCATGTTCATCGATAACGTAGACGCGCAGATGGGCTTCATCCGCGCCGACGAGGCGGGACTTTTCCTCGCACATCTGGCGGGGCAGGACCTGACCGGCGCCGTGAACGGCAGCGCGCACGGAACCATTTCCGTGCGGGAAATGCTGGACTACGTGGAGCAGAAGACCGGCGCGAAGGTGATCCTGGCTCCGGACGGCGACGAAGCGCCGTACAACGACGAGCCCGCGTACAGCATCAACACGGACCGCGCCGAGTCGACGGGCTTCCGTTTTTCCAACCTGAAAGACTGGATCTACGACCTGCTGGATTATTACATTGACCAGGTGAAAGAGAAGCAGCGCCGCGAGATGCTGCGGCTGCGCCCGTATAAGAGCGGCGACGCGAAATACATCGAACAGTGGGTGCAGGACCGCGATATCTTCCTGATGTGGGGCGGCGACCGCTTCGGTGAGTTCCCGATCTCGGCGCAGATCATCGACGACAAATACCGCCTGAATAATGGCGACTGCGCCGAGCCGGATAACTTCTACCCCTGGACCGCATTTACCGATGAGGACGGTGTCGTGGGCCACTTCATCATGCGTTACCTCAACGGCGACAACCGCGTCCTCCGCTTCGGCTGGGTCATCGTCGACAACACTATCCGCGGTAAGGGCTTCGGGACGCGTATGCTCCGCGCCGGTCTGAAATATGCGTTTGAGGTGCTGGGTGTCGACGTGGTGACGATCGGCGTGTACGAGGACAATGTACGCGCGCACCGGTGCTATCAGAAGGTCGGCTTCCGCGACCGGGAGATCGTTACGTACGAGGGCCGGAATATCGTCGAGATGGAGATAAAGAGGGATTGACGGCGTCGGCGTAGCATGGTATTATAGGTTGAGTTCGGATAGAAGAGAAGATCGACCACCCGAATGCAGCAGAAATATAAAATGAGGTTTAGTATGAGAAGAATAGCTAGTATTATCGTTGCAGCAATGATGGTCCTGTCTTCGTTTGGATGCAAGTCCGATAACAAGACAGACACCGAGACAAAAGCATCCGTTGAGATGACGGAGGCCCCCACGACCGCGCCTGAGGCCACGACGGAGGAGGCTACGGCCGCTCCTTCGACCGAGGAAGCAACTACGGAAGCGCCTACCACGGTGGCACCGACCACAGTCGCCCCCACGACGGTAGAGCCCACCACGGCCGCGCCCGTGAAGGCACAGATCGAACTGAAATTGCCCCCCAAGTATTCCGCGAAGCGGTTGGAAGGCGGCGGCACAGTTGAAGCGATCTCCTACATGGCGCATGATTACCTTGGCGACGGAGACGATTATGAGAAGAAGGCATATGTATACCTGCCCGCAGGTTATGACCCTTCCAAAAAGTACAACGTCCTCTATCTGATGCATGGCATCGGCGGAAACCAGGACGAGTGGGGCTTAAACGGCGGCGGCCAGTCGAAAGCTAAGAATATCATGGATAATCTGATCGCCGAGGGCGATATCGAGCCGTTTATCGTCGTGACACCGAATGGTAAGGCTCTGGCTCTTTCGGATACCGAGGGCAATGACCGCTTCTACAAGTTCGCTTATGAACTCCGGAACGACCTCATCCCTTACATTGACAGCCACTATTCCACGTATGCGGAGTATGATGAGAACGGCTACGACCTGACGGCGGCGCGTGAACACAGAGCCATTGCAGGCCTGTCCATGGGCGGCATGCAGACCATCAACATCGGTCTGTGCGAGTGCCTCGACATCATGAGCTGGTTCGGCGCATTTTCCGCGGCACCGACCTCCTATGACTCTTCGAAGGTCGCTAAGATCGTCGGCGAGTCCGAGTATAAGGTCGACTTCTTCTACAACATCTGTGGTGTCAACGATAAGACGGCTTACTGGAGCGCATCGGCCGCTGCGAAGAACCTGGCGGATATCAGCGATATCTTCGTGGAAGGCGAGAACTTCCTGTGGCAGGAGATGCCGGGCGGACACGATTTCTACATCTGGAACATCGCGTTCTACAATTTCGCGCAGATCGTATTCCACGGTTATGAAGCACCCGTTGAATGATGATTTTATAGACATAGCAGGAAGCCCTGCGGCCGGTCCGGCCGCAGGGCTTTTTTGCGTCGCAGGCGTCTGTTGATTTTTTAACTGTAATCGGGTATGATAGAATATGAGTGGAGTTTTGCTCAATGTGCGTTTATAAATCGAAAGAATTGAGGTTTAGTATGAAACGAACAGTAAGTAAGATCTTAGTATTTATGATGGTTTTGGCGTCGTTCGGCTGCAGTCCGAAGCAGGATCCTGCGCCTACGACCGCGGCAACCGAGAAGGCGCAGATCGAGATGGAACTACCTGCTAAATATACGCAGCCGGTGAATGAAGGCGGCGGTACCGTCGAGTCGATCACCTACATGGCGCATGACTACCTGGGCGATGGTCCTGATTGTGAGAAGCAGGCAAATGTATACCTTCCGGCAGGATATGATCCTTCCAAAAAGTACAACGTTCTCTACCTGATGCACGGTACCGACGGAGACCAGGATACTTGGTTAAAAGGGGAAAGCTTATCGCAGGCGAAGAATATCATGGATCATTTGATCGCCGAGGGCGATATCGAGCCGTTTATCATCGTAACGCCGAACGGAAAGGCTACGGCGCTGTCGAATACCCTTGCCAACGATCGCTACAACAAGTATGCGTATGAGCTTCGTAATGACCTGATCCCGTATATCGACAGCCATTATTCCACCTATGCAGATTATGATGAGAATGGTTATGACCTGACGGCGGCACGTGAACACAGAGCCATGGCCGGCCTGTCCATGGGCGGTATGCAGACCATCAATATCGGCCTGTGCGAGTGCCTCGATATCATGAGTTGGTTCGGTGCATTTTCCGCAGGAGGGAACGTCTATGACTCTTCGAAGATCGCAAAGGTCGTCGGCGAGTCCGAGTATAAGGTCGACTTTTTCTACAATATATGCGGTACCGAGGATCCTGTATACTGGTTTGCATCGGCTGCAGCGAAGAACCTGGCGAAGAACAGTGACAGCTTCGTGGACGGCGAGAACGTCCTGTGGCATGAGAGACCGGGTGAACACGATTTCGGTATCTGGAATCTGGGATTTTATAATTTCGCGCAGATCGTATTCCACGGTTACGACGCACCCGTTGAAAAATAATTCCATAGACATAGCAGGAAGCCCTGCGGCCGGGCCGGCCGCAGGGCTTTTTTACGTTTCGGCGCGTAGGCTCTCGTTGATTTTTCAGCTGAAATCGGGTATAATAGAAGGACTGGAGCTATGCTCAATGTGCGTTAATGAGACGAAAGGAGAGATCAGAATGGCACGAGTTTTGGAGGGTTATTTACATGGAGTAAATCTGGGCGGCTGGCTGTCCCAGTGTGATCATACGAAAAAGCGTTACGACACCTTTATCACGGAGGCGGACTTCGCGACGATCCGGTCCTGGGGCATGGACCATGTACGTGTGCCCGTTGACTACGAGCTGGTCGAGGATGCGGACGGAAATTATATCGAGGAGGGCTTCGGCTACATTGACCGTGCGATCGAGTGGGCGAAGAAGAACGGCCTGCACATGATCCTCGATCTGCATAAAACTTTCGGATACAGCTTCGACCTCGGATATGGGGAGAGCGGTTTCTTTGACAATGAAGCCTACCAGGAGCGTTTCTACCGCCTTTGGGAGGAGTTTGCGAAGAGATATGGCTCGGACGTGGAAAATGTCGTATTTGAGCTTTTAAACGAGGTTACGTCGAAAGATTACAGCGATACATGGAACCGCGTGTCGACGACATGCATTGGCCGCATCCGGAAGATCGCGCCCGACATCCGCATCATCATCGGCGGATACTACAACAACAGCATCGAGGCGCTGGTCGATCTGGAGGCGCCGGTGGACGATAAGGTCGTTTACACCTTCCACTGCTATGAGCCGCTGATCTTCACGCATCAGGGCGCGCCGTGGGTCGACGGCATGGACACGAGTTTCCGCATGCCGTTCGCGACGACGTATGCGCAGTACCAGAAGTTCAGCAGCGAGAACGTGGAAGCGTTTAAGAACCTGGAGCTCGCGGCGTTTAAGGGCTTCGGCGAGGATCAGATCCTGGGTGTTGAGTATTTCGAGCGCATGCTCGAGGAGGCGGTGCGCGTGGCATCGGAGCGGGACGTTGCTCTGTACTGCGGTGAGTTCGGCGTGATCGATCGCGCGGACCCGAAGGACGCGCTCGCATGGTATAAGACATTTATCGAATGCATGGACCGCCACGGCATCGGCCGCGCGGCCTGGAGTTATAAGCAGATGGATTTCGGCCTGGTGGATGCACGCATGGACGAAGTCCGCGACGAGATCCTGAAACTGATCTGATCTTAAGATAGAAACGAAACCTGAGGAGTTGGCATGAATAAGAAGTTGGGAGCGGTATTTTCCGGACTGTTGATTGCGATCGGCGCGCTGATGGCGAGTTTTTCGGTTGTTTGCATTCTGATCCCGAACGACGCCATCGACTACGGCACGGCGGGTATTTCTATCATCATCAATAAGCTGACCGGCTTTAACCTGTCGCTCACTGTGGCCATCGTCTTCATCCCGTTTTTGATCGCCGGCACGGTGATGCTGGGCCGCACCTTCGGCCTGAAGGCGGCGCTCGGCGCGATCTGCTATACGGTCGGCCTGGAAGTCTTCGAGAAGATCCCGTTCGAGTTGAACACGGAGCACTTCCTGGCGGTCGTTTTCGGCGGCGCGATCCTGGGCGCGGGCCTGGCGCTGATCCTGCGAAACGGCGGCTGTATCGACGGCTCCGAGATCTTCGCCAACATCATCACGAAGAAACTGTACGACCGGACGGGCCGAAACTTCAGTATGACCTACATCTTGATCGTGTTCAATGCCTGCGTCTATCTGGCGGTCTTCATTCTGATCAACCGCAACGCGGCGCTGATGAGCCTGCTCGTGTACGTGGTGGCGACGTCCATCATCAACCAGTTTACGAACCATTTTGAGGCGATCAAACAGGTCACGATCATCACGAAGGATGCCGAGCCGCTGATCGTCGCGATCAAAAAAGAACTCAACAAAACCTGCACCATCATGGACTCGCAGGGCGCGATCGCAGGCGAAAACAAGATGCTGATCTGCTATGTGAGCTACTTTGAACTGCAGAAGATGAAGGAGATCATTGGCCGGCATAAGGGCGTCTTCAGCACCGTTTCGACGATCGACGAGATCCTTCGGTAACGGCCTTCTCGGTCAATGTAAGGAGGTCAGCCATGACCATAGACGACATACAAAAAGAACTGTTTGCGCTTCGGGACGAGAAGTATGCTTCGTTTCAGAAGAACCTGATCCCGACGGAGTCGCAGGAGGCGAAGCCGGCGGAGGAGATCATCGGCGTTCGCACGCCGGCGCTGCGCGATCTGGCGAAACGGCTCGGAAAGCAGGAG
>JAFZZY010000007.1 GCA_017615545.1 Lachnospiraceae bacterium
ACCCCTGTCCGAAAACCCATTCATCGCAAGTTCTCCCATCACAGTCATTCTTTAGATTTCCCTCTTACATGCACAGAATGACAGGCGCACATAAAAGGTAGCTTCATCAATGTTCCTGTCCCGCAAAGCTTAGGGGCAGGAGTGGCGCATCAAGTCGATGCCGGTTCGTAAGCGATGCGAGACCTACGGCCGACAACTGCCATTAGGCAGCGTAAGCAAAATTATTATCTTCTGCGTTTATATTTAAGTTTTCCGTTTTGATATGCAGTCACGGTCTGCAGATGGCTGTCACGATTGCAAAATCCCCGTCGAAACCAGTACAACCCCGTTGTAAGGTTTATGCAAAAGATATTGTTCGCGAAGGTAGTATAAGGGATTTCCCGGAAAATGTCAATATACTGGATCATTTTCCGAGAAGTTTTTCCGGTTTCGCATCCATGATCGGTGCGAAACGCAGGCGAACGGTCGGAAGTTTCGGAAGCACGGAATAGTAGTTGGTCTGCCAGTCCTGACCCTGGGATGGATCGTTCTCACCGCTGGCAGGCGGTGCAAAGATATTCAGACGCAGTTCGCAGGCCTCGGTCAGAGGCTTTTCGAAAAACGCGGGCATGAGGTCAATGCATTTCGTGCCGGGGGCTTTGTAGAACCAGCGGCCGTTGATCTCCATCATCAGGTTAAGCGGAAGCAGTTCCTCGTCGAAATAGACTTCGGCGAAGTGAGGATTGGCCGAAAACGTGAGCGGTACGGAAACACCGTCGGAATCCTCGGAGCCGCCCCAGCGAAGCTTTGCAGGGAAGCTTACCTCGTCCTGCACCTCGATCGAGGGAGAGAAGAAGGGATCCGCGATGATATCTTTGTATGCCGAAAGGATCGGCTGCTCGATGCCGACCGAGGCGTTGTTCGGATCGGAGACCTCCAGACCGAGACGACCGTCGTCACGGAACTGGTAGAAGGTGAAACCGGAAAACCAATGGACAGGATCGCGCTTGATACATTCGCAGAAGTTGCGGATCATATCGACCTGATCATAAGGACCGGTCACGTCGCCGTCGGCGTTGCATTCGCTCATGACCATGGGCTTTTCCTTGCCATCGCAGAGGTATTTGAAACGCTCATAACTACGGCGAGTCATCTCGTAAACTTCGGAAGCGCTTTCGCGTTTGTGCGACTTGCCGCCGGGCTCGGCGATGTCGTAGGGCCAGCCCCAGTGCAGCGCCATGTATTTGTCAACGGACCAGATATCGGTCGCGCGCACGGCCTCGGCGAACTCTTTTTCCATCACGATCTCTTCACTCTTCGGGTTTTCGATGCCGCCGATGCAGAGGATGGTGGAAACGTTCGGTGCGTATTGCTTGATGATCTTATGGAAGCGCACGTAGAAATCGGCAACTTCCTGGTAGGTGCAGCGTCGGTTAAAAGAGAACCAATTGCCCGTTGCCTCGTGATTGATGCGCAGAGAGACACGGCCGAAGGTCGTCAGATCCTTCGCGATCGCGATCAGATGCTCATCACTGACATGCGGGTCGATGGTCAATGTAAGCAGGACATCCTGTCCGTGGCGGCGAATGTCACGCATATAGGTGAACGGCTCGTCATCCTTATCGCCTATGAGACCGCCCTTGTATGTGAAATAGTCATCGTACGGATAATCCCACGCAAAGGAGACCGAAGGGTTCGCATGTACCACGCTGGCCCGTCCCGGGAAACCTTCATCCAGAGGATAGTAGCAGTACATCAGATTGATGGCACGGTGCGGCCGGCCGAGCTTTTGCAGGATGTAATCCTGGTTGATATAGGGGCCGCGCTCGCTACCGTCACCGAGATCGACGGCGCAGGATGCAGGTCCTAAATGAATTTGATTTGCCTTGTAGGATTCCATGAGAAAAAACCTCCCCGATGCATGATCGATCGGACCAGCCGATCATTGACCTAAGTATAGCATCGGGGAGATATACGGTAAATGTATTTTATGAGTGTGTTTATGTGTTTATTGATGTTTGATCTTTCTCTTCGGGTTGCTTTGTAAACTTCTCGGCGAACCATTTCCGGAGGTTTTTCACGATGGCATCGGTGCCGTTCTGCGTGATGACGGCGATCAGGAAGGTGATCACGAAACCGAAGACCATGTAGAACGCATATTTGAGGAAGGAGAGTTCCTGACCGGCGTGCGGCTGAAGCATTTGCTGCTGGATCACGTGATGGAAGAGATACATGGCAAATGAATATTTCGAGATCGTGTTGATCACGAAAGCGATCGGGTGGAAGCGACGGCCCGTGTTTTCCTTCGGAGCGGGAATCAGCGAGCAGAGTTTGTACAGGCCGAAGAACAGGCCGATCGTAGCGATCAGATTGCCGTGCATGACGCACCACGGATATTCCCAAAAGGTAAGCGCGATAAAGATCACGCCGCCCAGGCAGGCCGTGAGCGCATTGACCTTTTTAACGTACATCGCAAAATAGATACCGAGGACGAACTCGGGAAGACGTACGAGGACCGAACATCCCTGGTCAAACGGGAAGGGATAGAACGGGATGAACAAAGCATAGAAGACGAGCAGACCGACGCCGAAGATCAACGGAGCCTTTTTGATCGCGTAGTACAAGAGCGGGAAGATCAGGTAGTAGATCAGGATCACACCCATGTACCATTCGCCGACACGGTAACTGGTCGTGACGCCGCGCATGGACAGGAAGCCATCCATTCCGATCACGCTCCAGATCATGTTTTTGGAGAGGAGATGACCGGACGGTATATCGAACCAAAGGTAGACGATGAAATATGCGGCGTAGAACAGAGGGAAGATCGAAAAGAAGCGTTTCTTATAAAAGGTGGAAAGCTTCTTGCCGGAACGTTCGAAACTGTTGACCAGCACATAACCGGACAGGATCAAAAACAGGCCGACACCGATCAGGCCGAGAGTCTGGCTTTTGGTCTTGACGATCAGCTTGAACGATGTTTGGATGGAAAAACTTTGGACCATCAGATTGAAATGAAACAGAAAGATCATCAGAAAGGCCAGAGTCCTTATGATGTCCAGTTCATATCGACGTTTCATGTTAACCTCCGTAATACGGTAATTGTGTATTTATCCCCTTCATTTTACCATTCTGCCCTCGGGCTTGCAAGCCTTTTCCGTCATGGGAACCCATACACAATTCGTTGCAATTTTTAAGAAAACCGTATTGAAGTTCGCCAACGGTTGTGATATGATGAAACTATCAAACAAATTCATGCTTTTATTACAAAGCAGAAAGGTCAGGTGGAAAATGATAAAAGAGTTTAAGGAGTTTATCTCCAAGGGTAATGTTATGGATATGGCCGTTGGTATCATCATCGGCGGAGCATTTACTGCGATCGTAAACGCATTGGTTGCGAATATCCTGATGCCGCTGATCGGTCTCATCGCAGGCGGCAGCGCTGTTTCGGATCTTTCCTTCTCGATCAAAGATACCGTATTCAACTACGGAGCTCTGTTACAGGCGATCATCGACTTCGTGCTTATCGCATTCGTACTGTTCCTGATCATCAAGGCTATGAACAAGATGCGTAAGAAGAAGGAAGAGGGTCCTGCTACAACAAAGAAGTGCCCGTACTGCATCACAGATATCGCGATCGAAGCAACCCGTTGCCCGAATTGTACTTCTGAGTTACCTGCAAAGGCTGAATAATCCGATCATTGATCGAAACATAAACACTGATCAAGCGGCATACGTGTAAAAACGTATGCCGCTTGTTACGTTTTTATTACATTTAATAACATCCGGTTGAAATTTGTATGGCTAAGTGCTAAAATGGTTTAGGAGTGCGGCTTGGTGGCCGCATCTATTGAAATGCAAATAAACCGGAGGTTGTTCATGAGTGTAAAAAGAGTTTATGCTGAGAAAAAAACACCTTTTGCCGTTGCGGCGAAAGAACTGCAGGAGGAGATCGGAAGTTATCTGAATATCGGCGGCGTTACGGCTGTCCGCGTTCTGATCTGCTACGACATCGAGAATCTTTCGGACGAAGTGTATAAGAAAGCACTGACGACTGTATTCTCGGAGGCTCCGGTAGATACATATTACGAAGAGTCGTTCCCGCACAACGCTGATGACCGTATTTTCACGGTTCAGTCCCTGCCCGGACAGTTCGACCAGCGCGCTGACTCTGCAGAGCAGTGTGTGAAGCTTTTGAAAGAGGATGAGGAACCTGTCATCCGTTCTGCGACTACGTACGTGATCTCCGGTAAGATCACCGACGAGGAGTTTGATAAGATCAAGCACCACTGCATTAACCCCGTAGATTCGAAGGAGATCCCGCTCGAGAAGCCGCAGACTTTGATCACGAAGTTTGACGATCCCGCAGACGTTATCATCTTCGATGGTTTCTGCTCCATGAACGATACCGATCTGAATGCTCTGTACAGTTCTTTGGGTCTGGCGATGACCTTTAAGGATTTCAAGCACATTCAGAACTACTTCCTGAACGAAGAGAAGCGTGACCCGTCTATGACGGAGATCCGTGTTCTCGATACCTACTGGTCGGATCACTGCCGCCACACCACATTTAATACCGAACTCAAGAACGTTACCTTCCTGGATGGCGATTACAAGAAGCCGATGCAGGAGACCTATGAGCGTTACGTAAAGGATCATAAGGAGATCTTTGCAGGACGCAACGATAAATTCATCTGCCTGATGGATCTGGCTCTTATGGCGATGCGTCGTCTGAAGAAAGAGGGTAAACTGGACGATCAGGAAGAGAGCGATGAGATCAACGCATGTTCGATCGTAGTTCCCGTTACCATCGACGGAGTGACCGAAGAGTGGCTGATCAACTTTAAGAACGAAACACACAACCACCCGACCGAGATCGAGCCTTTCGGTGGCGCTGCAACTTGCTTAGGCGGCGCGATCCGCGACCCGCTGTCGGGACGTACCTATGTATATCAGGCAATGCGTATCACCGGCGCTGCCGATCCTACAAAGCCTCTGGATCAGACCCTGAAGGGTAAGCTTCCGCAGAAGAAACTCGTTCGCGGAGCAGCGCATGGTTACAGCTCTTACGGAAACCAGATCGGTCTGGCTACCGGTTATGTAAAAGAGATCTATCATCCGAACTACGTTGCAAAGCGCATGGAGATCGGTGCCGTTATGGGCGCTGCTCCGAGAAGCGCAGTGGTTCGTCTGACCTCCGATCCCGGAGATATCATCGTCCTTTTGGGTGGCCGTACCGGCCGTGACGGCTGCGGCGGCGCAACCGGTTCTTCGAAGGCACACAACGAGGCATCCATCGATACCTGTGGCGCAGAGGTTCAGAAGGGTAATGCGCCTACCGAGCGTAAACTGCAGAGACTGTTCCGTCGTCCGGAAGTCAGCCATTTGATCAAAAAGTGTAATGACTTCGGTGCCGGCGGTGTTTCCGTTGCCATCGGTGAGCTGGCGGACGGCCTGATGATCAACCTGGACCGCGTTCCGAAGAAGTACGCAGGTCTGGACGGAACGGAGATCGCCATCTCCGAATCCCAGGAGCGTATGGCAGTCGTTGTAGATCCTAAGGATCTTGACGCTTTTATGGCATATGCAGCAGAAGAAAACCTCGAGGCTACGACCGTTGCTACCGTAACGAAGGAGCCCCGTCTTGTAATGCAGTGGAGAGGCAAGACCATCGTTGACCTGTCCCGTGCATTCCTCGATACCAACGGCGCACATCAGGAAGCCGACGTTGTCGTTTCTGCGCCTTCCGCTAAGGATACCTATTTCACCGATGTACCGGTGACCAATATAGAAGAGAAGTGGTCCTCCATGTTGTCGGATCTCAATGTTTGCTCGCAGAAGGGTCTGGTCGAGATGTTCGACGGCTCTATCGGCGCAGGCAGCGTATTTATGCCTTATGGTGGTAAATATCAGCTGACCGAGACCCAGGCTATGGTTGCAAAACTTCCGGTACTTAAGGGTAAGACCGATACCGTTACCATGATGGCTTACGGTTTTGATCCGTACCTTTCTTCCTGGAGCCCGTATCACGGCGCGATCTACGCCGTAGTTGACTCCATCGCAAAGATCGTTGCCAACGGCGGTGATTATTCCAAGATCCGCATGACCTATCAGGAGTACTTCCGTCGTATGACTGAGGATCCTGCAGGTTGGGGTGAGCCGTTCTCCGCACTGCTCGGCGCTTATGACGCTCAGCTCGGTTTCGGCCTTCCGTCCATCGGCGGTAAGGATTCCATGTCCGGTACCTTCAACGATATCTCGGTACCTCCGACACTGGTTTCGTTCGCGGTCGATGTAGCGTCCGATAAGACGATCATTTCCCCTGAATTCAAGAAGCCCGGTCACAAACTGGTTGTGGTTCATATCCATAAGAATGAGTATGATCTGCCTGAGTACGAGCAGATCAAGGCTACCTATTCCGCAGTATTCAATGCGATCAAGAATAAGGCAGTCGTTTCCGCATATGCACTCGGTGCCAACGGTTACGCAGAAGCAGTCAGCAAGATGGGCTTCGGTAATCACCTGGGCGCAGAGTTGTTCCTGCGCGTGATCCCGAGCGAGCGTCTGTTTGCTCCGGCATACGGCGACCTGATCCTCGAAGTAGCAGATGATCTGTCTTACGCTACCTATCTCGAGGATTGCGATTACGAAGTAGTCGGCGAAGTTATCGAGAAGCCCATCTTCATCTACGGCGAGGCATCCATTCCGATGTCACAGGCTCTGGAGTGCTGGAAGAAGCCTTTGGAGAAGGTATTCCCGACCCGTACGGCAAAACTTACACAGCCCGTTGAATCTAACCTGTATAAGGCACCTTCGATCTATGTTTGCAAGAATAAGGTTGCTAAGCCTACCGTATTCATTCCGGCATTCCCCGGTACGAACTGCGAGTATGACAGCATGAAGGCATTTGAGCGCGCTGGCGCTAACGTGAACATCAAGGTTCTGCGCAACCTGACTGCCGACGACATCCGCGATTCAGTTGATGTATATGAGAAGGCGATCAAGGAAGCACAGATCGTTATGTTCCCCGGCGGTTTCTCCGCAGGTGACGAGCCGGAGGGTTCCGCGAAGTTCTTTGCGACTGCTTTCCGTAACGAGAAGTTGAAGGAAGCGATCCTGGATCTCATCAACAACCGTGACGGACTGATGCTCGGTATCTGCAACGGTTTCCAGGCATTGATCAAACTCGGCCTGGTTCCTTACGGAACGATCGCTGTTCAGAAGGAAGATTCACCGACACTTACTTACAACACGATCGGCCGCCATATTTCCAAGATGGTCTACACTAAGGTAGTTTCCAATAAGTCCCCTTGGCTCGCGAAGGCAAAGCTCGGTGGCGTTTACTGTAACCCCGCATCGCACGGCGAGGGCCGCTTCGTAGCGAACGAAGAGTGGATCCGCAAGTTGTTTGCAAACGGACAGGTCGCTACCCAGTACACCGATCCCGAGGGCAATGCTTCCACGGATGAAGAGTGGAACGTAAACGGTTCCTACGCTTGCATCGAGGGTATTACCAGTGAGGACGGACGTATCCTCGGTAAGATGGCTCACTCCGAGCGTCGCGGTGATTCCGTTGCGATCAACATTTACGGTGATCAGGACATGAAGATCTTCGAGTCCGGCGTTGAGTATTTCCGCTAATAGTCAGGTTTGAGGATTTGTCATGGTTCGATTACGAAAACTGATCGAGAGGTTCATGCCGATCTATGCGGTATTACCTCTGATCTGTTGCTTTGTATTTAATACTCTGATCTACACAGGCACGCGGTTGCTTTCCGCAGGACGGAAGCATTATGACATGACCCTGGAGATCGACCGGAACACTCCTTTTGTGCAATGGACGGTCCTGATCTATTTCGGGTGCTTCGCCTTTTGGGCGTTGAACTACATCCTCATCGGCAGCATCAGCCGGGAACATTGTTACCGGTTCTGCGTTGCAGATATGATGTCACGTGTTGTCTGTGCAGTCTTCTTTATCTTTACTCCGACCACGAACGTGCGTCCGGAAGTAGTGGGAGAAGGTTTTATCCCCATGTGTATGCATTTCCTGTATTGGATCGACCCTGCGGATAACCTGTTCCCGTCCATTCATTGCCTGGTCAGCTGGTTCTGCTACATCGGCATACGTGGCCAGAAAAAGATCCCGGTGGCATACCGGATCTTCTCGTTAGTCGTTGCATTTGCCGTGTTCGTTTCGACGCTCACGACGAAGCAGCATGTTATAGTGGATGTGATCTCCGGCGTTCTCATCGCCGAGATCCTGTACCGGCTCTCACAGCATTTCAACTGGTGGGAGAAGTATGCGAAAGTTGCCGACCGCGTGACGGAATTTGTGTTCCGTTGCAAGGTAGTGGGGGATGAAAGTGAAAGCAAAGATATTTAAAATCCTCTTCTTTGTCGTTGTATTTGCGGTTACTATTTATAGCGTACTGAAGGGGAAGGATCTTAAATCCATATGGAACGCCATTTTGGGCGCCAGAAAACGATGGATCTTTCTGGCTTTGCTTCTGACTGTTTTGTTCATCTGCAGCGAGTCTGTGATCATTTCCTACATGTTACGGGTGCTTAAATCGCCGGTCAAACTTTGGAAATGCATTCTGGTATCCTGGATCGGGTTCTTTTACTGTTACATCACCCCGTCCGCTACCGGCGGCCAGCCCATGCAGATGTACTATCTGAAACGCGAAAACGTGGATTACAGTGTCAGCATGCCCGTCATCATGGTCGTAACGATCACTTACAAATTGATCTTGGTCGTGATCGGTATACCGCTGGTGATCTGGGGACGCCCCTATGTGCAGGAGCATGTCGGTGCCGCGGCGTTTTGGTTGTACCTCGGTGTACTGCTGAACATCATCTGCGTAGGCTTTATGTTGCTTCTTTTGTTCCGCATCAACTGGGCAGGTAAGATCCTATATCTGGGCCTGCGTTTCCTGAAGAAGATCCATCTGGTCCGCAATTATGAAGCGGCCGAAGCGAAACTGGTAGCTTTCATGAAGAGTTATCAGGATACGGCCAATTCCATCGGCGGCCACTGGAAGATGTTGGGCAATGTAATGTTGATCACCATCCTTCAGCGTTTGTTTTATTTCAGTATTTCCTGGTGCGTCTATAAGTCGTTCGGGCTGTCGGGAACCGGTTTCTGGACCATTATCTTCCTGCAGGCCCTGATCGCGACTGCCGTAGACATGCTGCCGTTCCCCGGCGGAATGGGCATCACAGAACATATGTTCGAGTTTTGTTTTGCCGCTATTTATCCTGCAGCATTGCTTACACCGGCAAACCTGTTGATGCGTGGCGTAACGTTTTACTCCATCGTATTCATCGGTGCAGTTGTCACGTTTGTTTCCGCCTTTGTTTTTAAGAGAAGAGATCATAGATCAAACCAAGGAGTTTCTACATGATAGGCTATTATGATTATACGATCGTCACGACCTTTCTGAGTCTGTTTTCTTCGATGCTCGGCATCTTTCTGACATCGCAGTCGAATTACAAATTCGCGATCCTTTGTCTGGCATTGTCCGGTTTCTGTGATATGCTCGACGGTAAGATCGCGCGTACCAAAAAGAACCGCAGCGAAGAGCAGAAGAGCTTCGGTATCCAGTTGGATTCTCTTTGCGATATCGTTTGCTTTGGCGTTTTCCCTGCATATTTTGCATACAGGAACGGCATGGACGGTATCGTTGGCATCGTGATCCTTCTGTTCTATGTTATGAACGGCGTAATCCGCCTGGCATACTATAACGTGATGGAAGAGAAGCGCCAGAAAGAAACGGAAGGCTGCCGTAAGTTCTATTCGGGTCTGCCGATCACTTCGATCGCCATTGCTTTGCCGATCTTTTATCTGGTCGGAAGTCTTTTGGAACATAAGTTTTACGTACTTTTGATCCACATCTGCATGACATCCGTCGGTGCTCTGTTTGTCGTAGATTTTAAGGTTAAGAAGCCTAACAACGCTCAGCTGGCAGTCATCGTCATCGTTGTTGCCATGGTCGTATTGTCCCTGTTGAAATTGATCTAGGAGGTACATTCGTGCAGTATTACACCAGAATGACCAATTGCATATCCCGGGATCGTTATCCTTCGGCCGAACTGGTCGTAGACGACAGCAGCACGCAGGAGAAGATGCTTGGTTTTCTTTACGGGACCATGATCGGACGCGCTTTGCTGAAACCTTTGGTATCTCCGTTGGTATCGAAGTCTTGCGGCCGTTTCCTGGACAGCGGGCTTTCGAGAAAACTGATCCCTATCTTTATCAAAAAGTGCGGACTCGATATGACCTTCGTGAACCGCGAAGTCGACGATTTCAAATCGTACAATGATTTCTTTACCCGCGAACTCGTTGCCAATGCGAGACCGGTCGATCATACGAACGATCATCTGATCAGTCCGTGTGATTCTAAACTGCTGGTCTATGATATCGATGAGGATCTGCGTGTACAGATCAAAAACACGACGTACACAATGCATGAACTCCTGCGGGATCAGCGTCTCGCAGAGAAATATAAGGGCGGATCGATGTTCATTTTCCGCCTGTCTGTGGATGATTACCACAGATACTGCTATATCGATGACGGGATCAAGACGCATAACCGGCGGATCCCCGGAGTGTTCCATACGGTACATCCGGCGGCCGGCGATCTCTATCCGATCTACAAGCAGAACACCAGAGAGTATTGCATGATGCGCACCGATCATTTTGGTGATGTCATCATGATGGAGGTCGGCGCCCTGAATGTCGGCCGTATCGTAAATTACAAACAAAAAGGTCATTTCTCGCGCGGCGAGGAAAAGGGTCGCTTTGAATTCGGCGGTTCAACGATCGTTTTGTTCTTCGAAAAAGACCGGGTCGTGCCGGATCCGGATATCATGCTGCACAGTCAGTTGGACATTGAGACGAAGGTGAGCATGGGTGAAAAAATCGGCGTTGGAGGAGTAGGAAATGTTTGAAGCACAAGTGCAGGAGTTCAATCAGAAACTCGAGGGTGTGGTTGAACTTGCAAAGCAGGATCTCGAAGCGGCTACAAATTCGTTAGAGGAACTTGCGAAAGAACTGGATAATATCGTACCCATGGAAAGTAACGAATACTATGAGTGCCGATATAATGCATACGAGATCCTTTCGGATTTCAAACTGATGGCGCGTAAGTTCCCGCAGTGTGAGGCAGATCTGAAAGAGATGATCAAAGCTGCCATGGAACTGTATAAGCGTGACGAGGAGGATTATTCCCTTCATGTTTCCACCGCTTATTTCAAACTCGGTGCTTTGGGCCGCATCTGCAATAATATGGCGACCATGACCGAGCCTCGCGTCTTAAACGAGGAAGAGCAGAAGGTCTTTGATACGATCCTGAATTACTACAAATTGGCGATCCGTTATACGATCGAGGAACTGAAGACCGGACATATCAAGATCGTGACCCTGCATGCTACCGCTTTGGAGCATATGGGCGTTATGTATGCCAACGTGGGCAATAATAAAGATGCCATCACCGCTTTGGAGCAGTCGATCAATTTCCAGAAGGCCGTTTACGATAAACGTGACGACCGTACGAGCGGTATCCAGCTTGCCATGCGCATGAACATGATCTCGAATGTCTACAATCGCATGCATGACATGCAGAAGGTCGTAGATACTTTGGAGGACTCCATCTTCGTTCTGGAGGAACTGGAGGATGCAGACCCCGTCAACATCAAGATCCTGCTGTGCCGTCACTGCCTGAATCTTGCCGGTGCTTATGCACGTGTCCGCGAGGAGGCTGCGAAGGCGCCCGCAATGTATCAAAAGGGTGTTGCAAAGGTAGAAGAGGCTTGCAAACTCAACGATAAAGAAGCGATCCCGGATGTGATCATGGCCAATTATCTCGCGGCGCAGTATTTCTTCGTGTGCAAGCGTAACGAGATCTGCAAGCGTATGCTCAGACGCGCGATCGAGGCAGGAACCTATTTCAAAGAGAATTCCGGATCCGATGAGTATGATAACTTCGTAAGCATCAGTAAGAACCTGTTGGCTCGCCTCGAGGAAGAAGAAGCGAAAGCAAAAGAGCCGAAGAAGGCCGACGAGACGAAGAAGTAAAAATCCTGATAAAAATACATAAAATCCTATTGCCTTCCCGCTTAAAGTGTGGTATGCTAAGCATGTTAAACACGATATCTTGTGATTTGTATTCGTAATTGTTACTAGATGTAGTTGTTACAGGCTAACGCTATCGGACATAAAAGCAGGGAGGTATTTTTATGTTACAGGGTGTAAAAGTTATAAAAAAGGACGGAACGAAGGAGGACTTTAATGTCCAGAAGGTCGTCGTTGCCGTCAATAAATCCGCATACCGCGCTCTGGTCAAATTTACACAGCAAGAGCTGGATTTCATTTGCCAGTTTGTAGAAGAGAAGGTAGAGGAGCTGGGCGTCAAAGAGATCGCCATCGCCCAGATGCATAATGTTGTTGAGGGCGCTTTGGAGCGTGTGAACCCTGTGGTAGCGAAGTCGTACCGCGACTACCGCAACTATAAGCAGGACTTCGTTCAGATGCTGGATGAGGTTTATAAGGCCAGCCAGTCCATCATGTACATCGGTGATAAGGAGAACTCCAACACCGACAGTGCGCTCGTTTCCTCCAAGCGCAGTCTGATCTTCAACGAGCTGAATAAGTCCCTGTATAAGAAGTTCTTCCTGACAACGGAGGAACTGCAGGCGATCCGTGAAGGTTACCTCTATATCCACGATATGGCGGCGCGTCGTGACACCATGAACTGCTGTCTGTTCAACGTCGAAGAGGTGCTGCGTGGCGGTTTCGAGATGGGTAATCTTTGGTATAACGAGCCGAAGACGCTGGATGTTGCTTTCGACGTTATCGGTGATATCGTTCTTTCGGCTGCAAGCCAGCAGTACGGCGGTTTCACCATTCCGCAGGCAGATAAGATCCTCGAGCCTTACGCGGAAAAATCCTATGTGAAATATATCAAGAAATATACCGACCTCGGCATCAGCGAGGAACGTGCAAAGGAAGAAGCGATCAAAGATATTGAGCGCGACTTCGAACAGGGCTTCCAGGGCTGGGAGTATAAGTTTAACACCGTTGCATCTTCCCGCGGCGACTATCCCTTCATTACAGTGACGGCAGGTATCGGAACCGGTCGTTTCGCGAAGATGGCGACCATCAAGATGCTGCAGGTGCGTCGCAAAGGTCAGGGTAAGGCGGAGTGTAAGAAACCCGTTCTCTTCCCGAAGATCGTTTTCCTATACGATGAGAATCTGCACGGCCCCGGCTGCGAGCTAGAGGATGTTTTCGAGGCAGGTATCGAGTGCTCTTCGAAGACCATGTATCCCGACTGGCTCTCATTGACCGGAAAGGGTTACATCGCCAGCATGTATAAAAACTACGGAGAGGTCATCTCCCCGATGGGATGTCGTGCGTTCCTGTCGCCTTGGTATGAGCGCGGCGGCATGCATCCGGCGGATGATAAAGATAAGCCCGTATTTGTCGGCCGTTTCAATATCGGCGTTGTCAGCCTGCATTTGCCGATGATCCTGGCGAAATCCCGTCAGGAATCCAGAGATTTCTATGAAGTGCTGGATTACTACCTGAACCTGATCCGTCAGCTGCACATCCGTACTTATGCTTATCTGGGCGAGATGAAGGCTTCCACAAACCCGCTGGCATACTGTGAGGGCGGTTTCTACGGCGGCCATCTGGGTATTCATGATAAGATCAAGCCGGTCCTGAAGGCTGCGACCGCATCCTTTGGTATCACGGCGTTTAATGAACTCCAGCAGCTCTACAATGGCAAATCGCTCGTAGAGGACGGAGAGTTCGCTCTGGAAGTCCTGACCTACATCAATAAAAAGATCGAGGAGTTCAAAGAGGCCGATGGCCATCTGTACGCGATCTATGCGACACCGGCTGAGAACCTCTGTGGCCTGCAGGTAAAGCAGTTCCGTAAGAAGTACGGAATCGTGGAAAATGTATCCGACCGTGAATATGTAAGCAATGGTTTCCATTGCCACGTTACAGAGAATATCACGCCGATCCAGAAGCAGGATCTCGAGTATCGTTTCTGGGAACTTTCGAACGGCGGTAAGATCCAGTATGTAAAGTACCCGATCGACTACAACAAAGAGGCGATCAAGACGCTGGTGCGCCGCGCCATGAAGATGGGCTTCTACGAGGGTGTTAACATGTCCCTGGCGTACTGTGATGACTGCGGTCACCAGGAACTGGAGATGGATGTATGTCCGAAGTGCGGCAGCCGCAATCTGACGAAGATCGATCGTATGAACGGTTATCTTTCCTACTCGAGAGTTAAGGGTGACACCCGTCTGAACGCTGCGAAGATGGCTGAGATCGCCGAAAGAAAATCAATGTAAACGGAGACAGAAGATGCGTTATCATAACATAACGAAGGACGATATGCTGAACGGAGACGGGCTCCGCGTGGTCCTTTGGCTGAGCGGTTGCTCACATTGCTGCGAGGGATGCCAGAACCCCATTACCTGGGACAGCGAAGGCGGACTTCCCTTTGATGCGGCGGCCAAACAGGAAATATTCGATGAACTGGATAAAGACTATATCTCCGGCATTACATTCAGCGGCGGCGATCCGTTGTTCTACAAAAACCGGGCCGATGTAGCGGAACTGATCGATGAGATCCGCGAGAAATATCCGGATAAGACCATCTGGCTCTACACCGGTTACGAGTGGGAAGCGATCCGCGACCTGCCCATGATGCGTAAGATCGACGTCGTGATCGACGGCTTGTTTGTGCTCAGCCTACTGGATAAGCAGCTGAAGTGGCGCGGAAGTTCGAATCAGAAGGTCATCGACGTACAGAAGAGCCTGCAGAACGAGGATAAAGAAGCAGTTTTGTTCTGTGATTAGGCTGATATGATAGATTAATAACAGGAAGGTTATTCAAATGCAAAAGGAGATCATGGCAAAGATCAAGATCCGGTATGTATCCGATCAGATCGAAAAGCTGACGTATATCGACGGGAAGTCGGACTGGATCGACCTTCGTGCAGCGGAGGATGTAGTGCTGAAGGCGGGCGAGTTCAAACTGATCAGCCTGGGCGTGTGCATGCAACTGCCGGAAGGATATGAGGCACACATTGTCCCGAGAAGTTCGACCTTTAAGAACTTCGGAGTGCTTCAGGCAAACCATATGGGCGTTGTGGACTGCTCATATTGCGGTAATAATGACATCTGGCGCTTTCCGGCGCTGGCCATGCGTGACACCGAGATCCACGTCGGAGACCGCATCTGCCAGTTTCGCATCATGGAGAACCAGCCGAAGATCGTGTTTGAAGAGGTCGATAACCTCGAGGGCGCCGATCGCGGTGGTTTCGGTAGCACCGGCATCGTATAAAAATACGGCTGATCCGTCGTATGCGACGGGTCAGCCGTAGGTTATTCATTCGAACGGTTTTATCGTTTCTCGCCCATGAAGAAGAGAGCAACGGTTCCGGGACCGGAATGTGCTCCGATGGTCGGAGAGATGTAATTGATGATCTTGCAGTCGATGCCGAAGCGGCTCTTTACCTGAGCGGCAACATATTTAGCGTCATCGAGGCAGTCGCCGTGACCCAGGAAGATCGTATCGTTCTCCCAGTCACCGAGGGAAGCGCCCATGTTGTCGACCAGAGCGTTCAGAGACTTCTTACGGCCGATGGACTTGCCGACGGGCTTCAGAAGGCCTTCGTCATCCACGTGAAGGACAGGCTTCAGGCTGACCAGGGTACCGACGATCGCTGCGGTCTTCGAAACGCGGCCGCCACGGTGCAGGTGGAAGAGGTCATTGACCGTGAACTGATGGCAGAAGTGTGTGATGTTGGCTTTGAGCCACTCGGCGATCTCCTCCATGGATTTGCCCTGCTCCTTCATCATTACGGCCTTATATACAACGAGGCCCTGACCCAGGGAAGCGGAGAGTGAGTCGATCACGATGATCTTGCGATCGGGGAATTCCTCCATCAAGGTGTTTGCTCCGGCAAATGCATTCTGGCATGTGGAGCTTAAGCCGGAAGAAAAAGCTATATGCAGGATATCATATCCTTCCGCCACGTAAGGGCGGATCTTCTCGATAAAGTTTTCCGGATTCATTGCGTTTGTTGTGGGCAATAATCCGTCACGCATCTTTGCATAGAAGGTCTGCGGTGCCATCTGGCAGTCCGGACCGTAAGAAATGCCGTCCATGATATAGTAGAGGCTGACAACGGGAATGTTGTATTCCTTTAAGAAATCGTCCGGCAGATCGCATGTGGAGTCGGTAGTGATCAAAAATCGTTTCATAAGGACCCTTTCTGAACTGTGTTTCTGTACATATCGTACGCATGGATTATTGTAGCACAGAATATAGAAGGATACAAGGGTAACTCGGGAGATAGTTATGAGGAAAAATACAAGGATCGTAATATCGCTGGTCGCCGCGATGCTTTTATGCGGTTGCAGTTCTGAGGCGATGATGCTGAAGTCGGACGGTATTACGCTGTATAGATCGAAGAATTATAAAGAGGCTGAGAAGATCTTTCTGCAGGCCATCTCGTTGGATGACGATAATGCGTCCATCTACAGCGACCTGGGTATGAACTATATCGAGATGAAGGATTACGAGAAAGCCATGAAGGCTTTTGATACCTCAATCGAACTGGATGGCGGCCAGCAGGAGGCTTATCGCGGAAAAGGTCTGATCTATCTGGAGCAGAAGAACTACGATGCCGCGATCGGTGAGTTCACGCAGGCGATCAAAAACACGGGGACCCGCGTCGGCGCGATCGACTATGACATTTTGTCGTACCGCGCACAGGCAGAAGCCGCCGGCGGTTTCTACCAGGAGGCCTTGTCGACGCTGAACGCATTGGTCGAACTCGATGTCCATAAGGCAGATTCCCTGTTCCTGCGTGGAACGGTTTACATCCGAAGCGGTTCGTTTGATAAAGGGGTCAATGATCTCAAGACCTGCGCCGATCTGTCATCCGATCCTTTTCTGGACTATAAGATCTACGAAACATTGGCCGAACTCGGATATGCCGAAGCCGGTGTCGAATTTCTGAATAAGATCTTCGAGAGCACGGAGGATACCGACGAGCTGCATTTGCTCAAGGGAAAAGCATATTATCTGCTCGGAAAATATACCAACGCTCTGCCGGAACTGGCAGCACCGATCAAAAACAATAATGCATCGGCTGTCCTTTATGCAGGCTTGTGTCATGAGAACCTAGGTGATTATAAGAGAGCAGAGTCGGTCTACAAGAGTTTCCTGCAGACCAATTCCAAGGGACGCAATGACGCTGATACACAGGCGATCTGGGCACAGTGCGCTTATACACAATACGAGTTGTGCGACTACAGCAATGCCAAGCACAGCATTTCCTCCGCGATCGCGATGGGGGATCATGGCCGTATGGACGACTTGTACTGGAATGAGATCATGATCCTGTATCAACTCGGAGAGTTCCAAAACGCCTATGATAAGGCATTGAATTATAAAGAAATGTTTCCGGAGGATACCCGAATCGAAGCAGAGATCTCGTTGCTTTCGATGAAGATACCGCAGCCGGAAAACGGAGTGATTGAATGATCGAATTAAAAGAAGAGATAAAAAGGTTTGTGCTGGTCGGAGTCAGCACGGGCGACACTGAGAGCCTGCAGGATTCCCTGGATGAGTTGGAGGAACTGCTGAAGACGGCCGGCGGTATCGCCTGTGGGCGATTGGTGCAGAATCTGGACCGCATCCATCCGGTGACCTATGTCGGCAGCGGTAAGCTCGATGAGCTTCGCATGCTGGTGCAGGCGCATAACGCGGCCGGTGTCATCTGCGATGATGAATTGAGCCCCATTCAGTTTCGCAATATGGAGGATGCTTTAGACTGCGCCGTGCTGGACCGTACGATGCTGATCCTGGATATATTTGCCGCGCATGCTGCTTCGGCGGAAGGCAAACTTCAGGTTGAACTGGCTATGCAAAAGTATCGTGCGGCGCGCCTGGTCGGACTTCGCAAGAGCCTGTCGCGACTGGGTGGCGGTATCGGTACCCGTGGACCCGGTGAGAAGAAACTGGAGACCGACCGAAGACTCATCCATGAGCGGATCGGTTTTCTGAAGCAGGAACTGAAGAAGGTCGTGAAGAACCGTGAGGCACAGCGGAAAAACCGGGAGAGGAGTCTGCATATGTCGGCGGCGCTGGTCGGTTATACAAATGCCGGCAAATCCACTTTGTTGAACCTGCTTACGGGAGCAGATGTGCTCTCGGAAAATAAACTGTTTGCCACCTTGGATACGACAACACGTGTTCTGAAGTTTGAAAACAAGGAGGAACTGCTCCTGACCGATACGGTAGGGTTTATCCGTAAATTGCCCCATGACGTGATCGATGCGTTTAAGAGTACGCTCGAGGAAGCGGTGCACTGTGATCTCATACTACATGTTGTGGATGCGTCGTCACCGACGATGGATGTGCAGATGCAGGTCGTGAAGGACACCTTACGCGAACTGAACGCCGGAGATAAGCCTGTCATTATGGTATTCAACAAATGCGATGTCGTTCGTGAGAAGAACGGCGGTGAACTCCCGAAGATGAAGGACTTCTCGGCGGAGGCTTCCGTGATGATCAGCGCCAAGACCAACGAGGGCGTAGATGAACTGAAGGAACTGCTGGCTTCGTACATGCATAAGGATATGGTGTACCGCGAGGGCCTGATCGCATTTGCCGATAGTGCGAAGCTTACCTTGATCCGGAAGTATGGAAGGCTGATCAGCCAGGAGTATCGCGAAGACGGAATTTTTGTATGCGCATATCTTCCGAAGGAGCTGAATCTCCAGTAAAATCAAGCGAAAATACATGGAATCTACACTTGGAGCAGAGCATTTCCGCCCCAAGTGTATTTATTTCAGTACATACCATATATTGTGTTTTTACCTGTTGACACCCACCATATTGTGTGCTACAATAAGGCATAACAACACAAAACATACTCCTTTTGACGGTATTTTGTCGGGAGAGCTCGAAAAAAGATATAAAAAAGAGGGAACTATTATGATCAAGGTTATTAAGAGAGATGGGGAAACAGCGGAATTTCAGATCGCGAAGATCGAGGCAGCGATCGAAAAGGCCTTTGTTGCAACCGAGAAACTGGTAAATAAGGACATCATCCAGCTTCTCGCTCTGCGCGTTACGGCAGACTTCCAGACGAAGCAGAAGGACGGATGCATCACCGTCGAACAGATCCAGGACAGCGTTGAGCACGTGCTCGAGCAGTCCGGATACACCGACGTTGCAAAGGCATACATCCTGTACCGTAAGCAGCGTGAGAAGATCCGTAACATGAAGTCCACGATCCTGGACTATCGTGATGTCGTTAACAGCTACGTAAAGGTAGAAGACTGGCGTGTTAAGGAGAACTCTACCGTTACCTATTCGGTCGGCGGTCTGATCCTTTCCAACTCCGGTGCCGTTACCGCGAACTACTGGCTGTCCGAGATCTACGACGAAGAGATCGCGAAGGCACACCGTGAGGCGGATATTCACATCCATGATCTGTCCATGCTGACCGGTTACTGCGCAGGCTGGTCCCTGAAGCAGCTCATCGTGGAAGGCCTCGGCGGTATCCCCGGTAAGATCACATCGGCTCCTGCAAAGCACCTTTCCGTTCTTTGCAACCAGATGGTAAACTTCCTCGGTATCATGCAGAACGAGTGGGCAGGCGCACAGGCATTTTCCTCGTTCGACACCTATCTGGCACCGTTCGTTAAGGCAGATCACCTGACCTATCCGGAAGTTAAGAAGTGCATCGAAGCTTTCGTATATGGTGTAAATACACCTTCCCGTTGGGGTACACAGGCTCCGTTCTCGAACATCACCTTAGACTGGACCGTACCGAACGACCTGGCAGAACTTCCTGCGATCGTGGGCGGTAAGGAAATGGATTTCAAGTATAAGGATTGTAAGCCTGAGATGGATATGGTGAACCGTGCGTTCATCGAGACCATGCTCGAAGGCGATGCAAACGGTCGCGGCTTCCAGTATCCGATCCCGACCTACTCGATCACCCGGGATTTTGATTGGTCCGACACCGAGAACAACCGTCTGCTGTTCGAGATGACTTCTAAGTATGGTACTCCGTATTTCTCGAACTATATCAACAGCGACATGCAGCCTTCGGACGTTCGCAGTATGTGCTGCCGTCTGCGTCTGGATCTGCGTGAGCTTCGTAAGAAGACCGGCGGTTTCTTCGGTTCCGGCGAGAGCACAGGTAGCGTAGGCGTTGTTACGATCAATATGCCTCGTATCGCTTACCTGTCGGCCAATGAAGAGGAGTTCTATGCTCGTCTCGATCGCCTGATGGATATCTCTGCGCGTTCTTTGAAGATCAAGCGTGGCGTTATCACGAAGCTTTTGAACGAAGGTCTGTATCCTTACACCAAGCGTTACCTGGGTACCTTCGATAACCACTTCTCGACGATCGGTCTGGTCGGCATGAACGAAGCAGGTCTGAACGCTAAGTGGATCAAGGCTGATATGACCGATGTGAAGACACAGGAATTCTCCAAGCGTGTTCTGAACCACATGCGTGAGCGCCTGTCCGATTATCAGGAGCAGTACGGTGATCTCTACAACCTCGAGGCAACCCCTGCCGAGTCGACCGCTTATCGTCTGGCTCGTCACGACAAGAAGAGATTCCCTGACATCATCAGCTCCGGCATGAATGGTGAGCCTTACTATACCAACAGTTCTCACCTGCCTGTAGGTTACACAGAGGATATCTTCGAAGCACTGGACATCCAGGATAAGCTTCAGACCCTGTACACCTCCGGTACTGTATTCCATACGTTCCTGGGTGAGCGTCTGCCCGACTGGAAGGCAGCTGCGAAGCTGGTTCGTACGATCGCAGAAAATTACGAGCTTCCGTACTATACATTGTCCCCGACCTACTCCGTATGTCAGTCACACGGCTACATCAATGGCGAAGTCGAGATGTGCCCGATCTGCGGCAAGAAGGCCGAGATCTACAGCCGTATCACCGGTTACTATCGTCCGGTTCAGAACTGGAACGAAGGTAAGCGTGCGGAGTTCAACGATCGTCTGGTCTACAAGATCGACGCGGAAAGAGTTGCTGCGAAGAACGCGCATCCGATGCAGGCAGTGGCTGCTGTTGACAAGCTTGAAGTAAGCGAAGACACTGCTTCCGCAACGACCGAGAAGCGCATGCTGTTCACCACGAAGACCTGCCCGAACTGCAAGATCGCTAAGACCATGCTCGGCGATATGGACTACGAGGTCATCGACGCTGAGGAAAATGCGGACCTGGTTTCCAAGTACGGAGTAATGCAGGCACCGACCTTCATCGTAACGAACGGAGAGCACACGGATAAATATACCAATGCTTCCGAGATCAAGCGTTACGTAGACAGCCTTGCGAAAGGTTGATTAATCCAATAGAACAAAGGACCCGGTACCATGTGGATACCGGGTCCTTTGTTTTATAAAACGATCAATATAATTACGGTTCAAAAGTGATCAGGTCGGCCGCATAGGGCAGGGACTCGATCCAGTCGCAGAACACATGCCATTCTGCAAGTTTGTGATGTCTGCGGGCGCGATAGATGTTGATCGCCGTCTCATAGTTGAAGGTCAATGTACGCATCTGGTTGTACGAAGAGGGGAGCAGCTGGATGAGATCATACCAGTCCTCCTTGGATTTTGTCTCCAGATAGCGCTTACGGATCTCTTCGAGTTTATCCACGATGGTCTGCATGAAAGCAAGGGTATCGGGGCTCATCTGGTCGCAAGAGAACTGCGAAAGATCGAAGGGAGCCGAGTGGATCTTATGCATAGTGCTGGTGGAGTTCGCTACGGTTGCGACTTTATAAGTGTCATATTCCTTCCACCAGTAGAGCGGAGCCGTCACATCGACACTGATGAAGATCATGCGGAGAAATTTGCGGTGATCGGTACCTGCGCGTGCCAGACGCTTCGCGAGGTCGAGATCATTTTCCCCGAAAACAAAGCCGTCTTCGGTCGTTGTGCTGTCCATGCGAGCCCAGCTGTTCATCGGATTACGGGCGCCGCGGATGGCGTTTTCAAAATTCATTACGGATGTGTTTTCTATGGTTAACATGGCAACTCCTTCACAGTTTCAAATTCTATGGTTTATTATATACGATGGACGGATTTCTTACAAGTATTAATCGGTTGGCACTTGTCATTTTCCAATGATTTTGCTATAATATCATACATACAGTAAGACGATGAAGCTGCATAAAATCGTGGAAAGGAAGGGGAGCGTTTATGAAGATCATTGTTGCTGCAGATTTGAAGAACGGTATCGGAAAAAACGGAAATCTTTTGGTGAGGATCCCCGCGGACCAGCGTCGGTTTCGCGAGATCACCATGGGGAAGATCGTCGTTATGGGGCGCAAAACGTTTGAATCGCTTCCCGGACAGACCGGACTGTATGGTCGAAAGAATATCGTGATCAGTTACAATCCCGATTACAGGGCGAAAAATGCCGAAGTCGTATCCTCGTTTAAGGAGGCGATCGCGTATTTGAATGAGTGCCTGAATGAGGGATATACCGGAGATGACATCTACATCATCGGCGGCGAGAGCATCTATAAACTGTTTCTCCCGCTGTGTGATACGGTCTACATGACGAAGATCATGTATGAGTACGAGGCGGACACCTTCTTTCCGGAACTGAAGGAAGAGGACGGATGGAAGATGATCTCAGAGAGCGACGAAGAGACCTATTTTGATATTGAGTATTTCTACAGGGAATACCGAAGAGAATTATAGAAGGAGGATATGCTATGAAGAAACAACAACACTATGTCATCACATTGGGCCGCAAGTACGGTTCCGGCGGCGGTGAAGTCGCTAAGAAACTTTCAGAAAAACTGGGCATCCCGTATTATGACAAAGAGATCCTCCAGATGGTCGCTGATGAGAGCGGTATCAAGGAGAGTTATTTCCATTTGGCAGACGAGCGTGCCGGCGATAAGATCCTGTATAAGGTTATGAAGTCCATGTCTCCGAAGATCTCCAGCCCTTCCGTGGACGGAAATATCCTTTCCGACGACAACCTTTTTATGTTCCAGTCCCAGGTCATCCAGAAGCTGGCGGAGCAGGAGTCCTGTATCATCATCGGACGCTGCGCGGACGTTGTCCTGAAGGATCATCCGAGACTGTGCCGTATCTTTATCAATGCCGATAAGATCCCGCGTATGTTCCGTCTGAAGGAGCGTTTGGGCGTCGACACGAATAAAGAGATCGAGAAACTGATGAAGAAGACCGATAAACAGCGGTCGGATTATTATAATTACTATACAGGTAAAAAGTGGGCAGATATGGATAACTATGACATGATCCTGGACAGTGGTGTTCTCGGGATCGATACCTGTGTAGATGTGATCGCGGCGTATGTCGAGATCCGAGGTTTCCTGGAAGCCGGAAAATAAACAACAGACAGGTATGAGATGAAAAAAAAGTCAACACGGTTTACGATCCTGGTCATAAGTCTGGTCCTTACGGTCCTGCTTGTGGTCGGTGTCCTTATTTTCCTGGCCGTAAAGGCCGGAGTTCTTCCGATCGGCAACGATCATGAGACGAAGTCGGTAGCCGTTCTGGGTGATAAGACCACGCAGGCGCCGCCTGTCGAGGCCTCGGACACGGAACCCGATTCGGAAGTCGTTTCTCCGGAAGCTCCTGTTACAGAGCCTTCGGTAGCAACGGATGATGAGAGCACAGAGGATAAGACCGAAGAGAATACAACCGAAGAAAGCGAAGATGTCTGGCCACACGAGCGAGAGGGAGTGTGGGCGGCTTTTTCGCATGCAGAAAAAGAGGCAGATCTGGATGGTTCCATGTCTGTTTTTTCGGATGCTTCCGTTTCCGGAAAGACTGCCCTTCGTCTGTTCGGTGGCCAGAAGAACCGTTTGGTATTCTACAACGATTCGGATGCTCATTGTGATATCTATTTTTTCACCTCTGTTTCCGACGAAGATGACGATCCTTCATTTACCCTGAAGGCCGGCGAAGAAAAAGAATTCCGGTTTTCCGTGAAGGAAAATACGACTGTTTCGTATGTCCTCGCATACTCCGGCGAAGCGGGCAATGCATGCTATATCCCGGATAATGAGAGCCTGAAGCAGCTGAATAAAGAGTTTAAGATCTCGTCCGGTTCCGTGATCCACCTGGAAGGCGCGGCATCGGAATATGATGTGGATGAATTATATAAACTGCCCGAATGTGAGATCGTATGGAAAGGAAATGGTGTCACGGGTGAGTTCATCGCCTTATATACGTTTGCGACCAAATGGAACGACGAGGATATCCTCGGGAACTATGAGGTCGGCGGTTCTGCTGATGTTAAATTGAACGGCGTTTCGATCCTGCCTGCCCAGAATTCATTTGCCACAAAAGAACTGAAATATGAGCAGAGCGGCAATTCCTTTAAAGTTAAGTTGCCGATCGAAGTGAACAAAAACACGACGACGAATACGCGTCTCAGTATAAGCGCGAACGGGAATGTCGAGCTCTCCGGTGAGGGCTTGAATCCCGATGGTACCGTGAATATCTTTAAACCGGTCATCTGTAAGGTGACGGACGCGAACGGTCAGACCCACGGATATCGGCTTTCTGCAACCTATGAAAGCTATAATGTTCCAGTGGTCTACATCACGACCTCGAACGGGAAGATGGTGTCGAGTAAAAGCACATATATTACCGGCACATTTTCCATGGATGCAGATCATGTGCCCGGCATCGACTCGATCCCGGAGATGACCATGCAGATCAAAGGCCGCGGTCACAGCACATGGAAGAAGGAAAAGAAGCCGTTTAACATCAAGTTCGATCAAAAGGTCAGCATTTTGGGGCTGCCTTCGAACCGAGATTGGGTCATGCTGGCCAATTATTTCGACCCGACGATGTCCCGAAATTATATTTCGTTTGAACTCGCGCGGCAGATGAATTTTGATTTTACACCCTCGACATTCCCGGTACAGGTCATTTATAATGGCAAATATATCGGCATGTATTGTATCGGCGATAAGGTCGAGATCGCAAGCGGACGCGTGAATCAGACAAAGCATTCCTCGGAAGTGGATCGCGATTACCTGATCGAGGTACGCGGATATGAGTCCGGTTATCGGATGGGTCATTCTGCGTTTACCGCAGGGCTGCTTCGCGATGTTGCGATCAAAAACCCGGAGCCCGAAGAGATCACCGCGGCTCAATACAAATATATCTATGATTATGTTATGGCTGCCAACGACGCAGTTGTGAACCTGTCGAACTACGAAGACTATATCGACATAGATTCTCTGGTCGACTGGTTTATCATTACGGAGCTCACGTATAACTGCGACGGCGCGTTCAACCGTAGCGTTTACATCGAAAAACGGGCAGGACAGAAACTGAAGTTCCAGCCGGTTTGGGATTTCGATCTGGCACTGGGCAATGTCGGAAACCTGACGCCGGAATACGACAGCTGGGCTTGCTCACAAAACGGTTTTACCGATACGGAGATCACTTGGGGAACCTACCTGGTACAGGATCCTAAGTTCATGGCTCGCCTTGAAAAACGTTGGAAAGAAGTCAGAGGCATCCTGCGCTCGACTGCGACCGAATCGCTGAAGACCATGCGCCATTTGATGTATAAAGTCGGTGACGCAAACTTCAACATGTGGGTGATTCCGGGAGAACGCCAGGGCTGGGAGTGGTCGTTTGTTTCCGACTACCTGGATTACAAACAACACATGGATTACATCGAGGTCTTCCTGGAGAAGAGATTCAATGTTATGGATAAGGTCCTCATTGACCATGCTTCCATGCGATATTATGCAGATGGCAAACTGCACGGTGATCCGATCCTTACCGATACGACCTATCCGGTTTCCAGCCTGACACTGGAAAAAGCTACGGCCGAATCGACCGAAGAGACGGAGAATCCGGAGGAGACTACGCCGGACGAATCGGATCCGGAGGAACCTGATACACAGGCTCCGGAGGAAGAAACACAGCCTGCCGAAGAAACAGGGCAGGAGAACCCCGGCGGGGCCGAGGTTCCGGAAACTGCGGCGCCTCAGGAAACTGAGCCGCAGACTATGGAGGAGGCTTCCTCCGACTGATTAGGAGCACATTATGGGATACGAAAGAAATCGGTTCAGGAGCGGAAAGGAAAAAATGATCTTCCGCAGGAACCTGATCATTGCATTTTCGTTCATGATCATCGTCGGACTGATCATCTATTTTGCGATCAAAACGCGAAACGATCATTCCGATATCACTCCGACGCTGGATGTTGATGAAGTCAATGGACCGGAACCGGATACAACGTTATTCGATACGGATGCGAAACTTAAACAGCATGTAAACGAGGTGATCGAAAAAGCAAACCGCATGATCCTCGGTTATGATTATGAGGGCGCGATCAAATACATCAGTTCCGATCCCGACTATAAAGAGACGCTGGAACTGCTGGAACTGGTTGAACACCTGGAGATGGAAAAAACGTCGTTGCCTACCTGGAATAAGGCGGATAAGGTCACCTGTTTGGCGTTTAACGCGATCATCCACGAGAGCCGTTTTGCTTTCGATGGTGATGAAAATGCAAAGAAATACAACAACAACAATTTGACGGAAAAAGAGTTCCGCGCCATTCTTCAAAAACTGTACGACTCGAACTACATATTGGTGAACATGCATCAATTGACCGAGTTCACCGATAAAGTACAGGAAGACGGGACGATCAAGACCACACGCACTAAGAAGACACTTTACATTCCGGAGAATAAGACGCCGATCGTATTTGTACAACAGGATCCGAGCTTTTTAAAGAGTATGAGCGGTGATGGTTTTGCCTCAGGCTTGCAACTGAAAAAGGGCGTGCTGTCTGCACGTTATGACAATGAGGACGGTACGACATACGGCGCTTTCGACTATATCACGATCCTGAATGAATTCATTGACGAGCATCCGGATTTCTCCTACTGCAACGCGCATGGTGTGCTGGCGATCTCGCCGACTGACGGCATTTTCGGATACGATATCTCCGATCCGTCGGCAGAAGATTATGCGGACAATATCAAGCAGATCCAAAGCATTCGCGATTACCTGACTGAAAACGGTTATGAGATCGCGAACGGCAGTTACTATAACAAGGTGATCTACGATTACTCGATCAGTGATTTCAAGGTCGATTTTCTAAACTGGCAGAAGACCGCAGGCGTGTTGCTCGGCGACAGCGATATCTACGTATGGCCGACCGGTAAGGACAGCGGATGGAAACTTTACTCGGATGATAAATACCAGTACCTGAAGAGTAAAGGATATCATTTCTACTGCAGCCTGATCAACGTACAGGAACCTTATTGGGTCCAGATCACCGATAATTATTATCGCATGGGTTGGATCGACGTGACTGGCGCCCGCCTGTACAACGATATGAAAAATAACAAAACCATTTTGAAATTCTTATTTGATGCTTCCGAGATTTACGACACTGCCGGACGGCCGTTCGTTTTCTAGAAGAAGAAAGGATGAAACGTGCCGAAACCTTTGATCAAATGGCCGGGCGGTAAGGCCTCCGAGCTGGAACAATTCATACATCTGATACCGCAGTTTGATCGTTACATCGAGCCGTTTTTCGGCGGCGGTGCTTTGTATTTCGAGCTTACGCCGAAGAGAGCGCTGATCAATGATGTATCGGAATCTTTGATGGATTTTTACATCCTGCTCCGGGATCGTGATGAATCGCTGTATCAGTACCTGCTGTCGTACGATAATTCGTTTCAGAATATCCAGACGGTCGCGATGCAGCATTACGAAGACCTGTATCAGCTCTTCTTCGAGCAGATCAATCTGGACACCGATAAGGAGAAATTGACCGAAGCGGTGCATGGCCTGGTCTACCTTATGGCCGACGATATCATTGCCGGCTTTACGAAGCGACTCGTTCCGGACCTGGACCTGTTTTTTGAAACCTTGGTCTACTACCTGACCGATAAGATCATCCGTCTGGCGGCGAACTATAAGAAATCCCCGATGTCGCAGGAGGATGTGGAAGATAACCTGATCACGGGTCTGACCAGCGGATACTACATGTATTTCCGCAATGTGTTCAACGATCTTTTGTTGAACCGCGGCGCGCGTGAATCCATGTCGTATCGTTGCGCGAACTTCTACTTCATCCGTGAATATTGTTACGGTTCGATGTTCCGTTACAACGCGAAGGGTGAGTTCAACATCCCGTACGGCGGTATCTCGTACAACAAGAAGAATTTCCGCCAGAAGGTCGATTATCTCTTCTCTGAGGAGATCACTTCTGTGTTTGAGAAGACCTCTGTCTATTGCCAGGATTTTGAAAGCTTCCTGGAGCGCATTGCCCCTGCGGAAAATGACTTCATGTTCCTGGACCCGCCTTACGATACCGAGTTCTCGGATTACGAGGGCAAGGCATTCACCAAGAAGGATCATGAACGCTTGGCGGCAGTCCTGAAGACGACGAAGGCGCAGTTCCTGCTCGTCATCAAAAACACGGAGTTCATTTACAACCTCTACAGCGAGGGCTTCAACATCCTGCGGTTCCATAACCACTACCTGTACAACGTGAAGAGCCGCAACGACAGGGAGGCGGAGCACCTGATCATCACCAACATGGATGTTTCGGGCATCGCCATCCCGAATCCATAATAAGTATTTGATTTTACGTTTCATATCCGCTATAATGGAGGCAGTATAGATATCATTTTCCGTGAAATACACGGAACACTGAGGAAATGGAGGTATAACCATGGATTTTAATTCGATCAAAGAAGGCGCTATGAACATCGCGAAGTCGGTCGGCAAGAAGACCACTGACACCGTTGAGTCTGTAAAAGTTAAAGGCAAGATCACATCCGAAGAAAAGGCCATCAAAGCTACCATGCTTGAGATCGGTCAGTTCGTTTGGGATCGTTTTGAAGAAGGCGAGATCGTTTCCGAGGATCTGATCTCTCTGTGCGAGACCATTCGCGACCATTATCATAATATCGAGACGTTCAAGAAGGACCTTGAGGATAAGAAGGCCGGAAATGTACCGGAGGAAGAGCCCGAGGTAACCGATTCCGAGGACGCCGAGTAACAGGAGGACGGACATGCCCGTTGAATTGAACAACAGTATCTATAAGTCGCCGGAGGACGCAAAGATCGCGGAAGTTAAGATGGCTAACGACGTCATCTCCATGATCGCAGCAATCGCGGCAGAAGAAGTAGAAGGCGTGGATTCCCTTTGGGGCAATACAGGCCATGAATTGATCGAGAAACTGAGTAAGAAGAACCTTGCGAAGTGCATCATCCTGAACGTAAAGGATGGTAATATCCGTATCCGTGTGCGCATCGTGATCAAATACGGTTACGTTGCTCCGGAAGTATGCGCTGAGGTTCAGGAGCGCGTGAAGACAGCGATCACAAATATGACCGGCATGAATGTTCAGGCGGTCGATGTTTCCGTTTGCGGAATGGAATTATCCTAAGGAGTCCTGCTACGATGAAAGCGACTATTCTCAGAACACACCTCTTTAACCTTTTGTTCCATTTGGGATTTTATAAGGATCCCGAAGAGGTGGAGCGTCAGCTGCAGTTGTATCTGCAGCCGGCCGACAAAAAGAAGACAAAGAAGCAGGATGACGAAGAAACTGCGGAAACGACCGATGCGAAGGTGCACTGGTGGAGGATCGACGAAGAGGAGCTTCCCGACCTGACGGAAGATGAGTTCGGCATCGTTGAGCAGCGCTTCAACGACGTGCGTTCCCATCTGGACGAGATCGATCAGATGTTGTCCGGGTATCTGGCCGCAGGCTGGAAGATCGAGCGCATCAGTAAGGTCGACCTGTCAATCCTGCGCCTTGCGATCTACGAGATCCGTTTTGATGATAACATCCCCGTAAAGGTAGCGATCAACGAAGCGGTCGAACTTGCAAAACGTTACGGCGGCGACGAGTCCTATAAGTTCGTCAACGGCGTTCTTCATAAGGCTGTCTCGGAGACGGAGTAATACATGCAGCAAAACGTATACAGTGTGTCCCAGGTGAATAATTACATCAAGGGTTTGTTCCGCCAGGATGTGATCTTATCGCATGTCTGCGTTCGCGGAGAGATATCCAATTGCAAATATCACTCCTCGGGGCACATTTACTTTACATTGAAAGAGGGAAGTATATCCGGCGCGGGCTTTGAAGCCGGCGCTTCTTCCTATGGTTCGGGTATTTCTGCTCTTTCGTGCATTATGTTTGCCAGCCGCCGCGCAGGCCTGAAGTTTGCGCTTCGTGACGGCCAGAATGTAAAGGTGACCGGCTCGGTCAATGTATACGAGCGTGACGGGACATACAGCCTCTATGCCGACAGCATCGAGTTTGACGGCAAGGGCGACCTGTACCAGCGATATCTGGAGATCAAAGAGCAGCTCGAAGAGATGGGGATGTTCTCGGAGATCTATAAGAAACCGATCCCGAAGTACTGTCGGAAGGTCGGTATCGTTACGGCTCAGACCGGTGCGGCGGTCCAGGATATCATCCAGATCGCGACACGGCGAAATCCGCATGTAGAGTTGTTTTTATATCCGGCTTTAGTGCAGGGGGAAGGCGCTGCGCAAAGCATTGTCCGAGGGATCCAGATGCTGGATTCGATGGGCATGGATTGTATCATCGTAGGCCGCGGCGGCGGTTCCATCGAGGATCTGTGGGCGTTTAATGAGGTGGCGGTCGCCGAGGCGATCTTTGCCGCGCAGACGCCGGTCATTTCCGCGGTCGGTCACCAGACCGATTATACGATCGCGGATTTTGTGGCGGATCTTCGCGCCCCGACACCTTCGGCAGCGGCGGAACTGGCCGTATTTGATCTGCGGGATTTCATGGATCTGCTGGAGGGCTATCGACGGGATATGGACTTCACGATGGGCCAGAAGATCGACCGTTGCAAGCATAGTTTGAATGAAAAGTATCTGGGCCTGAAGGCGATGCATCCCGGGAAGATCCTGGAGCGCCGGAAGGACAAATTGAACCATATACGGGAGATGCTGGATCAGAAGATGAATGCGAAAATCCTGCAGACATCCCAAGACCTGAAGCAAAAGAACGAACGGATGCAGACGCAGATCCAACGGTCGGTCGAGGCATCGAAGCATCGCTTGTCGATCGTGATCCGGACGCTGGAGGAGGCATCACCATTGAAGAAGATGTCGGCCGGTTTTACCTATGCGGCAGACGCTGACGGACGTGGCATCAAGAGCATTGACCGAATCCGGACCGGCGATCTGGTGAAACTGTATTTTGCGGACGGCGAGGCGAAGGCAGAAGTTAAGGAAACACAGAGGAGAAGTCAAAATGACGATACAGGAAACATTGAATGAACTGGATGCGATCACGAAGCGCATGAGTGAGACCGATTCGCTGGAGCAGTCTTTTGCCGAGTATGAAAAGGGAATGAAACTGATCCGTGAGTGCGCTGCGCAGATCACCGAGATCGAGAATAAAGTAAAAGTACTCCAGGAGAAACCGGCGGATGAAGCCGGCGATCTGACGACCGGAGAATGATGATATGAGCACAAATACCGAATATATCGAGGAGATGATCCGGGAGTTCCTTCCGAAGGAGAAGGGCTTTCAGAAGACCATCCTCGAAGCTTTGAATTACAGTATACTAGTGGGCGGAAAGCGGCTGCGTCCTCTGATCATGCATGAGACCTACCGCCTTTTTTCCGATGGTCCCGTTACGAATGACCTGAAGGCGATGATGGTCGCTTTGGAGATGATCCATTCGTCCAGCCTGGTCCATGACGACCTGCCTTGCATGGATAATGACCGTTTCCGCCGTGGCAAACTGACTACGTGGGCGAAATATGAGAGTGAAGCGACGGGCGTGCTCGCCGGCGACGCTTTGATGATCTATGCGTTTGAAGTGGCTTCGTCTGCCTATGCGAAGACGAAGAATCCCGAGCGCCTGTGTAAGGCGATCCATATCCTGGCCAATAAGACCGGCATCTATGGTATGATCGGCGGCCAGACGGTCGATGTGGAGTTGACAGGACGGCCTATGTCCGCAGAGGAACTGGATTTTGTTTTCCGTTTGAAGACCGGAGCACTGTTGGAATCCGCGATGATGATCGGTGCAGTATTGGGCGGCGCTACTTTGAAAGAGGTCGAGATCTGCCGTAAGATCGCCGAAAACGTCGGTGTGGCCTTCCAGATCCGCGATGACATCCTTGATGTGAGCGGGGATGAGGCGACGATCGGAAAACCTCTGCATAGCGATGAAAAGAATAATAAGACAACCTATGTTTCTCTTTATGGCCTGAAGAAAGCACAGGAGGATGTGGAAGCATTGACCGCGGAAGCGATCCGCCTGCTCGATGAACTTCCGGGAGACTCCGGAACGTTAAAAGAATTATTTACTTCCATGGTTTCCAGAAACAAATAGGTTCGGAGGCATTTGCATGTATTTGGAGAAAATACGAAAACCGAATGACATCCAAAGAGTATCTCCGAAGAATTATAAGGTTTTAGCCAGGGAGATACGGGATTTCCTGATCGAAAGCGTGAGCCGCACGGGTGGTCATCTTTCGTCTAATTTGGGTGCTGTCGAACTGACTATGGCGATCCATCTCGTGTTTGACCTTACGAAGGATAAGGTGATCTGGGATGTCGGTCACCAGTCGTATACACATAAACTTTTGACCGGCCGCAGGGATGGTTTTGCTAACCTGCGTTCTTTTGGTGGGATGAGCGGTTTTCCGAAGCGCGCGGAGAGTCCGTGCGATGTGTTCGATACCGGACACAGTTCAACCTCGATCTCTGCGGGAGTCGGTATGGCACATGCACGTGACCTGAAGAGTGAGGACTACCATGTGATCTCCGTGATCGGTGATGGCGCATTGACCGGAGGCCTGGCTTTTGAAGCCCTGGACAATGTTTCCTCGGTGAAAGGAAATTTCATCATCGTTTTGAACGATAACACCATGTCCATCTCGGAAAATGTCGGTGGCGTCAGCAATTTCCTCGGAAAGCTTCGTACGTCGAAGATCTACACCGGTATTAAGGAGAGTATTACCGGGAACCTGCGTCGTATCCCTTCGGGTGATGATATCCACGATGTCATCTCGAACGCTAAGGATAGTATCAAACAACTGGTCGTACGTGAAGGTATGATGTTTGAGGACATGGGCATAACCTATCTGGGACCGTTTGACGGCCACAATATCAATCAGCTGGTTAAGGCGTTTCGTACCGCAAAGCAGGCGAAAGGCCCGGTTTTGTTACACATTTTGACGAAAAAAGGCAAGGGCTATCCGTTCGCAGAAGCGAATCCCGGAAAGTTTCACGGCATCGATCCTTTCGATCCGAACACCGGAAAACTGCTCCGTCAGGAGAACCCTGCTACCTATACAAAACTGTTTTCCGACTGTATGATGCAGCTCGGTAAGCAGAACGAGAAAGTTGTTGCGATCACCGCAGCGATGGCGGACGGGACCGGACTCAGCCGGTTCTCCAGACATTTTCCGGAACGTTTTTTCGATGTAGGTATCGCCGAGGCGCATGCCGTTACTTTTGCCGCAGGACTTGCGGTATCGGGCATGAAGCCCTATGTAGCGATCTATTCGTCGTTCCTGCAGCGCGCCTACGACTCGATCCTGCATGATGTCTGCATGCAGAAACTGCCGGTTACCTTTGCGGTGGATCGCGCAGGTATCGTCGGAAAAGACGGAGAGACGCATCAGGGTGTATTTGATCTTTCGTATCTGACATCCATGCCGAATCTGACGGTCATGGCACCCAAGAATGCATATGAATTTGCTCAGATGTTCCTGTTTTCTTCGACGTTTGAAGGCCCGCTGGCCATCCGCTATCCGCGCGGAGAGGCTCTGCTGAGTTATAAAAGTTGCAATTCCAAAATCGTTTATGGTAAGGCCGAAGTGATGAAAAAAGCTTCGGACAGCACGATCGCATTGGTCGCGATCGGCTCCATGGTGAAGACGGCGATGGAAACCGCGGAACGTCTGGCTGAGGAAGGCATCGAAGCGACTGTGGTGAACCTGCGTTTTGCGAAGCCGCTGGATCTGGAATGCATCCGTTCGCTAAAGAACTACAAGAATATCTTTACACTGGAAGAGAACGTCAAAGCCGGCGGTATCGGCGAGCAGATCGCCGCCTACCTGATGGAACAGCGTTCCCGCGCGAAGGTCCGTATCTTTGCCGTTCCGGATCGGTTTATCCCACATGGCTGCGTCGATGTTTTGATGCGCGAACTGGGACTGGATACCGACCATGTATATGAAGAGGCTTTGAAAGCTGTGAAAGGATCGAAGGCAGATCATGAGTGAGAAAAAACGATTGGACCTGCTGTTGGTCGAGAAGGGATTGGTGAGTTCGCGACCGCGTGCTCAGGAATTGATCAAAAGCGGTGCCTGCGTGGTTGATGGTGTTTTGACCACGAAGCCCGGAACTTTTGTATTTGATACCTGCGATATCCATTTGGACCGAGGAGAGATCCCCTATGTCAGCCGTGGAGGCCTGAAACTGAAGAAGGCGATCGATACCTTCGGGATCGACTTGAACGGTCGTGTATGTCTCGATATCGGCGCATCGACCGGAGGATTTACCGACTGTATGCTTCAGGAAGGCGCTACGTTTGTGTACGCGATCGATTCCGGCCACGATCAGCTCGATCCGAAGTTGCGTGCCAATGTCAATGTATGCTCGATGGAAGGCTTTAATGTCAAAGATCTGAAGCCTGAGAGCCTGCCGGATCGCGAGAGCCGCAAACAGCCGGATTTCGCGGCGATGGATGTATCTTTTATATCGATCACGAAGTTACTAATCCCCGTGTGCCAAACGCTTTCCGAAGACGGGGAGCTGGTATGCCTGGTCAAACCGCAGTTCGAAGCCGGACCCGCAGCGGTCGGTAAGAAAGGCATTGTCCGCGACCGAAAAGTACACTTGGATGTACTCATACAAATATTCAATTTCATCCGGAGCATGCCGGATGAGATACGACCCGAATTTCTTTCTGCCACGTACTCGCCCGTGCTTGGCGGTGATGGAAATACAGAGTTTCTGTTCCACTTAAAGAAAGGCGTGAAAGGCGCCGAATCGCTCGCGATCCTCGATCGCGTGGTGGACGAAGCTCATACCTTTTACGATCTGTAAAATAGTTTAAACTAGGAGAATAGCCGTGAAGAATATCGGTCTGATCGTCAACCGCTCAAAAGATGTTGATTACACGATCACAAACACGATCACCGCATATCTGAAGGAACATGGCGTGAACTGCCATGTGTTTGATATGCCTGTGACATATGAGGAACGTGGCTCGAAGACTGCCGAACTGCCGGAGGATACCGATTGTGTGATCACTCTCGGCGGTGATGGTACGCTGCTTCAAACGGCGCGCGATCTTTACCGGAAAGATATCCCGATCATGGGTGTGAACCTGGGTCATCTCGGCTTCCTGGCCGAGATCGACAGGGACGGAGTGATCCCTGCCCTGGACCGCCTGCTTTCCGGAGATTACGAGATCGAAGAGCGCATGATGATCCGCGGTATCATTTATAACCAGGGAAAAGAGATCGTCAATGATATCGCTTTGAACGACATTGTTATCAATCGTTTCAGCCATATGCACGTGATCGATTTTGATGTTTATGTCAACGGGGCTTACCTGATGAATAACCGTGCGGACGGCATCCTGCTTTCGACCCCGACCGGTTCAACGGCGTATAATCTCTCTGCCGGCGGACCGCTGGTCGTTCCGACGGCACAGGTGGTCGCAATGACGCCGATCTGCGCCCATGCATTGAATTCGCGTTGTGTGATCGTCGATGCTTCGAGCACGATCGAGATCCACATCCGTTCTACGGCTACGGCGGACGGAAGAGAGGGCTGCGTCGTTGCTTACGACGGTGATCATGTCGTAGATCTGAATGACGATGATGTGATCCGTATCATTCGGTCCGATCGCCCCGTGCGTCTGATCAAATTCGCCCAGACCAGCTTTATTGAATTGCTCAGGAATAAGATGCAATAGGAGACTGCCATGAAGGAAAATGCGCGTCAGAAGAAGATACTGGAACTGCTTTCGTCAGGTCCGGCCCAGACACAGGAGGAGATCGTGAACTACCTTCAGAAGGAAGGGTTTTCCGTCACTCAGGCTACGGTGTCGCGCGATCTGCAGAAACTCAATCTGAACAAAGTGTCCGAGAAGGGCAAAAAAAGCGTTTATAAGATCGATGAGAGCAGCGCAAGCGGTGTTCTCACGGAAGATATCAGGAAGATGCCGGAAGATACGCGGCGTCTTCTTCGTGTGTTAAAGGAAGGTTTTTCACACGCAGATGTCGCGCAGAATATCCTGGTCATCAAGACCGCGTCCGGCATGGCGATGGCTGTGGCGGCTGCGCTGGATTCCCTGCATTTCAAAGAGATCGTCGGTTCGATCGCCGGTGACGATACGATCTTTTGTGTGGCCAAGACTGGCGAGGAAGCTGTTTTACTCCGAAAAAGGATTCAGGATATCATCAAAACTGCCTTGGCTTAAGGAGGATACATGTTACATTCATTGCATATCGCAAATGTCGCTTTGATCGATGAGATCGATATCGAATTCACACCGGGCCTTAACATCCTGTCCGGTGAGACTGGTGCCGGTAAATCCGTGATCATCGGTTCGGTCTCGATCGCGCTCGGCGGCAAACTGCCCAAAGATATATTAAAAGATCCGCAGAAGAGCGGATTTATCGAGTTGGGATTCTCGATCGTTGAGCCCGACCGTTCATTTATTGATTTGTTGGAAGAGAAGCAGATCGATGTTCCCGAGGACGGAGAACTGCTAATCTCAAGGAAGATCACCGGGACGAAGTCAGTCTGCCGTATCAATGGTGAGACGATCTCAGCGTCGGATCTTCGGGATATCACGGACTGTCTGCTGGACCTGCACGGTCAGCACGAGCACCAGTCCCTTTTGAAAAAATCGAAACATCTGGAGATCCTGGATGAGTTTGGTAAGGCGAAGATCGCTCCGACGAAACAGAAGGTTGCAGATCTATATGCCACCTATCGTGAAACTCTGCGTGAACTGTCCGAGATGGATCTGGACGACATCAAACGTTTCCGCGAGATGGATTTCTGCGAGTATGAGCTCAATGAGATCGATGCGGCCCACTTGATCGAAGGGGAAGAGGAAGACCTGATGGCGCAGTTTAAGAAGGCGAATTCCGCCGCTACGCTGGTACAGGGGCTGTCTGAGATCTATGACGAGATCAATGCTTCCCGCACCTCGGCTTCCGAGGCGGTCGAGCGCTCCCTGAAGGTGATCTCGCATCTGGTGACGCTAGATGAGGGTTTGACCGCGATCCATGATGAATTGATGGACCTGGAGAGCCTGCTCCACGATGTTTCCCTGGATGTTAATTCCTATCTGTCCGGCATTTCACAGGATGAGGAATTGCTGAGCAGCCTGCAGGGACGTTTAGACCTGATCCATGACATGAAACGCAAATACGGTAACACGTATGAAGAGATCATGGCGCACAGAGATGAATGTGAGAAACGTCTGGCATTCCTGCGAAACTACGAAGAGAAGAAGAATACATTGACCGCACAAAAAGCACGACTGGAGAATGATCTGACGATCGCTTCGGACGAGCTTTCGAAAGTGCGCAAAACCTACGCAAAGAGCTTTGAGAAGGAACTGAAGGAAGGCCTCGTCGACCTGAACTTTCTGACGGTCGAATTCGAAGTTGCCTTTGCGAAGAACGAACATTTTTCCGCAAATGGTATGGATGACGTCGATTTCATGATCTCGACAAACCCGGGCTCACCGATCCGCCCGCTGTCGCAGATTGCGTCTGGCGGTGAACTGTCCCGTATCATGCTTGCGATCAAATCCATCATGGCGCGTACCGACGATGTCGATACGCTGATCTTTGATGAGATCGATACCGGAATCAGCGGCCGCACTGCACAAAAAGTCGCAGAGCTGCTTGGTAAGATCTCAAAGGATCGTCAGGTCATCTGCATCAGCCATCTACCGCAGATCGTATCCATGGCGGATACGCATTTCCTGATCGAAAAAGACGCGGATCAGAACGGCACGCACACCGATATCTTCATGCTGAACGAAGAGGACAGCGTGAAGGAGATCGCCCGCATGCTCGGCGGAAAAGAGATCAACGATCTGGTGCTGGAAAATGCGCGCCAAATGAAGAAAATGGCGAGATCCGAAACCCGCGTGTGATATTTACAAACCGCGGGTTTTGTGTTATAGTTAAATGTGGCCTAGCAGTGACTCAGGCCGGATGAAGGAGGCTCCTATGGGCATGGATCAAAAGCAAAAATCGACGATCTGTGTGATCGGCGGCTCGGCTGCCGGTTTGGCAAGTGCGATCTTTGCGGCCCGTGAGGGAGCAAACGTCATCCTGATCGAGGGTAATGAAAAGCTCGGACGCAAGATCTATGCGACCGGAAACGGAAAATGCAACTTCGCGAATATCGATCAGGACCGTTCGCATTTTCATACGTCTTCCGATCCTGCCTGGATCTCCGTCGCTTTGAATTCCATGGATAATGATTTCATCCTCACGTTCTTTCATGAGCTCGGACTTCCGCCGGTCGTTCGTCATGGCGGATACTTTTATCCGGCCAATGAGAGCGCAGCCACGGTCGTTACGTGTTTGGAAGATGAGATCCGACGCCTGGGTGTCGAGGTGATCCTTTCGGACCGCATGCGGACCTTGCAACAGGAGGCCGGGCGTTTTATCGTCCAGACTCGTTCGGGGCGCGTATTTGACGCAGACGCCGTGATCCTGGCGATGGGAGGCAGCGCTTCACCCAAATTCGGAAGTGACGGTAGCGGCTATTACTACGCAAAGAACTTCGGTCATACGATCGTGGAACCATTGCCCGCATTATGTCCGTTGAAGTTGAAAGAGAACGGCGCGAGTTTTTCTGTGTGGGCAGGAACGCGCATCAGTGATGCAGCGATCACACTGATCGTGGACGAGAAGCCGACAGACACCGAAAAAGGCGAGATCCTATTTACGGATTACGGGATCAGCGGCATCCCTGTTTTTCAGGTCGCCGGAGGTGCAGCGATCGCTTTGGAGAAAGGCCAAAAGGTCAGCGTTGAGATCGATCTGGCGCCCGGCACCGATGCGGAGGATGCGATGGGAGCATTCCCCGAGTGGTGCGAGTATTTCGGTGAGAGGACCATACAGGAACAGTTGGCGCGGATCTTTCCGGTAAAACTGATCGACGCTCTGAAGACCATTCCCGACCGGAATAAAAAAATGGCGAGCATAAAACCCGCCGTCTTTGGTAAGGCCGTTGATACGTTGAAGCACCTGCGCTTTGATGTGTTTAACACGTTGGGATTTGATCATGCACAGGTCAGCAGCGGCGGCATAAGCCTGCCGGAGGTCGAGCCTACGACGATGGAATCCAAACTGCAGCCGGGTCTATATTTTGCGGGAGAGCTGCTGGATGTCAATGGCGACTGCGGCGGTTACAATCTGCAGTTCGCATTTACGAGCGGCGCGATCGCCGGGAAAACGGCGGCACAAAGATGTCTGCAAGGCAGGGGAGAATAACCTATGATCCTTCTCAAACAAGTCAAACTGCCGATCGGGCACAGTAAGACCGACCTGGAGAAACTGCTCGCGGAGATCTCTCAGAAAGCGTTTCAGACGAAGTTCAGCTCTTACAAACTGCGCAGACAGTCTCTGGATGCCCGTCGAAAGGGCGGAGCGGAGATGTCGTATGTATACGAGGTCGCCCTGACGTTTGGCGGGTGGGATGCGCAGAAGCAGCAAAAGCAGGCAGAGCGCGCGTCGAAGATCAAAAAGCTCGGCGCAGACATTTCGTATCTCTCCGAGGTGGCTGAGGTCTACCGCTTTGAAGAAAACGCTATGCTTCTGCGCTCACTTTTGGAGAAAGGCTCGGATTCCGATGCTTCGATCCCGAAGATCGCGGTCGTCGGCTTCGGACCTGCAGGAATATTTGCATCCTACCTGTTAGCCATGGCAGGATTGAAGCCCGTCGTTTTAGAACGTGGGCAATGTATGGAGGAGCGGACGGCCACAGTCCGTGACTTCTGGAAGCGTACCGAGGAGTACGAGACCCGGCCGGAGGAAGAATTGTCCCCGGATCCTGAGTGTAACGTTTCTTTCGGTGAGGGCGGCGCCGGAACATTTTCCGACGGAAAACTCAACACGCTTATCAAAGCCAATAAAGATTATCACCGGTACGTTTTGGAGACACTTGTTGCCTTCGGCGCGCCGGAAGATATATTGATCAGTTCGATGCCGCACATCGGCACGGACTGCTTAAGCCGCGTGATCGTCGATCTTCGAAAGAAGATCCTCGAGCTGGGCGGTAGCGTGCGCTTTCAAACGCGCGCAGACGATCTGACATTTGCCGGGAATCGGCTGACGTCCATTCGTCTGGCCGGCGGCGAGACACTTCCCGCAGATCGTTGCATTCTCGCTACGGGGCACAGCGCCCGTGACACGTTTCGCACTCTGTATGCGAAGCAGATCCCGATGGAAGCGAAGCCTTTCGCTGTCGGTGTACGCGTGATGCACCCGCAAAGCATGATCGACCACGACCAGTACAAAGGCGCTGAAATGCAGTTTGACCTGCCTGCTGCTTCGTACAAACTGACCGCACAGGTCGGCGAGGGTCAGGACGCACGGAGCGTTTACTCGTTCTGTATGTGTCCCGGCGGTTATGTGGTCAATGCTTCTTCGCAGGCCGGACGACTGGCTATCAACGGCATGAGCGACCATGCGAGAAACAGTGGCGTTGCGAATAGCGCCATCGTTTGCAATGTCGATCCTTCGGATTTCCCTTCCGACGCTGTTTTGTCGGGTGTGGATTTTCAGGAAGAGATCGAGGGACGGGCATTTCGTGCAGGACACGGAGCCATCCCGACCCAGTGTATGGGCGAGTTTCTGAAGGCGCAGGTAACTGAGCCGAACGCAGAAACTACAGTCGATGCGGAACCGATGAAGCCTATGACCAAAGGCGGTTATCATTATACGGACCTCGATGCGGTCCTTCCGGATTTCGTCGGCAAGGCGATCCGCGAAGCATTGCCCGAGTTTGAACGGAAATTACCGGGATTTACACGCCCGGATGCGATCGTATGCGCGATCGAAAGCCGGACTTCTTCGCCGGTGAGGATCCTGCGGGATCCCGACAGCCTGCAGAGCAGTTTTGCGGGTCTGTATCCATGCGGAGAGGGAGCCGGATATGCCGGCGGCATCACATCCGCCGCGATCGACGGACTGCGCTGCGCCGATAAGATCATCAGCGAAGTGCTGGAAACGATCGATAAAAAGAACCAGATGGAATTTCAGGAGCAAAAGAAATGAACAACCGAGAACTGTTAAAGGACAAAAAGAGGATCGTTATCAAGATCGGATCCTCCTCACTGACACATCCCGAGACCGGCGATGTGAATTACAATAAAATGGAACAGCTGGTGCGTACTTTGGCGGATATCCACGGAATGGGTAAAGATGTCGTTCTGGTATCCTCCGGCGCGATCGCAGTCGGACGCAAGTCCATGGGCATCAAGCCTGAGACCCTCAGCCAGCGGCAGGCATTGGCCGCGATCGGCCAGGCCCAGTTGATGATGACCTACCAGAAACTGTTCTCGGAATATAACCAGAAGACCGCGCAGATCCTGATGACGAAGAGCACTATGACGGATGATCTGAACCGTAAACTGGCGCAGAACACGTTCGAGGAACTGCTCCACATGGGTGTTATTCCCGTTGTTAACGAGAATGACACCGTTTCGACCTACGAGATCCAGTTCGGTGACAATGACCGTCTGTCCGCCATCGTTGCGGCCCTGATCCATGCGGATCTGCTGATCCTGCTGACCGACCAGGACGGTATGTACACCGACGATCCGAAGACAAACCCCGAGGCAGAGTTCATCGACATCGTGCCTTATGTAAATGAAGCCTACATGAAGATGGGTAAGTCCACATCCAGCAGCGATGTGGGTACCGGCGGAATGAAGGCGAAGATGGTAGCCGCGCGGATCGCGACCGGCTCAGGCGCAGACATGGTCATCACCAATGCTGCCCATGTAGAGAAGCTTTTAGATATCTTGAACGGCGATCAGATCGGAACCCTGTTCCTGTCCCACAAGGATCCCGACTTTGATATCATGGATTGTTTGTCGGACGATTGATGCCCGACGAAAACTCCGATCGGCATATCCTCAATGCATACGATCGAAAGGAATTACGGTATGGATATACGCATAATCCCCAATAAGACCGATGTCGACTGCAGAAGCCTCGATGATGAGTGGCTGCTTTTGATCAACCGGGAGAAGATCACGACCAACATCGGAACCGGAATCGTTCCGTTCAACAGGATCTTTTACTATACATATAACGTGAAGCGCAACGTTCGTGAGGAGATTCTTCCGGACGTTTCGAAGTATGAGGTCGCGCGGTTCTCATTTGCCGAAAAAAACTGCCCGTACCTGTATTTCTTCACGATCAATTTTGAGCACTATCCGAACTCGACGTTCACGCTGTTCCGTTACAATGCGAAGGATATGACCTGTAGCGAGGTCTATCGTTTCGAAGATAACCTGAAGGATTACGTTCTTTCCAAGCATCTTTCGATCTTTGTTTTGAACGAGAACTATTTCATCATGCAGTTTGAGTACCTGAAGGAACTATCCTCCGGGATCTCTGGCTACTATGAGTATGCGTCGTTTATGTACGATATCGCGGCGGGTAAGAAACACCAGATCCGCCAGGAGAACATCGAGAAGTACGGCCTGCAGGCAGTGCTGCCCATCGTACCCAATGTCTGTGCGTTGAAGATCGGTTACTCCGTATTCGGCCCCGGCGAAAGCAAGACCCGTCTGACGAAGACGGAGGCGGCCCAGGAGGAACTCTGCCTGGTGACGATCTCGCAGTTTATTTCCGACATCCTGATCGGCAGCACGGGGCTGACCCGCGAACTGATCGACAGTGTGTACTACGAGGAAAGCATTGTCCAAGTCAAAAAACACGGCAAATATCTGATCTACACGAAAGCACGTCTCTTCGATAATTCCGTGGATACGGTGTTCTACCAGTTCTCCACGAAAGAAGTGATCGTGGTCCGTAAGGAAAATGCATCCGGTAAGGAGGAGAGCGCTTCGTTCTTCAGCCTGGCAGGGCGCCCATGCGTGGGACGTTATACTTCGAAGTTCCTTGAGATCCTGGATGTAAAGAAGCAGGAGATCCTGCTCCGCCTTCCGAAGGACTCCGAGATCGTGGACATCCTGCATGATTACATTATCCTGCAAATCGGCAAGAAGGGCCTGATCTCGGCGCAAAAGAACTACGAGATCTATCAGTATCCCTCGATCAAACTGGTATCGAAGTTTAAGAGTGAATCGTTGAAATGCATCAGCCAGACCGCTTCGGATATCAATCTGCTGACGAAGTAGGGCGAGGCAAAGGAGTAACTATGGATGAAAAGAAGATACGCCGAATCAATGAACTGGCGCATAAATACAAGACGATCGGCTTGACTCCCGAAGAGACGGAGGAGAGAGATATCCTTCGTAAGGAGTATATCAAGGCTTACCGCGATAATCTTCGCGCGCAGCTCGAGACGATCAAGATCGTACAGCCTGACGGCACCGTGATCGACGTCAAAAAGCGTCACGATGAAAAGTACGGGACCGGCGATAGCGAACCGAAGGCAGCCGACGGAGAGTGCTGATATGAGTTCGGTAACGGAAGAAAAAAAGAACCTTCGTAGCAAGATGAAGATGCTGCGTGGTGGTATTTCCGCGGAAGATCTCATAAAGCATCGCCTATGGGTGACGGACTGGTTTTGTAAGGTCTGTGATTCGGTGAGCGGCGAAGAGACAGGAGGCTGGACGAAGCCTTCGGCCCTGTTTTCATATCTTGATGTGGCCAATGAAGTCCCGACCCGCGGAGCCATTGAGATCGCGCTGCTGAAAGGCGTTCCCGTGTTCCTGCCGAAGACCTATCCGAACGGGGTAATGGTTTTCGTGAATGTCCAGAACCTGAACGATCTGCAAGACAGTAAGTATCATATCCCTGAACCACGCATATCGGGAGAGACCCTGGTTTTAGGTCGTCCCGAGTTTGAGAAGATCGTTGCAGGTCATGTGAACGGTCCTTTGAATTTCCGGGACATCTACAGCGATGAGTATAAAGATGCGCTGATGCTGGTTCCCGGGCTCGCATTTTCCGAAGAAGGCTACCGCCTGGGCTACGGCGGCGGATATTACGACCGCTATGTGAATGACGCGACCTTCGCGACCATGGCCATGGCCTATGATTTCCAGATCCTTCCCGAGATCCCGCGGGAAGAGCATGACGCGAAATGCGACCAAATGTATATATTAAAAACACTGTAACGAGGTCCTCTCATGTTAAATGATAGAGATTTAACCGCATATGAAAACCTGCCTGTGATCCCCGAGAATGAACCGGAGCGCCAGTTTTACTTTATGGCGCAGATCCGCAAACTCGTGAAGCAGCGCGAGGAACAACTGGGACGTCCGCTGACGGCTTATCACCTGTGCGTCGGATGTCAGATGAACGCAAAAGACTCGGAGAAACTTCTCGGAGTCCTTTTGGAGTGCGGATATGTCGAAACCGATCAGGAACTGGATGCGGACTTCGTGATCTACAATACCTGCACGATCCGTGAAAATGCGAACCTGAAGGTGTATGGCCGCCTGGGCGTTCTAGGCAGCAAGAAGAAGCAGAACCCGGATATGATCATTGCCCTGTGCGGTTGCATGATGCAGGAGCCGACCGTGGTCGAAAAGATCCGGAAGAGTTATAAGTTTGTTGATATCATCTTCGGCACACATAATAATTTCAAACTGCCGGAGCTTTTATACAATCGCATGATCAACAAAGAGATGATCGTCGATATATGGGAAGATACGACGATGATCGTGGAAGACCTGCCCGCGAAGCGTGTATATCCGTTCAAATCGGGCGTCAACATCATGTATGGTTGTAATAATTTTTGCACCTATTGTATCGTTCCTTACGTGCGCGGACGCGAGAAATCCCGTGCGCCGCAGGAGATCCTGGATGAGATCCGCAGGCTGGTCGCTGACGGCGTGGTCGAGGTCATGCTGCTCGGACAGAATGTAAATTCCTATGGAAAGAATCTAGAGACTCCGATGACATTTGCCCAACTGCTTCAGAAGGTCGAAGAGATCCCGGGCTTGGAACGGATCCGCTTTATGACTTCCCATCCGAAGGATCTTTCGGACGAGCTCATCGAGGTCATGAAAAACTCGAAGAAGATCTGCCGGCATCTGCATTTGCCGTTGCAGTCCGGAAGCACGGAAGTTCTGAAGCGCATGAACCGCAGATACACGAAGGAGCATTATATCGAATTGGCGGAGAAGATCCGCCGCGAGATCCCCGACATCGCTTTGACGACCGACATCATCGTCGGGTTCCCGGGCGAGACGGAGGAGGATTTCGAGGAGACCATGGATGTGGTCGAGCGCATCCGTTATGAGAGCGCATTTACGTTTTTATATTCCAAACGTACTGGTACGCCGGCGGCGAAGTTTGAGGACCAGGTTCCGAAGGACGTCGCGCAGAAGCGTTTTGATCGTCTGCTCGAGCGGGTGCAGAGCATCGCTGCCGAGCAGTGTAAGAAGGATGTCGGAAAATGTGTGGACGTCTTAGTCGAATCCGTTTCGGAGGAAGACGGTAAGATGATGGCCACCGGCCGCATGAGCAACAACACGATGGTCCATTTTGAAGGCTGCAAAGAGCTTTACGGACGCATCGTTCCCGTGCAGATCACGGAGTCGAAGGGTTTCTATTATTTCGGGACCCTTATTTCCTGACCGCGGGTAGATTTGGAGGTATTTCATGACACCGGTTTCTAAATTATCTCCTATGATGGAGCAATATATCGAAACCAAGAATAAATACAAGGATTGCATTTTGTTTTATCGTCTCGGCGATTTCTACGAAATGTTCTTTGATGATGCCCTGACTGCGTCAAAGGTGCTGGAGATCACATTGACCGGACGGGACTGCGGCCTGGAGGAGCGTGCGCCCATGTGCGGCGTCCCCTTCCATGCGGCAGAAGCATACATCAACAAACTGGTGTCGGCGGGTTATAAGGTGGCGATCGCCGAGCAGATGATCGACCCGAAGCTCGCGAAGGGACTGGTGCCGCGTGAGGTCATCCGCGTCGTTACCCCCGGAACCATCCTCAGCGCACAGGCTCTGGATGAGACAAAGAACAATTACATCATGTCCATCGTATACACAGATCGGAATTTCGGCGTTGCCGTTTCGGACGTTTCGACCGGTGATTTTTCGATGACTGAGATCGGTTCGGAAAATGAATTGATGGACGAGATCTGCAAATTCAGCCCGTCAGAGATCATCTGTAACGAGCCGTTTTTGATGGCCGATTTTGACTTTGAGACTTTGAAGGGTCGCATGCAGGTCGCGATCAGCGCCCTGGATGTCGGCTATTATGAAGAGCACCGCTGTAAGTCTACGCTTTTGGAGCATTTTCACGTGGCTTCCCTGGACGCACTGGGACTGTCCGGCTACGATAGCGGCATGATCGCGAGCGGCGTTCTTCTTTTGTATCTTTACGAAACGCAGAAGAACCACATGGAGCATATCACGCACATCCGTCCCTATGCGACGGGAGGTTTTATGCTTCTGGATACTTCCACGCGTCGGAATCTGGAACTTTGCGAGACCCTGCGGGATAAGCAGAAGAGAGGCACGCTGCTTTGGGTGCTGGATAAGACGAAGACTGCGATGGGCGCGCGTCTGTTGCGCCGTTATATCGAACTGCCGTTGCTTTCCGCCGAGCTGATCCGCAAACGTCAGGATGCGGTGGAAGAACTGGTGCTGAATTACATTGACCGCGAAGAGATCCGCGAGTATTTGAACCCGATCTACGACCTGGAGCGTCTCCTCGGACGTATCAGTTATAAAACGGCAAATCCGCGTGACCTGCTTGCATTTTTACAGTCGCTTTCGACCCTGCCTTACATTCACGATCTGCTTTCACAGCGGTCGAGCGCCCTCTTTAAGGAGATGGCCGATAGCTTCGATGATCTGCAGGATCTGAAGGAACTGGTCGAGCGCGCGATCTGCGAGGATCCGCCGATCTCCGTGCGCGAGGGAGGCATTATCCGAGAAGGCTTCTCGGAGGAGGTCGACACCCTGCGTCTGTCGAAGACCGAGGGTAAGGACTGGCTGGCCGAGCTCGAAGCCAAAGAACGCGAGGCGACCGGCATCAAGAACCTTCGAATCAAATTTAACAAGGTGTTCGGTTACTATTTTGAGGTCACGAATTCGTACCTGAATATGGTTCCGGATTATTTCATCCGCAAGCAGACGTTGACGAATGGTGAGCGTTTCACTACGCCGAAACTGAAAGAACTGGAAAATGCGATCCTGGGCGCGGAGGATAAGTTGATCTCGCTGGAATATGAGCTGTTCTGCCAGGTGCGCGACCATATCGCTTCGATGGTCGAGCGTATCCAGACGACAGCGCATGCAGTCGCACTTACCGACGTCATCGCGTCTCTCGCGACGGTAGCACAGCAATCGAATTACATTCGCCCGAAGATCAATGAAAAGGGCCTGATCGACATCAAGGGCGGCCGCCATCCGGTCGTTGAAAAAATGATGTCGGATAAAATGTTCGTGGAGAATGACGTTCTTCTCGACAATCATAACAATCGGATCGCGATCATCACCGGTCCGAATATGGCCGGTAAATCGACGTATATGCGTCAGGTGGCGCTCATCACGCTGATGGCGCAGATCGGATCGTTCGTACCTGCTTCGTCAGCCGATATCGGCCTTTGTGACCGTATCTTCACACGTGTCGGCGCGAGCGATGATCTGGCGAGTGGACAGAGTACGTTCATGGTCGAGATGAACGAGGTGTCGAATATTCTTCGAAACGCGACCCGTAACAGTCTGATCGTGCTTGATGAGATCGGACGCGGTACTTCGACTTATGACGGCATGAGCATCGCCTGGGCGGTCGTTGAATACATCAGCGATACCAAACAGCTAGGCGCGAAGACCTTGTTTGCGACGCATTATCATGAATTGACCGAGCTTGAGGGTGCACTCGCCGGTGTGACAAATTATTGCATCGCCGTGAAGGAACAGGGTGACGACATAGTCTTCCTGCGTAAGATCATCAAGGGCGGTGCCGATAAGAGTTACGGTATCCAGGTTGCGAAGCTCGCCGGCGTTCCGGATGCAGTCATTCACCGTGCGAAGCAGCTGGTGGAGGAACTCACGGACAATGATATCGCCGTGCGCGCGAAAGAGATCGCGCAGGCGGGACTGGGCACGAAGGAGAAGAAGCGTATTCCGAAAGAGGACGACGTGGACTCCAACCAGCTGACCTTGTTTGATACTGTAAAAGAAGACGAGATCATCGACGAGATCCTTTCGATGGATATCGACAATATGACGCCTCGGGATGCATTCAACGCTTTGTGCAACCTGCAAAACAAACTGAAGAATCGTATATAGGAGGTTCGGTATGGGAGTTATTCAAGCTCTTTCACAAGAAACGATCAATCAGATCGCGGCCGGTGAAGTTATCGAACGTCCGGCTTCGATCGTAAAGGAACTCGTGGAAAATGCGATCGATGCGAAGGCGACTTCGGTCACGGTCGAGATCAAAGAAGGCGGCATGTCGCTGATCCGCATTACGGACAATGGATGCGGCATCGATAAAGAAGATGTGCGGATCGCATTTCAGCCGCACACAACGAGTAAGATCCGCTCGGCGCTGGATCTGCTGACGGTTTCATCTTTGGGCTTCCGCGGTGAAGCATTGTCCAGCATCGCTGCTGTATGCCAGGTGGAGCTGGTGACGAAGACCGCCGACGCGATCTCCGGTACCATGTACAACATCGAGGGCGGACAGGAGAAGTCCATGCGCGATGTCGGCGCGCCGGTCGGCACGACGTTTTTCGTACGAAACATATTTTTCAATACGCCTGCGCGGCGTAAATTCCTGAAATCGGCGCAGACCGAGGCGGGATATATCACGTCCATCATGGAAAGCATTGCCCTGTCGCATCCGGACATTTCGTTCCAGCTGACCGTGAACGGACAGAATAAACTTTACACCAACGGCAGCGGCAAGATGGCCGATGCCTGCTACAGCGTGTTCGGCCGTAACGAAGTTGCCGATTTCCTGGAACTTCCCGAGACGACCGCGGACGACCGCCTGAAACTGAACGGTTTTATCGCGAAGCCGCATCGTTCCCGCGGCAACCGTGACATGGAGTATTATTTCATCAACGGCCGTTACGTGAAGAGCAAGATCATCGCGGCTGCGATCGAAGAGGGCTATCGCGGTTTCCTTATGCAGCACCGGTATCCAATCGTGGCGCTGAACCTTACGGTGTCGCCCGAACTGATCGATGTCAATGTTCATCCTGCGAAGATGGAACTGCGTTTCCGCAATGAGGATGAAGTGTTCCGTCTGGTCCGCGATGCGATCATAGCACGCCTGAAGCAACAGAACCTGATCCTGGATTCCGATGAGGACGAAGAGGAGAAGCAGGATACAAAACCCTCTGCGCCGGCGCCTGAGCCCTTTATGAAGGCCAGGGAGACCATGAACCGAACGCATTCGCAGAATACGCGTCCGGAATATGTTACTGCCGATCTAAAGCCTTCTGTGGCCGATGTCAAGAAGACGATCGCTGCTTATGAGGGCGCTGCTCCTGAACATGAAAAGCATGCACCTGCGAAGAAAGTGACTCCTTCCCTGAAGGGTGACTCGTTCCTGATCGATGATGCAGATGACGAACTTCCCGATTTCACCAAAAACAATCCGGTGAAGGAAACGAAGGTTTCTGAGCCGGAGGTGAGGAAGCCGGAAGAACAGAAACCAGAGGTAAAATCGCCCGAGGCACAGAACGTTTTCACCGAAACCCAAACGGCATATACTGCAAAACCGGTCGAGACGAAGGACGAAGAGCAGGTCACCTTATTTAACGATGAACTGTTTCGTAAGGAACTGAAATCCAAATACAAATTGATCGGCCAGATCTTTGATACCTACTGGCTGATCCAGTTTGAGGATAAATTGCTGATCATGGACCAGCACGCGGCCCACGAGAAGGTGCTTTACGAGAAGAATGTCAAATTCTTCAAGGAGAAGAAAGCGGAATCGCAATATATCAGTCCGCCGATCGTTCTGCACATCACACATCGTGAACAACAGTGCCTGGAGCAGTATCAGTCTTACTTTGAGGAGTTCGGTTACGAGATCGAGAGTTTCGGTCCTGACGCCTACGCGATCCGCGCGGTGCCGTCGAACCTTTATAAACTCGACCAGCAGGAACTTTTTGTTTCCCTTTTGGATGAACTTTTGGATTATGCGCCACTGCGCACCGAAGAAAGCGCGAAGGAGATGGCATTATCCCTGTTCATCGACAAACTCGCGACCATGGCCTGCAAAGCCGCCATCAAAGGTAACATGGCGATCTCATTTGCCGAGGCGGACAAACTGGTCGACGACCTGCTGAAACTGGACAATCCTTACATGTGCCCGCATGGAAGACCGACCCTGATCTCCATGTCGAAATACGAACTGGAGCGTAAATTTTCCCGAAAGATATGATGGATAAAAGACCTTTGATCGTGCTGACCGGCCCTACCGCCGCCGGAAAGACCGAGCTGTCGCTGCGTGTCGCCGAGCGGTACGGCTGCGAGATCATCAGTGCGGATTCGATGCAAGTATATAAATATATGGATATCGGTTCCGCAAAGATCGGGGCCGAAGAGATGCGGGGCATCCGCCATCATTTGATCGATGTGCTACTACCGGAGGAGGAGTTTTCCGTGTACCGCTTCGTGCAGATGGCCAAGCAGGCCATCGACGAGATCTACAGCCGCGGGAAGATCCCGCTCGTCGTCGGCGGCACGGGCTTTTATATCCGCGCGCTTTTGTACGACGTCGAGTTTACCGAGGAGAGTGCGGACAGTAAACTCCGGGCGCGACTCGAAGCATTGGCCGAAGAGATCGGACCGGAAGCCTTGCATGATCGACTGCGCGAGGTCGACCCCGAAAGCGCGGAGATCATTCACCCGAACAATGTCAAACGTGTGATCCGGGCGTTGGAATTTTACGAGCAGAATGCCCGTCCCATCTCGGAACACAATGAAGAACAAAAAGCAAAAGAATCGCCTTATGATTTCTGCTATTTCGTCCTGAATATGGACCGGGCGGTTCTCTATGACAGGATCGAGAAGAGAGTCGACAAGATGGTAAAGGACGGTTTGAAAGCCGAAGTCGATCGGTTGCGTGGTATGGGATATTCGCGTGAGCTCGTCTCGATGCAGGGTTTGGGATACAAAGAGTATCTGGATCACCTGAACGGTGAAATAACCGAAGATGAGGCGATCTACCGCATTAAACGTGATACCAGACATTTTGCTAAGCGGCAGCTGACGTGGTTTCGCCGTGAACGTGACGTGATCTGGCTCGATAAGAATGTCTGTGCGACAAAAGAAGAGGAAGAAGCGGAGACGAAGCGACTGCTCGAACGGATCGACGGTTACGTTCGCGCTGTGATAGATTAGGAGAAGTATTTTGGATAATTCAACGGATAAGCAGTATCTGATCAATATGTACGAGAGACTCGGCATTTCCCGCGAGGTATATGAGAGCGGGGAACGTGCTCTTGAAGCTTTGAAGGAGCGTTTTGGCCGGATCGACCGCATCGCCGAATGTAACCAGTTGAAGGTGCTGGCGGCGCTACAGGAGAATCATGTGGGAGAGAGCGACCTGCTCCCGACCACCGGCTATGGCTACAACGATGAAGGCCGTGATAAGCTGGAACGCGTCTATGCGGCGACTTTTCATACGGAAGACGCAATCGTGCGCCCGCAGCTCATTTCGGGCACACACGCGCTTACAGTGGCCTTATTCGGCATTTTACGGCCGGGGGATGTCATGCTTTCGGTCGCAGGTAAGCCTTACGATACCCTGGACGATGTGATCGGCATTTTCCGCAAGGCGGATGGTTCACTTTGTGATTTTGGTGTAAGTTACAAGCAGGTCGATCTGAATGAGAAGGGTGAGCTGGACCTGCCCGCGATCGAAGAGACGGTAAAGGAACAGCCGAAGGTCGTATATCTGCAACGTTCTAAAGGTTATGCGACGCGTAAGACCTTCTCGACGGCAGATATCGAAGAGATGGTAAAGATCGTTCGCAGAGTGCATCCGCAGGCGATCATCATGGTCGATAACTGCTACGGTGAATTCACTGAGCTGCGGGAGCCGACGGATGTCGGAGCAGACATCATCATCGGTTCGCTGATCAAAAACCCCGGCGGCGGTCTGGCACCGGTCGGCGGCTATATCGCAGGTAAGAAGAAATATATCGAGATGTGCGCGAACCGCATGACGAGCCCGGGACTGGGTAAGGAAGTCGGACCGAATCTCGGAACTATCCGCAGTTTTTATCAGGGCTTCTTCCTTTCACCGACGGTGACTGCAGGAGCGGTCAAAGGAGCGATCTTCCTTGCAAAACTCTTTGAGGATCACGGCTTTTCCGTATTCCCTGCTTCTTCGGAGGAGAGATACGATCTCATCCAGACGGTGACCTTCCATGAGCCGCAGGGCGTGTTGGATTTCTGCCGCGGCATCCAGGCGGCTGCTCCGGTGGACAGTTACGTTACACCCGAGCCGTGGGATATGCCCGGTTACGATGCACAGGTGATCATGGCGGCCGGTGCTTTTGTATCCGGCTCCTCCATCGAACTGTCAGCAGACGGCCCGATGAAGCCTCCGTATACCGTGTATTTCCAGGGCGGTCTGACCTTCGAACACGCGAAACTCGGCGCGCTGAAAGCACTCGAGGAAGTACTGAAGAAGCATTGACCTAAGAGGGTTCATACCTATTGTCATAAAACTCGGGACAAAAAATGACACTATACATCCGACCCGAAATATGATAAAATTAACGTTGCTGAACGACCATTTTTCCCTTTCAGAGCGAAAGGAGAAAGATGAAACATATTGCTATGAAAGAGATCCCGATCGACCAGCGTCCGTATGACAAATTTGAGGCTCTGGGCGTCGCGGCACTTACCGAAGTGGAATTGCTTGCGATCCTGCTCCGTTCGGGAGATCAGACGAAGAACTCGTTGGAACTGGCCAGGGAGGTACTCGAGCTTCCCGAAGTCAAAGGCATCGGCGGATTGATGAACGTTTCCTATCACAATCTGACTGCGATCCGCGGGATCGGCAGGGTGAAAGCCACCCAGTTGCTTTCCATTGCGGAACTGGTGCGGCGCATCATGAAATGTAACGCCGACGTCGATAATCGCGTTTTTTGCGATCCGGATTCCATTGTTTCGCTGTACCAGGCGGAGCTGGCGTACTGCCAGGTCGAACAGGTTTGGCTGACCTGTCTGGACACGAAGAACCATTTGCTTGCGCGGGAAATGATCTCGCAGGGCACGGTCAATTCGACCATGATCTCTCCGAGAGAGATCTATCTGTCCGCCATGAAGCACGGGGCGGTAAGCATTGTCCTGGTGCATAATCATCCGAGCGGTGACTGCACACCGAGTCAGGAAGATCTGGATCTGACCTTCCGTACCATCGAGGCCGGTAGGAACCTCGGACTCGGCCTGCTGGATCACATCATCATCGGCGGAAAGAATTACTACAGTTTCAAAGAACATGGAGTGTTCAAATGAAAAAGAGAAGACTGGATTTCCTTTTTTCAATTAAATACATTCTGCTTATCTTGACCATCATTTGTTTGGTTTCGTTGGTCATTACGTATTCGAAGGGCGAGTCGATCGGGGTCTATAAGACCGCGGTCTCAAAAGTGTTCTCGCCGATCTCGAACGCGATCACCGGCATCGGGGACTATTTCTCGAATCGAAGCAAGACAAAAGCAGAAAAAGAAGACCTTCTCGAGAAGATCGAAAAATTGGAAGAAGAAAACCGTCTGCTTCAGGAACAGCTCAGAAAATATCAAAGTGATTACTACTCATTGTCCGAAATGAAAGACTTACTGAATTTCAAGGATGAGTTTTCCAATTATCCCATGGTGGGAGCGAAGGTCATAGCGAAGGATAACGGAAACTGGTTTTCCCGCTTCACGATCAATCGCGGCAGCAATGACGGTGTCAAAAAGGATATGAACGTGATCGCGGCCGGCGGGCTGGCAGGTATCGTTACGCAGGTCGGACCGGATTATGCGGTCGTAACTTCGATCCTGGATGATCAGATGAACGTCAGTGCCATCTGCCGTTCTTCGCGTGATGCGTGCATGGTCATGGGTGATATCGACGCGATGTCTGAGGGCTACATCCGTCTGATGTACATGAAGAAGGATGCCGATATACGTGAGTTTGACGAGATCATCACCGCGCCTACCAGCAGTAAATACCTGCCGGATCTGACCATCGGTTATGCAGTGCTTCTGCAGACCGACCCGAACAACATGACGAAGTCCGGTTATCTGATCCCTGCGGTCGATTTTGAAAACATTGAAAATGTCATGGTGATCCTGAAACTGAAACAGTAACGAGGAGATGTTTCGATGAAACGTATCATTATCCAAGGACTTCTGATGGGGCTTCTGGTCCTTCTGCAAGTCAGCGTTCTGAACCGGATCCCGTATCTGAACGCATCGCCGAATTTAATATTGATTTACACGTTTTCGGCGGGCTTGCTTCGCGGAAGTGTCAATGGTATGCTGACCGGTTTCTTCGGAGGTCTGATCATGGACGTTATCCTGGGGCAGTATGTCGGATTTTCGTCGTTGATCTACATTGTCCTCGGTTTCCTGACGGGATTGACTTATCAGCGCCTAACGACCGATGTGCCTTTGATCCCGATCCTTATGGCGTTTTTCTGTGAGTTGTTCTATCACATGTATATCTACATTTTCCGTTTCCTCGTGCGAAACCGCATGAATTTCGGATATTATTTTATGAACATCATCTTCCCGGAAGTGGTGATCACCGTCGTTGTCTCCATCATCTTGTTCGGCCTGTTCTATTACGGGAACAACCTGCTGGAAGAGAGTGAAAAAAGGAGTGCTTTGAAGTTTGTTTAAGGAGATACTGAAGATCTGCAAGGAGATCCTGCAGCGGTTTTTCAAATCGCGTTTGTTTCCCGTCATGCTGATCTACTTACTGTTATTCATAGTGTTGATCACGCGGCTGTTCCGGCTCCAGATCGTGGAGCAAAAGGAACACATGGATAACTATATCCAAAAATCCTTAAATACCATCACAACAAAGAGTACTCGCGGCAATATTTATGACCGAAACGGCGTCATCCTGGCGAAAAACAACCTGGTATATTCCGTAACCTTAAAGGATACCGGCGTATATATCAAACAGGCGCAGAAAAACCAGTGGGTCTATGACCTGATCACTCTTTTGGATTCCTGTAACGAGACGTTTGAAACTTACCTTTCCCTTGGCTTATCCGGTTCGGATGTCGAAGGGGAGATCTATACTTATACTTCTTCTTCGGAGACGCAGAGACTGCGTCTGCTTCGTGATGTCTACGGTCTGCAGAGCACGAATCAGTTGGATGATGCTGCCGGTAAATATCCCTCGGATATTTCGGCGGATGAAGTCGTGAAGCTTTTGGAGAAGAAGTTTTATTTTGAGCGTTGGGTCGATGAGGACGGCCAGCCGATCCAGGTCTCGCCTGCTATGAAATTAAAGATGCTGAACATCCGTTGGGCGCTGTTCAACATGCGCTATACCAAGTATAAATCGATCGTCGTATCCAGTAACGTCAAAGACCACACGGTGGCCAGCGTTTTGGAACACGCGGATGAGATCATCGGCGTGGATGTAGAAGAGGAGTATGTGCGCGAATATCCCGACGGTCAGTATTTTGCGCATATCATCGGTTATACAGGTAAGGCAAGTACGGACCAGTTGGCTGAACTACAACTGAAAGATCCGAACTATGAATATGGTGATATCATCGGACGAAGCGGTATCGAAGAATTGATGGAGTTGAACCTGAAGGGAACGAAGGGCGAACGCTCTATGTATCTGGATGCTGCCGGTAAGGTCATCGAAGTCATCAGTGAAGAACCTGCGCAGGTGGGCAATGATGTCTATCTGACGATCGATCACGACTTGACGATCGCATGTTACCATATTCTCGAGCAGACATTGGCCTCCGTCCTTTTGGATAAGATCGTATTCGAAGATGTCGATACAAGTCAGATGGATTCCGATGACGTAGTCATCCCCATCAAATCGGTGTATTTCCAGTTGATCAACAACAACGTCCTTTCCACCCAGCATTTTTCGGACCCTAGGGCCGGAGAAGAGGAAAAGGCGATCTACGAGGCTTATAAGGCTGAATATGCAAAGGTCGTGACCGCGGTAAAGGAACAGCTGACTGCCGGTAAAGACCAGAAGATGAACGATCTGGACGAGACACTGAGAGACTATATGATGTTGATCTATACTTATCTCAGTGATAACGCAAAGATCATCCAGACCGATAAGATCGAATACAATCATCCGAAATACAAACAATTTATTGCCGGAGAGTTATCCCTCCATGATTTCATCTATTCGGCGATCGCTAACGAGTGGATCAACACTGCAGCATTTTCCGATCTCGGGAAATACGTAAACGGTGACGATGTCTACGAGATGATCCTGAAGGAATTGTTTGAAAAACTGGGGGACTATGAGAATTTCTCTAAACGTATCTATAAGAACCTGATCCGCGATGAGGTGATCTCCGGTTCGCAGATCTGTCTGGCACTGTATTCCCAGAACGTACTGGTATATGACTCGGAAAGCATCGTTTTGCTAAAGCGGGCCACAGCCGAACAGACATATGAATTTATGCGTAACTGCATCAAAGAGATCAAGATCACCCCGGCGCAGCTGGCCTTGGATCCCTGTAATGCTTCCTCGGTCGTAACGGATGTTAAGACCGGCGAGGTTTTGGCGATCGTTTCCTATCCCGGCTACGATATCAATCGCTTTTCCGGAACCGTTGAGGCCAGTTACTACAGTTCACTGCTAAATGATGCATCCAATCCGTTGTATAACTATGCAACACAGTCCCGTACGTCACCGGGTTCCACTTATAAGATGCTGACTTCGATCGCAGGTCTGGAAGAGGGCGTCATCACCCGGGAAGAATTGATCGAATGTCTCGGTGTATATGACCAGGTATCTCCGGCGCCTCGATGCTGGATCTTCCGTCATGATAATGAGTCCACGCATGGACCGTTGAATCTGGTCGGTGGTCTCGCGAATTCCTGTAACTACTATTTCTATGAAGTCGGTTATCGTTTGAGCACTGACGCCAACGGAAACTATAATGAGACGCTCGGCCTGGCCAGACTGAAGACTTACGCCGAGAAGTTCGGTTTCGGTACGACATCCGGTATCGAGTTGGATGAGACGAACCCTATGGTTTCCGATGCATTCCCCGTGCTTTCTGCGATCGGACAGGGTACTAACAACTATACGACGGTTCAGCTGGCGCGTTATGTAACTGCGATCGCCAGCAGCGGTAATCTGTACTCGCTGTCCCTGATCGACCGGGTGGCAGATGCTGACGGCCGTACGATCGAAGATTTTACACCCGAAGTGCAGAAGATCGAAGGCGTTTCACAGGAATCATTCCGTACGGTTCAGGAAGGTATGCGCGCCGTAGTACGTGAAGGTACGGTAAGAGAGTATTTCCGTACATCGGATATCGATATCGCAGGTAAGACCGGTTCCGCGCAGGAAGATATCCACCGTCCGAACCATGCGCATTTCGTAAGCTTTGCCCCGTATGATAATCCGGAGATCGCTGTTACGGCATCCATCCGTAACGGTTATACATCCGCTTATACGGCGATGCTGGTACGGAACATCTATGAGTATTATTACAATGAGATCACATTGGAAGATCTGATCAACCGCGGTGCTTCCAATAGTAATAGCGGCGAAGTCGGCGACTGATGTCGACATGATTATGAAGAAACGGAGGAAATGATCGTGAGTGTAGTGATTGCAGTTACATCCGGTAAAGGCGGAGTCGGTAAAACGACAATTTGTGCAAATCTCGGGTATGCTTTGGCAGTATCCGGGGCGAAGACCATTGTAGCAGATCTGGATACTGGCTTACGGAATCTGGACCTCCACATGGGAACGGATATTCAGGTGATCAATAATCTGATGGATCTGGCAGAAGAGCGCTGTGAAGCGGAACAGGCAATGGTGCCGATCAAAGATGTTCCCAATCTTTTTATGGTCGCTGCCGCCCAGACCCGGGCGAAAAGCGCGTTGACGAAGGCGAAACTTTCGATCGCATTAGATAAACTTCGGCCTCTGGCCGATGTGATCCTGCTGGACTGCCCGGCGGGTATCGATAATGGATTTCTAGAAGCGGCTGTGCTCGCGGATCGTGCCCTGGTGGTTACTACACCGGACCGCACGTCTGTACGCGATGCGGACCGCGTGATCGGTATCCTGGGAGCAGAGCATATGCATTCGATCGATCTGGTGATCAATATGGTCCAGAAGAAATTGATCCGTAAACAGGCCTGCATGAGCGTTGAGGAGATCGAGGAGACATTGCATGCGAACCTCATCGGTGTTCTTCCCATGGAGTTGAAGATCGCGCAGGACAATAACCTCGGTCGGTTCACTTCACGTTCTAAACACGGAAACGGTAAAACGTTCCGGAAGATCGCCCAGTTTTTGCTGAAAGACGTTGTTTCTACACAGAAAGATGAGAAAACGGCAGAAAAAGACATTGCCCCTGTAAAAGATGAGGCAAACAATAAAAACGCCGAAAATGACGGCGAGAAAGAAAAGAAATAACATCCTATGGAAATATGACGGAAAGGAGGCCGTATGTTTAAGAAGTACAACATCAAAAATCTGAATGTTCGGATCATCATCATCGTTCTGCTTCTATGCAGCATCGGCGTCCTTTTGATCCGGAGTGCCACGATGGATAACATAGACTACGAAGGCATGCCCAAACGACAGATCTTCGGTATTATTGTAGGTATCGCAGTCATGGTCGTCATGATGCTGGTGGACTACAATCTGTTATTCAAAGCATGGCCCATCGTGTTCCTTGCGAGTTTTGTCTTGCTTTTAGCGGTGCGTGTTTTCGGTAGCACGACGCTGGGAGCGAAGCGTTGGGTCGACCTTCCTCTGATCGGTCGTTTGCAACCTTCCGAGTTTTCTAAGATCGCTATCATATTGAATCTGGCGGCCGTGCTTCAATATCGAAGGAAGCATGTGAATTCCCCTTTGACCTGGGGCATGATCCTGGCTTTGATCGCGCCGCAACTGCTTTTGATCGTTACACAGCCGGACCTTTCAACTACGATCCTTTGTACGCTCGTGATCCTTACGATGATCTACGTGGCGAAGCTCAGTTATAAGATCATCGGTATCGCATTGGCCGTTGTCGTACCTACCGGCATATGGTTCATCTATTCGCTTTTGAACGGCGATACGTTATTCCTGAAAGAATATCAGGTGAACCGTATCCTTTCCTTCGTGGATCCCCAGAAATATCAGGATAAGATCTACCAGCAGGAAAATGCCGTTATGGCGATCGGAAGCGGCGGCTTCTGGGGGAAAGGCCTTAATACGACCAGTTTCGAATCCGTAAAAAATGGTAACTATCTGTCGGAGGCGCAGACCGACTTTATCTTCACCATCGGCGGAGAGGAGTTAGGCTTTGTAGGATGTATGATCCTGCTCGGCCTGGTCATTGCGCTGATCATCGAGATCATGGTCATCGCAAAGAATGCGGACAGCCTGGGCGGACGTTTGATCTGCGTCGGCGTTTCCGGTTTCTTTGCTTACCAGACATTCATCCATGTTGCAGTTAATCTCTGGCTCATGCCCAACACCGGCCTTCCGATGCCGTTTGTGAGCTATGGCCTCAGTTCGATCATTAGTAGTTTTATGTTGCTGGGCCTTGTGCTTAATGTAGGCCTGCAACGAAAGAAGAAAGAAAAGAAAGAAAGCATTTTCAGCGATCTGTAAAGGAGGAACCATGAACATAGGATTTATAGCGCACGATGCTAAAAAAGTATTGATGCAGAACCTGTGTATCGCTTATCGCGGGATCCTGCTGAAACATACATTATACGCGACGGCAACGACAGGTCAGCTGATCGAAAATGCTTCCGGCCTTTCGGTCAATAAATTCAATGCCGGCCACCTGGGTGGCGAGACCCAGCTCGGCGCAATGATCGAGAGCAATGTCATCGACATGGTGATTTTTTTACGCGACCCTCTTAATGCAAAGAGAGGAGAGCCGGACGCACATGCCGTGATCGCTCTTTGCGACGTACATAATATTCCTCTGGCCACGAATCTGGCCACAGCAGAACTTCTGATCAAAGCTTTGGAACGCGGTGATCTCGAGTGGAGGGAGGCATACAAATAATGCGGAAGTTCATTCGTTCTTTATACAAAAAGGCAGGGGTGATCCTCTCTGTATGCATGCTTTCAGCCTCTCTTTCCGGTTGCGCTTCAAAGGATAACATCCTTAAGCCATATGAGCCTATGGGAGCGTCTCAGGAGACCGGTTCCGCGGCTTCACCTACCGTAGCAAAAGAAGCGATCAAACGACTGGACGGTGTGTCTGAGAACACCTTGCTGATCAAGCCTGACAGCGAGTACGATTCCACACGTATCTCGGCAGGACAGGCGCTTCTGGTCAATATCACAAGCGGGGAAGTTTTACTTAGCAAGCAGTCGCTGGCTGCGATCCCTGCCGGGAATTATACAAAGCTTTTCGCCGCCTGTGTAGTTCTGCAAAATGAAACAGGCATGGATCAGTCGATCTCGATCTCTCAGGATACATACAACCTGAGTGGAGACCTCGTGCGTTGCAAATTCAAAAAGGATGACGTTTTTACCGTCCGGGATCTGTTGTATGCATCTTTGCTGTATTGCGCAAATGATGCCGTGGTCGCTCTTTCTTCTTCCAGGCCCGGCGGCAGCATTTCTTCGTTTCTGAAGGAAATGAATGCTCTTTCCGACAGCATGAACCTGAAGTCTACATGGTTTTCCAACGTATATGGTTATCCGACCGGAGGAGTGAAGCATGAGACGACCCTGCTCGACGTATACTCGGTCATTCGCGAGTTGATCGATAAGTACCCGGAGTTCACCGAGATCATAGGAAAACAGTTCTACTATTGCACTTATATGAATAGTAAGAACGAGCCTGTGAGCGCCAGCTGGAGCAGTTCGCTTCCTTATTTCAATTCTGAGGAAACCTATGAATTGCCCGAGCAACTGATATTGGTCGGAGGCATCTGCGAGCCTGCATCCTCCAAGCCCACCCAGATTTTCTGTCTGTTTCGGGATGTGTACGGCACACAATATATTGCGCTTTTAGCCGGATGTACCTCCTATGAGGACTGTTTTGAGCAGATGCAAAATCTGGTCACCTATATTCCGGCCATTTACTAACGAAATACTTAAATTTGTCTTTTTGTGTTGCATTCACTGCCGGTTTGATGTATAATTAAACCATGGTTGAGACGTGAAAGTTGAATTCAAATTAAACGAAAACGGAGGACTAGCACATGATTGAAATTATAACCGGAAGAAAAGGAAAAGGTAAGACAAAATACCTTCTCGAGAAGGCAAATCAAGCGATGGAAGTAACGAGCGGAACCATCTGCTATGTGGACAAATCCACCAAACACATGTACGAACTGAATAATCAGATCCGTCTTGTGAATGTTTACAATTATCCTGTATCTTCTTATGAATCGTTTGTAGGATTTGTATCCGGCCTGATCGCACAGGATTATGACCTGGATAAGATCTTTTTTGACAGTTTTCTTACCATTTCCGGACTGGAGAGTGATCTCAGTCGTCTTTCCGAAGCCATCAGTACTTTGTATTCCATGAGTGAAAAATTCCATGTTTCATTCGTCCTTTCCATTTCTTTGGATGAAGCGGATCTGCCTGAATACATCAAGCAGTTTGTAACATTGTCACTGTAATCAACTATATTGGCAAAAGCAGCGCGTTTGGCGACTGCATAGATAAAGGGGTGCGGTTTCGCAACCCCTTTTCTAAATGATAAGGATCTATTATAATGAAAGGAGGCAGGGCGATATGAGCCGCAGTTCCGAACACCATATCCGGCATTCCAAAAATGATCTGCGAAGCAGAAGAGCCATGAAGAACGACATGTATCTTCCGTATTGGGCGCTCATCGCTCTGGCCATCTGCATCATTTATTTTGCGGTCCACATTTTCCGCCTGAACGATCACCGCGCGGTTTCTTCCTATCAGGTGATCAGCGGAAGCAACAGTACTTCCAATATCTATTCTGCCGTTATCCTTCGTGATGAGACCATATTCTTAAGTCCGATGGACGGGTACATGAATTATTACACAAAAAACGGCGAACGGATCGGCGCGAACTCCATCGTTTGCACGATGGATGCTAAAGGCGATTTCTTCAAGAAGATGGAAGAGGAGATGAAGGCCAGGGAGAACAACGAACTCTCCGAAGATACATTAAATGGCTTTCAGCAGGTCCTGTCACGGTTTAATCAGAACTTCGATATTCATGACTATTCCGAACTGTATTACGGCAAATATGATATCACGAATGATCTGATGGATCTTATGAACACGGATATCTACAACCTGATCTCGAAGAATTCCAAAGGCGAAGCGGTCTTTGATATGATCAAGACCACAACGCCCGGTATCATCATGTTCAGTTACGATAATTACACGGACCTGAAGCAGACGGAAGTAAACGATAGTTTGTTTAATAAGTCCAAATACGAATTGAAGAAGATCGCAGCCGGCTCCTTCGTGGAGAGCGGAACACCTTTGTATCGTGTTGTAAAGTCGGATGCATTTTCCGTGATCTTTCCTCTGCAGGATTCCGATAAGCTTCAGTATTTCCTGAGCCAAAAGATCTCTATTATCTTTAAAGAGCAGGGAGTGACCCTGGAAGGCGCGTATACGCACTTTACCGGCGCTGATGGCAAGAGTTACGCGAGAGTCGATTTTTCGGGCAATGGTTATCCGTTCCTCAATACCCGCTTCGTAAACATCCAGATCGCTGAGAGCAATATCTCCGGATTTAAGATCCCTGTGGGCGCCGTGACGGAGAAAGAGTATTTCGCCGTTCCTAAGGATTATGTCAACACATCGAAAGCAACACCGTATCTGATGGTCTACACAGATACAGGGGAACTTTCTAAACGCCAGGTCTCCATCATTCGTTCGACGGATGATGAGTATATCATTTCCGTTTCCGATGTCGAAAAGGGAGATGAACTATACTATAAACCGGATGAGGATGTAGTGTCGGCGGCGTCCGAAGCCCAGGAGGCAACTACCAACCTGCGTTATCGCCTGTTTAACACGCAGAAGATCAAAGGCGTATATAATATCGACCGCGGATATACGGTTTTCAAGCCGATCGAGATCATTTATACGACCGGAGACGGTTATTATATCATCGACAAGGACGCACCGTTCACCGTGAAGGAATATGAGCGCATTTCCAATAACGCTGCGGACTACGAAGAAGGAGATTTCGTCTACTGATGATTAGCGTAAAAGAAAACTTAAATGATATAAAACAAAAAATAGAAAATGCGGCATTAAAAAGCGGCCGAAACCCCGCCGAAATAACCCTTATCGCAGTCAGTAAAACCAAGCCTGTAAGCATGCTTCAAGAGGCTTATGATGCCGGCCAGAGAATATTTGGTGAAAACAAAGTTCAGGAGCTCTGCGATAAGATCCCCCAGATGCCTGAGGATACCGAATGGCACCTGATCGGACATTTGCAGCGAAACAAGGTAAAGTATATAATAGGTCAAAATCAGCCCTCTCTTATACATTCTGTAGATTCTGAGCGTTTAGCCGCAGAGATCGATAAAGAGGCAAAAAAGAGGGGAGTAACGGTCGATATCCTGCTGGAAGTGAACGTGGCAAATGAGGAGACAAAGTTCGGAATCTCCCTCGAACAGGTACCCGAAATGGTCGATAAGATCGCCGCATTTTCAAGCCTCCGGATACGAGGTCTGATGACCATTGCTCCATATGTGGAAAATCCCGAAGAAAATCGTAAAATTTTTCAAGATTTGCGCAAAGTTTTCCTTGACATTCGGTCGAAAAAAGCACATAATGTATGTATGGATGTTTTGTCCATGGGAATGACGAACGATTTTGAGGTTGCCGTCGAAGAAGGGGCGACCATGGTGAGGGTCGGAACCGGTATTTTTGGTGAGAGAGACTACTCCTTGAAGGCGTGAGTCATAACAGACAGGATAACAGGAACGATAACATCGACGTATACATAGATTATTTATATTTCGGAGGGAGAAAAAAACTATGGGATTTATGGAGAACTTCAACTTCAAGAACATTTTCAAGATCAATCCTGACTCGGATTACGATGATTTTGACGATGAAGACTTCGAAGATGAGTTGGAAGAAGAGGAAGAGGATTTTGCGGCACCTAAGAAGTCGAGATTTTTCCGCAAGAAGAAAGAGAGATATTCAGAGGAAGAAGACGATCTGGATGAGGCGCCTGCAAAGACATATGCTTCACCTGATTTTTCCCGCAAGGCAAAAGAAGCCGAGCCTGCTCCTCGTAGTTTCGGACCTCGTCAGGTAACAACAGGAGGTGCGACGAAATTGAATCTTCGCAATGCTAACGTGAATGAGATCAGTTTGATCAAGCCGAAGACCGATGATGATGCGAAAGCAGCCATCGATGCTTTGAAGGAAGGCAAGACCGTTATCTTGAATCTGGACGGTTTGAACAACGAGCTGGCTCAGCATGTATTTGATTACATTTCCGGCGCAAGCTACTGCATGGGATGCAACCTTGACACGATCGCAAGCAGCATCTTCGTATTCAGCCCGATCCATGTACAGCTTTCCGGTGATTTCAAGGGAGATGCAAAGGGTCTGGAGACTTCGACAAGCAGTTTCCGTACGACCAGATACAATGAGTATTGATCCCAAGCATAGTCCTGCGTATGACCAAGCGGAATTACTGATTACAAAACGTCATTTGATGGATTTGGCAAATCGTTGCGAACAACGGTCGGTTCCGATGTTCAGTAGGTTTTTGAACCTGGCGGAACAGTCTCTGATAGCAGAAGATGTCCAAGCCTTTTCGGGCGTGGATGTTAAAATGGACGGCGGCTATGCATTTGCCGAACGAAGAGTGGCCTGTTTTTATCCGAGGGGTGCTCAGTATTTTGAAGATACTGCGCCCCCTTTTTCTATGATTACGATTCGGCCGAAAAACGGTAAGTTTTCCGATAAGTTATCGCATCGTGACGTTTTGGGGACGCTCATGGGGCTGAACATCGATCGTTCCTGCATCGGAGATATCCTCTTTCTGAATGATGAGAAGGGTAGAATTCTGGTCTTTGTGGTCTCGGAGGATATCGCAGAGTTGATCATCAACAGCGTGGATCGCATGAAGCATACGACCGTCGTTTGTGAGCCTGCTCCCGCGGATCTCGCGATCACGTATACACCGACTTTTCGGGAAGTTAAAGTGAGTGTAGCTTCGACACGCATTGACAGTATGATCTCTGCTGCATTTAACGAATCCCGGTCGAAGATGAGTGATCTGTTTCCGGCCAGACGCGTGTTTGTAAATTCGCGTCTGATCATGCGTACCGACTATGTGCTGAAGGAAGGCGATATCGTGTCGGTACGTGGTTTTGGACGCTTCCGCTACGTGGAAGAACTGGGGAGATCGAAGAAGGACCGACAGATGGTGCTTCTGGAGATCTATGAATAAACTTGAATAAATCAGACAGGTAAAACTATGGATGAAGAGATGAAAGTCAGACTCGTCCTTCCGAAGGGTAAGAAGCCTGCGCAGAAACCGGTGAACCGTTGGATCGTTCTGGGGATCTGCCTGGCCGCTCTCGGGCTTTTGATCTTTTTGGATCAATGGACGAAACACCTGACAGATATACATATACACAACAAAGAGAAGATCGATCTGATCAAAAATGTGCTGTCGCTGACCTATGTAGAGAACCGGGGCAGCGCTTTCGGCATGATGCAGGGGCAGTTTATCGTCTTTTACATCATTACGGCGCTTATGTTGGCGGTCGTTGTTTTTGTGTTCTTGCGTACGCCTTGTACTAAAAGATATATACCGATCTTCAGCGTGGCCGTTACATTGACCGCCGGAGCTCTGGGCAACTGCTATGATCGTATTTTCCGCGGCTATGTCATTGACATGATCTATTTTGAACCGATCGATTTCCCGGTGTTTAATGTAGCGGATATCTATGTTACCGTAGCATGTTTTATGCTGGTCATTTTCTTTTTCTTCGTGTATAAGGATGAGGATTTCGATGTATATTCGATCCGGAAGAAGAAAGACGAAGACCTGATCAAAGAGGACCCAAAGGATAAAGAATGAGCAAACTCGTTTATACAGTGACTGAAGAGAGCAGTGAGGAAAGGCTGGACAAATGTCTGGCCCTTCTTAACGAGAACTTTTCTCGGACATTTATAAAGAATTTGATCGTCGAAAAACACATCGCCGTTAACGGAAAGTTTGAAAAACCGAGTTATATCACCGTGGAGGGCGATGTCCTGTCCATGGACGTGCCGGATCCGGTCGTCCCGGACATCCCTGCCCAGGATATCAAACTTGACATCGTATATGAGGATGAAGACGTGATCCTCATCAATAAACCGAAGAATATGGTCGTGCATCCGGCGCCAGGTCATTACACGGACACATTGGTCAATGCTTTGATGTTTCACTGTAAGGACCACCTGTCCGGGATCAATGGTGTGCTACGTCCAGGCATCGTGCACCGCATTGACCGAAACACGACCGGTATCATCATCGTGTGTAAGAACGATACGGCACATCAGGCGATCGCTAAGCAGCTCGCCGAGCATTCGATCACGCGCCGATACTATGCTCTGGTGTACGGAAATGTCAAAGAGGATGGCACGGTCAATGCTCCTCTGGGGCGTTCGCCGAAGGACCGCAAGAAGATGGCGATCGTGCCGGGCGGCAAGGAAGCGATCACGCACTATATGGTTCGGGAACGTTTCGGCGAATATACGCTGATCGAATGCAGACTCGAGACCGGGCGTACGCATCAGATCCGCGTACACATGGCGTCCATCCATCATCCGCTAGTCGGCGATGATGTTTACGGGCCGGAAAAATGTCCGTTCAAAGGGCTGGAAGGCCAGGCACTCCATGCATATAAACTCGGCTTTATCCATCCGAGGACCGGTGAATATATGGAGTTTGAATCCGTGCTTCCGGATTATTTCGAGGAACTGCTGCGGAAATTAAGAAACCGTTGAGGAAATTAAAATGAAGATCTTTTCTTACGAACACATGGTACATTATTATGAGACCGACCAGATGAAGGTCGTACATCATTCGAATTATATCCGCTGGATGGAAGAGGCCCGCACAGCCTTACTGAAAGAGATCGGCTGGCCCTTCGACATGCTTGAAAAAAACGGACTCATTTCCCCTGTGGTCGACGTGAACTGTAAATATATGCGGAGCATGCATTACGACGATATCGTCGAGATGCACACGCGGATCCTAGAATTTACAGGTATCCGCCTACATGTAGGCTATGAGTTTTACAATAAGGCGACAGGAGAGTTGTGTGCGAAAGGAGACTCGACACATTGCTTCATCGATCCGGAAGGTCGTCCGGTGATCGTGAAAAAGATCTATCCGGAGTTTCATGAATTGCTGCAAAGCTTAAGCAAGGAATAAAAGGTTATTTCTTGCTATGTTTCATGTAGATATGCTACTACTAATGTAACGGTGCAGGGTAAACCGTCATGGGTAACTTGTGTTAGAGATACCACAACATTTAAGGTAACTGTATCCCAGAATTCTACCGGAGCTAACAGATATGGCGATGTTGTATTTCGTGATGGCGCAAAAGTATATAGGCTTCGGATTTATCAGAGCGATGCGAGTAAAGAGTTGACAGTTACTTTTAATGCTAATGGTGGTACAGTGACCAAGCGCACTATAAGTACAGCTGCCGGATGGAAATATGGTTCACTTCCGATACCTACCAGAAAAGGATATGATTTTTTTGGATGGTATACTGAATGTTCTGGAGGAATCAAGATCACTGCTAATACTACGATAACCAAAAATTATAATCATGTTTTATATGCTCACTGGAGAAAGAAATAAATATAATGTGCTACAGTGAAAAAACGCTGGACCCTTATGGTTCAGCGTTTTTTTGCGTTTAGTCTTTTCTCAGTTTTACTTTATTTCTTGCGAGCCGCCGTTGGTCTTCATCGGTGGCGGCGTAATGTTTACGTGTAGTATTTACATCGGAGTGGCCTAAAACGTCGGCAACGAGGTAGATGTCGCCCGTTTCTCTGTAGAGATTGGTGCCGTAAGTGCTACGCAGTTTGTGCGGCGTGATCGGCTTGATCGGATTGACGATCGAAGCATACTTTTTTACGAGGTTCTCGACAGAACGTACGCTCATGCGTTTTAACTGAAGCGACAAAAAGAGCGCTTCCTCGTGACCGGAGCACGGGATCATACTTTCACGTTGCTCCATATACATGGCCAGGGCGTTGTCGACCTCGTCACCGAAGTAGACATTGGCTTCCTTACCGCCTTTTCGGACAACGGATATGCAACCGTTTTTGAAATCGACATCCTTTATATTCAGACCGACACATTCGGAAACACGGATTCCGGTGCCGAGCAGGAGAGTGATGAGAGCGAGGTCGCGGGTCACAGTCTTTTTGTGATATTCCTGCTGCTTTGCGGTGAGTTCCTCGCCGCCCTCGATGGTATCCAGGAGCATAGCTACCTCATCCGGGTCCAGGCGGATGATCGTTTTCTCGGTTAGTTTCGGCATCTCGATGAGCTCCGCCGGATTCGTTTTGATCATCTCCATATGGTAGAAATACTTGTAGAACGATTTGATGGACGCGATCTTGCGTTTGATGCCGCGGGCACCGTTCACATGCTCGGTATCGTCCTCGTCGCTCTTATAGTATTTGATGTATTCAATATATTGTTCCAGCTCAAGTGCGCGGATCTTATCGAGTTCTTCGACCTGGATGGAAGCGATCTCACGGCCCTGAAGGGGCGTGGGTTCGTTGACCAGGAAGCGGAAGAAAACATTAAGATCGTAAGCATAGGCGATACGTGTACGAGTCGCAGTTTTATGCTCGATGCCACGGAAGAAATCCATGACGAACGGCGGGAGAGGAGCAGTCAATTCTCGGAGTTTTAATACGTTTTCACGGTTCTTGATATCTGCGTATTTCATGGATGGATCCTTTCAAAAGCTTGAAAATTCAAGGGTTTGCGATGATATAACCATTGCTTATACAGCCAAAAAGATGGTGTTATAATCTGCCCTTATAGTCCGAATCGGTTTCCCAGCCCTTAAGATTTCCGTGCTCAATGGCCGAAAACAGGCAGCTGCGGATACGTGGATTTTCTGCCTCCAGAGACTTCACCAGTTGTTTCATGGTTTCACGCTTGGTAAAGCCATCGGCAGGACATTTTGCCTTAACGACGGGAAGATCGTATTTTTTCTTGAAAGCAACAATTTCTCTTTCTTCCACATAGATGAGCGGTCGGATGACATGCAGGTCCATGCGGTCCAGGTAGGTGTTCGGGGCGAATGTATTCAGGCGGCCCTCAAAGATCAGGGACATCAGAAAGGTCTCGATGATGTCATCGACATGATGTGCGTAGGCTACTTTATTACAGCCCAGACGCTTGATCTCGTCGTTGAGCGCACCTTTGCGCATTTTAGCGCAGAGCGAACAGGGATTTGTTTCTTTGCGCTGATCGAAAATGATCTGGTAGATGTCGGTTTTTACAACATGGTACGGTACATCGAGTTTTTCGCACAAAGCGGCGATCTCAGATGTGTCGAAGTCCGGTAGACCGAGATCTACGGTGATCGCTACAATGTCAAAATGTTTTGGATAAAACCGTTTAAGACCGTGCAGCGCATACAGCAAAGTTAATGAGTCCTTGCCACCGGATATACCGATGGCGATCTTGTCGCCGTCATCGATCAGATGATAAAGATCGACGGCACGACGCGTATAACTTAATAAACGTTGAAGTGTCATGAGAATAACCTCGTGGGATATTTGAAATGTGATGAGCAAAGTTTTGAGAGTTCCGACGTGGAAATATATGTCTGAAGACTCTGAAAAACGCTCTGAGAGTAGTATATCACGAGCAGGTATATAATACAAGTTTAACGAATAGTTGCGGGAGAGCCAGGGGGCATAACCTCGCAAGTTTAACGTATAGTTGGTGATATTTCTTATATTCAGCCATGTCCTTTGCGCCAACTATTCGTTAAACTTGAGTTTCGCGAATAGTTGCCTGCCGGTCAGGCACGCCTACCCTTGCCTCTTATTGCTTGCATTTTCCGCTCTTCTGTGCTACTATGTACACGTGTTTTGTGCACTGCAATGTGCTATAGTTTGGAAATAATCTCAAGGAGAAAAAATATATGTGTGGTATCATCGGTTACAATGGCAATCTGATGGCTCCCGGTCTTCTCATCGAAGGTCTGGAGCGTTTGGAATATCGTGGTTATGACAGCGCTGGTATCGCTGTTAAGGACAGCAAGACCGGTTCCTATCGTGTGATCAAGGAAGTCGGAAAAGTTTCTAAGCTGAAGGATCGTCTGCCTGAGCTCGCTGATGTTTCTTCTACCTGTGGCATCGGTCATACGCGCTGGGCTACGCACGGCGGCGTTTGCGAGGTCAATGCGCACCCGCATACGTTTGGACGTGTTGTATTACTTCACAACGGAATTATCGAAAATCATCGTGAACTTGTAGAAAAGTTCGGCCTGAAGGGCAAATTGAAGACCCAGACCGATACAGAGATCGCTGCAGCGGTTTTTGACGCATATTACAAGGGAAATCCCAAGGAAGCCATTCGTAAGGCAGTTAAGGAATTTATCGGCACCTATGCTTTCTGTATCATGTTTGTTGAGGAAGACTCCGAAGAAAGCAAAACCGACGAGATCTACGCGATCCGCAGCGTCAGTCCGCTGGTCGCTACGCTTTGCGACGACGGCGCGTTTATTTCCTCGGATATCACCGCCCTGATCAAATATACAAATAAATACTTTGTCGTTCCGGAAAACCATATCGTTACGCTTGGTAAGAATACCATGACCATCGAGGATATGCGTGGACATCAGTTCACGCCGGAATATCTGACGGTCGATTGGGACCTTTCTGCCGCACAAAAAGGCGGTTATAAGCACTATATGATGAAGGAGATCATGGAACAGCCCGATGTGATCGCAGCAACGATCCACGGCCGCATCGCAGATGGTCTCCCCTCTCTCGCTAACGACAATGTGTCCGACGATATCTTCAAGGGTTTAAAGAGCATCCAGATCGTGGCCTGCGGCACCGCAATGCACGCCGGCATGGTCTTCAAAGCCATGGTTGAGCCGCTGATCCGCATTCCGGTCACGGTCAATATCGCCTCGGAATTCCGTTATCAGGACCCGATCATCGATAATCATACGCTTGTGATCGCCATTTCACAGTCCGGTGAAACGATCGATACGTTGGAGGCGCTACGCCTGTCGAAGCGTTACGGCGCTACTACCCTGTCCGTGGTCAATGTCCAGGGGTCCAGCATTGCCCGTGAAAGCGATTTCGTAGTCTACACCTATGCAGGTCCGGAAATCGCCGTTGCCAGCACGAAGGCTTACACTGTGCAGATCGCGACTCTGTATCTGATCGGCTGTCGCATTGCGTTGGCCAATAAAAAGATCACCGTTAAGGCTGCAAAGCAGTTTATTCATGATCTCGAGCAGGTTCCTGCACAGATCAAGAGCATCCTGGATAACCAGGAGCCCATACGCAAGGCGGCAAAATACCTGAAGAAGGCGAAAGACGCGTTCTTTATCGGACGAGGGAATGACTATTCGCTCTCGTTGGAAGGTTCGCTGAAACTCAAGGAGATCTCCTATATCCACGCGGAGGCTTATGCAGCCGGCGAACTGAAGCACGGAACCATCGCTCTTATTACCGATAAGGTTCCCGTGATCGCCGTTGCGACCCAGCGCACCGTATTCTCCAAGACGATCTCTAACATCCGCGAGGTCAATGCCCGCGGCGCGTATGTGATCCTGATCCTGGAGGAACAGACCGTTGTCGATAAAGACATTTGTAAGATGAAGCTGACCATTCCCGAGACTGAGGATGTTTTCTCCGTCTTCCCCACTTCCGCTATCCTGCAGTTGATCGCTTACTATGCTGCGGATGCGCGCGGACTGGATGTCGACATGCCTCGTAACCTCGCGAAGTCTGTAACCGTAGAATAAAATCATTTCCGGGGTATATACATGGAAAATGAAAAACTGACCGCAAAACAACAGCGGGTCTATGAATATCTGACCGAATTCACGCATAGGAACGGCTATGCCCCGTCGGTGCGCGAGATCTGCGAGGATCTGAAGCTGAGCTCGACTGCTACCGTTGCCGGGCATCTGGACACGCTCGAGAAAAAGGGCTACATCCGCCGCGGGACCGGGAAAAATCGAGCGATCGAGATCGTCAGCGACCGCGATCTGCGTTCGGATATCGTTCATATTCCGTTGATCGGCCGTGTGGCCGCCGGCTTGCCGATCCTGGCTGAGCAGAATATCGAGGGATATTTCTCCGTGAACAGCGACGCATTGCCCCACGGAGGCACCCTGTTCATGCTGAAGGTCAAGGGCGACAGCATGATCAATATCGGAATCCATAATGGCGACCAAGTCATCGTCTCCTCCACTCCAACTGCCGAAAACGGCGATGTGGTCGTGGCCCTGATCGATAACGAAGCCACTGTAAAAACGTTTTATAAAGAAAAAGGACGCTATCGCCTGCAACCGGAAAATGATGCGATGGAGCCCATCATCGTTAAGGATTGTACGATCCTCGGAAAGGTCGTCGGACTCTTCCGGATCTTTTGAAGTCATAATAAGAGGACTGTCGTATGTGACAGTCCTTTTTTGATGTTTATTCGCTGAGGTCGATCCACATTGCAGGGCGGACGCCGATGTGAAGTCCGTCGGAATAGTCATATTCGACAGCGATACCGGAAAGAATGATATTGCCGTTCCCATCAATGTAAACGGCCTTATCTCCGATCTCGCTGCGGGCGCCGGGAGTTCTGAGCCACCAGCTTGCTTTGTAGACTTCTCCGTAACCGACCTGGTTACATTCTTGCGTTTTTCCTTCCAAACTGCAGATATAGTACATTGCCTCGTCAACGCTCAGGAGGAAGACGCGATCCATCGTATCAATCCCGGGATCAGTGTTGTATTCCGGGTTTTTATCAGCAGTGACTCGTGTTACCCGGATCAGGTCCTGCTCGACCGGGGTAAAGGATGAATTAAAAAACGTATCATTCAGCCAGTTTCGAATGGAGCTGTTTCCCCAAGTGACATGTTGTCCTTCTTCCACTTTGAATTGAAGATCTGTGTCGGAGATATACTGCATGTCGTCCAGAACATTTAGAGACAGAACCAACAACTTTGAGCCATCTTTATCGATGACCATCCATTCCAGGGGTTCGCTTCCATTGCCCTCGTCACCATCTTGCTCATAGGAGCCAAACGTGATCACCGAACCGATATTCGTATCGGCTTTCGACAAAAGGCTCTTACGGTAGTCCGGAGTGATCTGTTTAAGAAGATCAGCGCTGTCCTTATGGTTCAAGCCGGATAAGAGGCGATAAGCGGTTTCATAATCGCCCTGATCGATCAGGGATCTGGCTTTTTCGTAGTCTTTGGTTATCATAATGTGCTTAAGAAGTTCACGGATCCGTTCACTCTCCGAACCTTGAATGTCGAGTAACCACTGCTCGGCCAGTTCGTAGTTTCCGCTATCGATCAGCATCATGGCACGGACATAGCGCATGCTGTCCGAAGGATCTTCATTTTCGACCTTCGAGATATACCAACCGTTCGTCCAGCTTATGTACAAGAGTTCAAAGGCCTCCAGATATTCGCCTTCATCCATGCAAGCATTTACTTTTGTATCGATCTTCTCGGAGAATTCTTCCTTCTTGCCGAGTTCACCGAATAACTTATAAGCTTCCTCATAGTTGCCCGCATCAAAGGTTTCATTTGCCGTTTTGTATTTGCTGTCCGGAAGGATAAAGGATGCGAACAGCATGTATAGGATGATACCGCAGGCAATGACGAGGATCGAAACTTCGACAATGCGTTTTATCTTTTTACTTTTATGTTCCTGCATTCTACACCTCCTATCGAAGCAGTTCGAGCAACTCTTCGCGGGTCAGGTTGCCGAAGGATGCCTTCTCGGTATCGAGGATGCGCTCGGCCAGGTCGCCTTTCGCCTGCTGGAGTTTCAGAATGTTTTCTTCGATCGTGTTCTCGGTGATGAAACGGAACACGGAAACCACGTTATTCTGGCCAATGCGGTGCGTGCGGTCGGTGGCCTGGTTCTGTACGGAAACGTTCCACCACGGGTCGTAGTGGATGACAATGTCGGCTGCGGTCAGGTTGAGGCCGGTGCCGCCGGCTTTCAGTGAGATCAGGAAGATCCGCGCATCGGTTTGCGTTTCATCCTGGAATTTTTCGACCAGTTCCATCCTCTCCTGCTTCGGAGTATCCCCTGTAATGCGATAGAAGCCCAAATCCGCCTGTTTTAGGCGTTCAGCGATAATTTCCAGCATGGAAGTGAATTGGCTGAATATGAGCATTTTATGGCCATCCTGGAGGGCCTGCCGGATATATTCCATGCACGCGTCCAGTTTAGCATTGCCCCCTTGGTAATCTTCGTAAAGGAGGTCAGGCGCACAACAGATCTGGCGCAGACGCAAAAGCTGCGACAGGATCTCAATCTTGTTTTGGTTGTAGGCTTCGTCGCTCTGGCCGGACAGCTGCTCAAGCAGTCGCGCGGTCCAAGCATCGTAGAGCTTGCGCTGCTCACCCTCGAGCTGTACGTAAACGGTTTCTTCGAGTTTGTCGGGCAGTTCGGGCAATACATCCTTCTTACGACGCCGCAGGATGAACGGGGCGATCATGGAGCGAAGCTTCTCAGCCGCTCTCTCATCGCCATCCTTCACGATCGGGATCTCGAGCCGCTCGCGGAATTCGGAATAGTCGTACAGATAGTCCGGCATCAGGAAGGAAAAGATGCTCCAGAGCTCGCTCAGGCGGTTTTCGATCGGGGTTCCGGTCAATGAAAAACGCGTCGCGCTGCGGATGGTCTTTACCGACTGGGCGTTTTTCGTCTGTTGATTCTTGATATATTGTGCTTCATCGAGGATCTCGAAGGTGAATTCGACATCTTCGTAGAATTCGTAATCCCTTCGGAGCAGGTCATAAGAAGTTATCAGAATGTCATATTCCGAATGCTCCTGAAGGATGGACTGGCGCTCGGGCGCCGTGCCGATGACCATAACGGCGGACAGGGACGGCGTGAATTTGCGGATCTCATTGTACCAGTTGAAGATCAATGAGGCAGGACACACGATCAGGGTGTGGTGCGGGCGGCCTTCCTCCTTCTCCGACAGGATCAGAGTCAGGAGCTGGATGGTCTTACCCAGACCCATTTCATCGGCCAGGATACCGCCGAAACCGTATTTTTGCAGACGCTTCAGCCAGTAGAAACCTTGAATCTGATAATCGCGCAAAACGGGCTTCAGGCTTTCCGGCACTTTCGGAAGCTTATCATCCTCTCCCGCCATGAAGTTTTCGGAGAACTGCTTGGCATCCGCACCGATCGCTATGGTGTCGTCATCGAGGCTTCTCGCCAGTTGTTCCAGATAGAATATGCGGTTGGCAGGAACGGTAAGTCCCGTGCGCTTTTTATCGGACAATGTCTTATTCGAGATATGCAGTTCGCGGAACAGGCGGTCGGCTTCTTCGATCGCTTCGGTCCCCTCCTCCAACGAGAAGAACGTACCATCCTTCAGGCGGAAATATTTTTTCTTTTTGCGGTATTGCTCGAGCAGGGACGCGATCTCTTCCATGGTCAGCCCGTCCTCGTCTGACACCTTCAGATCCAGCAGGTTTCCATTGAGAGAAACGCCGACGCGGATCTTCGATTTCGGACGAACGCGGATCTGCTTCACATCTTCCGAAGCATAGACAGCGCCGTGACGGTACAGGAACTCGATGCCGTCGTAATAGAATTCAAAAAGCTTATCCTCCGTATCGAGGACGAAACGATCCTTATCTGTGGGGTCGCTCTGGAAATACCGGCGGATGCGCATGCGGATCTTCCGCTCAAGCATCATGTTCCGCCGATAGACCGGCATTCCATCGATGCTTTCCGAGTTTTCACCCAGACGCACCTGGATATCGTCGTAACAGATCTTCGTGCGCAACACAAGAAGTCCCTGTTCCTTCTCTTCCGGGATATCCAGATAGAAAGAGATCACGGGGACGGCAGGCACATAGGCAGTCAGATCGATATTGTCGGAGGCTTCCGTTTTGAGGCAGGTCGAGATCGGATGCAGGACCTTTGCATAGAATTCGCCGAAACGCTCTTTGTGGACCACGCGGGCAATGTCTCCCGCCTTCCTTCCGTTCTTCTCTTTCAGAAAAGCGGCGAAAAACGGCCCCGTTTTCGCGGAAAACTCCGGATCACAGAGGTAAATGGCGTTGTCGACGATGAGCGCAAGCTCGTACCCTGCCGAAATTAAGCGTATTTGGCCCTTTAAGGCCACTTTTATATGTTCGTCGTGTATTTTATCAATTTCACACGAAATGTCCGGATTTGAGGCGATTACGGGCATAAGGTGCGGCAGTTCACTGTCGTAGACTACGATCTGTTTCGGATCAAGTGCCCGCAGGAAGTCCGCCGTGTTGTTTTCGGTCAGTGGAATGCGGTGCATGCTGCGGAGCAGGTCATTCTCTCTCGTCGACAACCGGCGCGCATCCTCCGTACGCAGGATGAAGTCCAAAAGCGCCTGTGAGCTTTCGGCAAATGCTTCGCGGCCGTGCCGGAATGCCAGCTGCTTTCCGTAGGAAATATAATCCTGTTTCCACACATGCTCGGCAAACTCTGTCAGGTTCTTCAAAACATAGGGGCGGTTCGTCCCGATCTTGAACTCGACTGCATAGGGATATCTTTCATCGTCATTAAGTACGATCTGCGGGAGCAGGCTTACGGGTTCGGTGACCTCGGTTTCGTCCGCCTCGCGGTTGGAATATGTTTCGATCAAAGACGCGATCACCGGATCTTCCGGGTCGGCCTTCTTCGCCTGCTGCATCTCATCCGCTGCGGACGACTTCGACCAAAGCAAGGCGATGGCTACGCCGTGGCGGCACAGATTGCCCGAGAAATGACAGCGGCTGCATACATTCTGCGTGAACCGCTCGGTATTCGGATGATACGTAACTTTAATAAAGGCGGGATCGCTCCGATCAGCAGAAACGTCGGTCCCACCGGTCACGGTGATCTCATCTTTCCAAAACGAACTGACGTTGAAGACACGGTACTCTCCCGTCCGGGACAGCGACAGTCCGTTATAATATTCCAGGTTGTTGACTGCGCTGAGCATGATCGCGGAACGGTTGAGGGCCGACATACAGACTCCTTTACTTCTTCTTTCGTTTGGTCTTTTCTTTTATATGTTCCAGTGTGTTGCGGTATTTTTCCTCGTAATTCTTCAGGTTTTCGATGAAAGGCAGGTCATTGGCCAGGGAGAACAGAAAGTCGAACGGCTTCTTGCCGGTACGCACGATGGATTTGACCTGCGCCTGGAGCAGTTCATAGCCGACAATGATCTTATGCTCCGTCGCAAACCGGCGGATGCGGACGACGATGTTCATCGAGTAGCCGACGTCGACCAGGAATATGCCGAAGAACACGCCGACGAAGAAACTGAAGACGATGTTGTTCCATAGCCAGGTGACCATATTCAGCACATGCTCCTGAATGAAGAAAAAGTAGAATGCGCCGAGAATGGTCCAGTAGATCGAAAAACGAAGGCATATGATGCCGTAGATATTTCCGAAACAATCGGAATAATCCCAGAGTTTTACGCGGAGGCCTTTGATAAATACCAGACCTGCTAAAAACTCCAATGCAGTAAGCAAGATGCCCATCAAAATGATGGTCATGATGACTTTCCCCGGTGTATGCTCTCCTTGTAACACAGGAAGTGAAGATATCCCGTACAGCACAATAAGACCGAATCCGTACAAAGGCAGACACGGTCCTACGAGAAATCCCGGGTTGATCCATTTACGTTCGGGGTTCTGCTTCGAGCGAAACCGGCGGTAAAACAGCTCGATGAACCAGCCGGCGACGCTCCCCATCCCGAACAGAAAGACCAGGGTAGTTAATATGAGTTGAAACTTTTCCATGACAGTCCTCGAAAGGATCCGAGACCAGAACGCTTACATGCGCTCGGGTGCATCAAATCCCAATGTCCAGATGGCTTGTTCCAGGATCTCCTTCGCGAGAAGGATAAATGCTATATAGCTGCGTTTAACGGCAGCGTCCTCATTGTTAAGGATGTGGGTTTCGTGATAAAACTTGTTGAAGCGGTTTGCCACTTCAAAGATGAACGAGCAGACGCGGTGCGGAGCAAGATCCTCATACGCGCTCTGCATGAATTCATTGTAGCGTGTGAGCATCAGATAGAGCTGGCGCTCGGAAGCATCGGTCGGAGGCAGAAGGTCGCATGCACGATCAGCAGCGGTAACCTTCGTCTTATCACTCGCATCAGCCGAATCAAAATACTTCTGAAGGATCGATTTGATACGAACGATGGTGTACAGGATATACGGACCTGTGTTTCCGTCAAAGGATGAAAACCGCTGGATATCAAAGACGTAATCCTTCGATGCCTGGTTGGACAGGTCACCGTATTTCAGCGCTGCGATGCCGATCTTTTCAGCTACGCTCTCATCGACAGGTTCGTCCGGATGGTTTTCCTTCATCTTCGAGATGACCTCTTCGCGGATCTCGGAGACCAGCTGTTCCAAACGCATAACACCACCGGTACGTGTCTTAAACGGCTTGCCGTCGGCGCCGTTCATGGTACCGTTTCCGATAAACGTCAGTTTTGTAGTCTCGGGGATAATGCCGGACTTGCGCGCGCAACGGAATACCTGCGTAAAATGCATATCCTGACGTTTATCGACTACATAGATGATATGATCCGGATGATAGTCATGTTCACGCTGTGCCAGGGTAGCCAGATCCGTAGTAGCATAGAGGAAGGCTCCGTCGGACTTTGTAAGAAGGATCGGAGGGATCTCTTTTGTATCGCTCTCCTCTTTTACATCCATGACCAAAGCGCCCTCGCTCTCGTAGGGAAGGCCTTTCGCTTTCATATCTGCGATCATGGGCTCGATATACGGCTGGGAATTACTCTCGCCGTACCAAAGATCAAAACTTACATTCAAATTTGCATAGCCAACCTTCAGATCGGCGATCGACATATCGATCAGCTTCTTCCAAAGGGCACAGTATGCCGGATCTCCGTTCTGAAGGCGGAAGGTCGCCGCATGTGCGCGCTCGCGGAAGGCCTCATCCTCCTTGGAACGTGCGCTGGCGGTCGGATAATAAACCTCCAGATCCTTTACACAAAAAGGAACTTCTTCGGGATACGGTCCATTATAGTCCGGATCGAAATAGCAAAGATCCGGGAATTCATCGTGGATCTGCTCGATCACAAGTCCCATCGGCATGCCCCAGTCGCCTAGATGTGCATCACCGATGACCTTATTGTCAAAAAAGATATTCAGACGTTTCAGCGCCTCACCGATAACAGCGGGACGCATGTGGCCGATATGCAGGCATTTTGCAACATTGGCGCCGCCGTAATCCAGCACGACCGTTTTCTTCGGGTCGGCAGGCTCACAGCCGTACTTCTTCTCCGCCGCCATGCGCTTCGCATAGTCGCAGAGATATTCTGCCGTTACGTTCAGGTTGATGAAACCGGGCATAACGACTTCAACTTTCGAGAAAACATTGTCCGCAGGAAGAGCGGCCACGACCTCATTTGCAATCACGGCCGGAGCCTTCTTATACTGCTTCGCTCCTGCCATGGCGCCGTTACACTGAAATTCGCAGAGATCCGGTCGGTTTGAAACGCTTACCTTTCCGAGCGCCGCATCGTAACCTGCTGCGGCAAATGCATCTCCAAGATATACGCTGATCTCTTCCAAAACTGTTTTCATTGAACTATCTCCTTACTTCTTTTCGGAAGCCTTCTTCTTCGTCTTCGGCTTCTCTTCGGGTACGAGGCTTTCATAGAGCGCCTCATATTTTTTCGCGGATGCATTCCACGAGAAATCACATTCCATCGCGCGGATCACCATTTCATTGTACTGCTCGCGGTGGCGGTAATACAGGTTTTTGGCGAACTGCAGACGGAACAACATTTCATGCGCATTGTAGTTGGCAAACGAAAAACCGTTGCCGTTGTTGGCACCGTTCTGGAAATCGGTTACGGTGTCCTTCAGGCCGCCGGTCTCACGGACCAGGGGCAATGTGCCGTAACGCAGGCTCATGAGCTGCGACAGACCGCAAGGCTCGAAGAGCGACGGCATCAAAAACAGGTCGCAGGCCGCATAGATGCGGTGCGAAAGATCTTCGGAATAAAAGATGTTCGAAGATACGCGGTCGGGCTTCTGGGAAGCATGCCAGTTGAAGAGGTCTTCGTACTGCTTCTCTCCCGTTCCGAGAACGACGAGCTGAACGTCATCCGTCAGGATCTCGTCGATGACGTGACGGATCAGATCCAGGCCCTTCTGGGAAGTCAATCGGGAAATAATACCGATCATGAAGACATCGCCGTCTTCCTTCAGATGCAGTTCCTTCTGGAGAGCGATCTTATTCGCCCGCTTTCCTTCGATCGCAGTGTTTATGTTGTATTTTCGGGTCAATGAACTGTCGGTTTCCGGGTCATAGACCTTATAGTCGATACCGTTCAAAATGCCCTGCAACTGCCCTGCTTTTGCACGCATCAGGCCGTCCAGACCTTCGCCGAAGAACGGCTGCTGGATCTCTTTTGCATAGGTCTCGCTGACCGTCGTGATGACGTCGGAATATACCAGGCCGCCCTTTAAGAGGTTGCCGTTGCCATAGCATTCGAGTTTATCGGGAGTGAAGTAATAATCGGACAGACCGGTCATGTTTTTGATCGTCGAAACGTCCCAGGTGCCCTGGAATTTCAGGTTATGGATCGTCATGATGGTCTTGATGCCCATGAAGAACATGTCGCCCTGGAACGAATCGTTCAGATACACGGGAACCAGGCCGGCCTGCCAGTCATGACAATGGATGATATCGGGTCGGAAGCCGATCAGCGGCAGGCAGGAAAGCACCTGACGCGAAAAGAAGGCAAACTTCTCGATATCTTCGTACATATTGTGATACGGCCAGGGGCCGCCGAAATAAAACTCGCTGTCGATGAAGTAGAAATGGATACCGTCGTATTCCATCTCAAGAATACCGACGTACTGGTTGCGCCAGCAGAAATCGGTATAATAATGGGTCACGTATTTCATCTGAGAAGAAAACTTCTCGGGAAGGCACAAGTACTTCGGCATGATCACGCGGACATCGTATTTCTTTTTGTCGATATACTTCGGCAACGAGCCGATCACATCCGCTAAGCCTCCGGTCTTGATGAAGGGCACACACTCAGAAGCTACAAAAAGCACATTTTTCATAGGCTTACCTCCTTTTCCGAAACTCATGTTTATATCATTCTACTATAAATCGTCGAAAAAATAAAGCCTAAAATGACAGTTGAAGCATCAATTCTTCAGGATGGGGCGAAAAGTATCGGTCACATCGGTCGCGTCTTTCCACATGCGCTCCAGGTTGTAGAACGAACGCGCTTCATCGGAAAAAATGTGCACGAGGCAGAAGCCGTAGTCCATTAGGATCCAGGTATCACTGCCCGCTCCCTCGATGCTCTTCACGGAGCAGCCTGCTTTCGTCAGCTTCTCGTCCACATTGTCCGCCATAGCGACCATCTGGTTCTGCGAAGATGCGGACGCGATCACGAAGTAGTCTGCGATCGTGCTGATCTTCTCTATGTCGAGTACTTTGATCGCATGCGCCTTTTTGTCATCCAATGCGTCATATACGATCTTGATCATTTCTTCAAAATTCATTTTTCCTCCTTGGATCTGCATACCTCTTCATAGTATTTGCAGACCTCTGCCGTCAGCGGAGAGATCTCCGCGGATTTTTTACTCAAATATTCACAGCAATGCTTTGCGATCTCATATACCGCGCGGTCAATGTCTGAAAAAGCGACTCTCCGTAAGTGTTCCTGGATCTTCGCATCGATCTTCGTGCGGTTTGGCTCGATAAAATCGGCCACATACAGGATCTTCTCCAGAAGCGTCATATCGATCTTTCCGGTCGTATGCCACAGGATCGCGGACACGATATCGGGATCGTTGATCTTATACTTCTTTCGGACGACGACCGCTCCCGCTTTCGCATGCAGGAGGCCGGTGTTCTGCAGTCGCTTTTCTCCGGGATCATAGCCGCCCTCTTCGCACAGATCCAGCATGGTTTGGACGGACAGGTATTTGGCACAGTCGTGCAAAAGTCCGGCGACCAAAGCCTTATCGACGAGGGAAGGATCATAGCGCATCGCCAGCGCCGCGGATGTATAAGCAACGCCCTCGGAATGCTCGTAACGTTCCTTCTTTAACGCTTTTTTCAGTTCTTTACGGATCTCTGAAAGTTCCATCTTTGTAACCTCTTCTATCAATCCTGTGCTTCGGTATCTTTATACAACCCCCGCTTCCGGATGATCTTAAGCACCGGTTCGGGCAGGTATTCCGAAGCTTTTTTACTGCTTGGATCGGTCAATGCTTCGCGCAGCTCGGTCGAAGAAATATCGACCGTATCATCCTTCCGGAAGATCGTGATCTTCGCGTTGAACTTCTTTCGAAGCATGGACGCATAATCCCGGACAAAGGCGTAATCATTGACCGTACGATAATAAACGCCGATATGCGCCAGGGAAAAGATCACCTCAGGCTCATACCAGTGGTCCATATAACACAGGGAGTCGGATCCGACCAAAAGATACAGGCGCACGTCCTTTCCATACTCTTTCGTCAGGATGCGCAAAGTATCCGCAGTATAGGAAACGCCTTCCTTATCCAGTTCCAGACGGGAGCAGGAAAACGAAGGCTCATCGGCGATGGCGGCCTCCACCATCTGTGCGCGCAGATCGCCGTCGGTCATATGGACATTTTGTTTGTGCGGAGGGATGCATGCGGGCATAAAAAGAACTTCATCCAGCTTAAGGCGCCGCAAAGCGGCTTTACCGATGGCCAGATGACCTTTATGGATCGGATTAAACGTTCCTCCCAGGATCCCGATTTTTTTCATGCAATGTGCCTCTGTGTTTATTCGTACTTTCTGCCTTTCGGATCTGCCGCCGGCTTATACAGGACGATCTTCTTTCCGATCACCTGAACCAGCGTGGAATGTGTACGTTCAGCAAGCATCTGCGCGATCACATTCGTGTCGTCGAGACAGTTCTTCAAAACATTGATCTTAATGAGTTCGCGTGCCTCGAGCGCCTCCGCAATGGCGGTCGTGATCTCCGGCGTGAGCGATCCCTTGCCGATCTGGAAGATCGGCTGTATCTTCATGGCTGCGCCTTTTAATATGGCGCGTTGTTTACTGGTCATAATATCACCTGCTTACTTGTAATAGTCAAATGCGAGGCCATACATGCGGACGGTATCGCCCTCCTGGATGCCGGCCTTCTCCAGGTCGTCCAGGATACCACTTTTCTTAAGAAATTCCTGAAAGAAACCGAAGCCTTTCTCGGAATCCAGATTGGTATAACCGAGCATCTTCTCGATACGGGGGCCTTCGACAACGTATTCTCCCTCGGAATTCACTTCGACGGTATACGGCAGATCTGCGTTCGCATCGTAGGTATATTCAAACTCGGGCTCGAATACGGTGACCTCCTGCGGAAGTGTTGCCAAAACCTCTTTCAGGCAGAGCAAAACCTCCTTGATACCCTTACCGCTGACTGCAGAGATGGGAAATACGCCGACGGCCTGATCGGAAAATGCTTTCTTCAGGCGATCAACAACAGCCTCAGTCTCTTCCTCCGTCAACGCATCGGTCTTATTGGCTGCAATGACCCAGGGACGCTTTGCGATCTCGGGATCATAGGCTTCGAGCTCATGACAGATCGTTTTGATATCCTCTACCGGATCCCGGCCTTCCACACTTGCCGCATCGACGATGTGAAGGATGACCTTCGTGCGCTCGATATGACGCAGGAAGGAATGTCCCAGGCCGACGCCCTCGCTGGCGCCCTCAATAAGTCCCGGAATGTCAGCGATGACGAAACCGTCGATCCCGTCAAAATCTACGACACCGAGATGCGGGTTAATGGTCGTGAACGGGTAGTTCGCGATCTCCGGACGCGCGTTCGAAACACGTGTCAGGAAGGTGGATTTACCGACGTTCGGATAGCCGACCAGACCGACATCCGCGATGACTTTCAGTTCCATGAGAAGATACAGTTCCTGAGCTTCCTGGCCCGGTTTCGCGTATTTCGGAACCTGCATGGTCGCGGTCGCATAGTGCATATTGCCCAGACCGCCCCTGCCGCCGTGAAGCACGGTAACACGAGTGTTCTCGCCGGAGAGGTCCGCAACGATCTTGCCGGAATTCTCCTCACGCAGGACCGTGCCTTCGGGCACACGAATAATAAGGTCAGCTCCGTCCCTGCCGTGGCAACGACGCTTACCGCCCTCTTCACCGTTTTCTGCGATATATTTGCGGATGTGACGGAAGTCCGTCAGACCGTTCATACCTTTATCCACCTGGAAAATGATATCTCCGCCCTTGCCGCCGTCACCGCCGTCAGGACCGCCGTTTGCCACATATTTCTCTCTGCGGAAGCTTACGTGGCCGTCGCCGCCTTTACCGGAACGGACATAGATCTTAGCGCGATCAGCAAACATGGAATGCATCTCCTTTTTTATAAAAGAAAGCTCTAAATCATAGTTACCTAAGATCTAGAGCTTTCGGCCTATCAAACGAAAGCACCGCTCTCGTTCGTATGTACCCGCAGGTTACTGTCGGATACGCTTAAATTACTCAGCTACCGGATAAACAGAAACCTGCTTTCTGTCTCTGCCTAATCTTTCGAAACGAACTACGCCGTCAACAGTTGCGAACAGTGTATCGTCGCCGCCGCGTCCAACGTTGTTTCCGGGATGAATCTTAGTGCCGCGCTGTCTGTAAAGGATGTTACCAGCCTTAACAAACTGACCGTCAGCTCTCTTCGCGCCCAATCTCTTGGACTCGGAATCTCTACCGTTCTTCGTAGAACCTACGCCCTTTTTATGAGCGAATAACTGAAGGTTCAATTTAAACATGGTCTATACCTCCTGATCGTTAATCTTCGTAAAAGTTCCATTGATCTTTTTGTATGCCTGGATGCGGATGTAATCTTCATACTCCTGTTCCAACATACATAAGCCGTTAAGCATGGCTTGAAAAAGTAATCTGCCTTTCTCTAAAGGCTGCTCTTTGAAGCGAAAATGAATGACACCACGATCCTCATCGATCTCGGAAACAAACGGTTCATCCGTAAGTTCATTCAGGCTGCTCAAAAACGTATAACAAAGTATGGACGTTCCCGCGCAGACGGTGTCTTTTCCTCTTCGATCAAAGCCGGCATGACCGGTGACACGAAAGCCAAACGGCTCATCGTTTTCATCAAATAAAATACATGCCTTTATCATAGTCTTGAATTAAGCGTTGATCTTTTCGATCTTCACTTCGGTGTACTGCTGTCTGTGTCCGTTCTTCTTGTGATATCCGGACTTTCTCTTGTACTTGTAAACGATAACCTTTTCGGCTTTTCCGTTACCCAATACGGTAGCGCTGACTGTTGCACCTGCAACGGTCGGCTCACCAACCTTGAGCTCTCCGGCATTTACTGCAAGAACCTGATCAAAAGTGTACTCAGAACCTTCCTCAACGCCGAGCTTCTCAACGCGAATGACATCTCCTTCGGATACTTTGTACTGCTTTCCACCTGTTGCAATAATTGCGTACATATAGGCACCTCCTATTTATCATTACTCGCCGACTTCGGCGGCTGAGGCACCTCGAACCGAGATGATCTCAACACTTGAAAAGCCCCATCGAGCGGCATACCCAAAAAGTATAGCACATTCAATGAGGCTTGTCAACGATTTATTTTGCTTCTTTTTTCTCTTTTTTATTCGTCTTCTGAACCAGGAACAGGGAAAGCAGAAGGGCTACGACATACAGTGCGCATGTAACGTAGAGAACCATCTGATAACCTTCCGGATTGAGCTTTTCATCGGGTGTACCGAAATGGGAAGTGATGAAGTTCGCCATTTGGTTACCGGTCAGACCTGCAAATGCCCACGCGGAAAGTGTGATACCGTGGATCGCGGAAATACTGCCCATTCCGTAGTGGTCGGAAAGCAAGGTCGGTACGTTCGAGAAACCGCCGCCGTATCCTGCATTGACCATGAACAGAAGTGTCAGAACCAGGATGATCAGAAGAACATTGCCCTCTCCCTTACCGATACCGTTGGTAACGATAACGAGTGCCGTGCAGGCGATGGAGATGGTGAAGATCATCTTGTAGATGGTGTTACGATCCTTCATATAGTCAGCCCAGGTCGAGAAACCGAGACGGCCGCCGGCGTTGAAGATCGCGGATACCGTAGAGATGATGCCTGCAGCACCTACCAGACCGATACACTCGACGATCTGCTTCTCCTGAGAGATCAGGGCGAGACCACAAGTGATGTTGATGTAGAACATAAGCCAGATACCGATGTAGTTGGTAAGGGGCTTTTTCTTGATGGTCGCGAAGGTCCCCTCTCCTTTAGCCTTCTTAGCGGGCTCGTGCCAACCTTCGGGCTTCGCCAGGAGCAGATGTCCTACGAACATCATTACGAAATATACACAGCCGAGGATGATGAACATCATCCAAACGCCGTCCTGTACCGGTGTGCCGTCTGCAAGCAGATACGGGCTCTTCTTACCGGTCTTCAGGATCATGGTCATGAACGGGCTGGCGATCGCCTTCGCTGCGCCGAAACCTGCAACGGAAAGACCGGTTGCAAGTCCCTTATGCTCGGAGAACCAAAGCATCAGAGTCTTTACGGGGCTCAGATAACCGGTTCCGAGACCTACGCCCATTACGAAACCATAGCTGAAATAGATACCAAGCAACGGAAGGATCGTTCCGTGATACTTCTCCATGCCGCCGAGTTTGATGAAGAAGCCTGTGCCGAGCATACCTGCGGTAAAGCAGATCGTCGCGATCAGGGAAGACTTATGGATGTCCTTCTCAACGATATTTCCGAGGAAGGCTGCGCTCATGCCGAGGAAAAAGATGGCGAATGAGAATGCCCAGCCGACATTGGATTTGGACTGGCCGATATACGTCGAGATCTCATTTGAGAACAGAGACCAACAGTATACCGTACCGATACTGCAATGGAGTAATAACGCCGGGATCGCTGCCCGTATCCATTTGTTGTTCATATCAGATAACCTTCTTTCTTGAAATAGCAAATGCCTTATATATTATACTCTCTTTCATGGATTTGTCCACTGTTTTTTTACATTTGCCCATTCGTTTGGCGGAAAACCTCGTGCAGAGGCTTGCGGACCTTCTGACGCGTGATCTCGACCAGGTCGAGTTTACTGATGCCGACGAGGGTCGTCTTCACAGGATCCTGCTCCAAGATGCTGCCCAGATACTTCATCAGTTCCGCTTTATCGTTTTTATCCGGCATATTGATAAAGTCGATCAAGATAATGCCGGAGAGGTCCCTCAGTCGGATCTGGCGCGCAGCTTCGGCCGCCGCCTCGCGGTTGATCGAATAGATGTGCGTACGCATATCCTTTTTGTTGATCGCCTTGCCGGTGTTGACGTCGATCACGGTCAATGCTTCGGTGGGCTCGACAACAAGATAAGCGCCGGAGTTCAGCCAAACACGTTTCCGCAGGGCGTCTTCGAGCACGCGGTCAATGTTGTACAGGGCCGCCGCGGATGCATCCTGCAAAAGTGTAAGTTTCTCTTCCGGGAAATGATACTCACCGATCAGATACTCTTTCATCTGCGCATATAAGGTTTCATCATCCGTGACGATCTCGTCATATTCATCGAGGGACCGCATGTCGCGCAGATCGCTCAGCCACAGCGGGCTCGGCATGTATACACAGGAAAACGGCGTACGGAACGGCGCGGCATCCAAAACCGACTTGCAGACCTCGGTCAGGTGACGGATCTCGTCAGCCACTTCACTCTCATCGGCCTCATAGGCGTTCGTCCGAAGTATAATGCCGTAGGATGTGCTCTTGTAAGGCTCCAGAGCGGTCCGTATCCGGGTTTTCCACTCATTGTCCGTGATCTTCTTGCTTATCGACAAAGCGTCGGAATCCGGCACGATGACGGCATAGCGTCCCGGGAAGGACAGGTGCGTCGTCAGGGAAGCCGGCTTCGTTTTGATCGGTTCTCTATGGATCTGGACCAGGATCTCATCGCCCGGGCAGACCTTATTCGGATTATTTCGCTTGATAAAATACGGTTTGAAGTCCGGTGCGTTCACGTTCGGCTCCAGGTCATCCAGAGGCAGGAAGCAATTCGTCGGGCCGGAACCGTCGGGCGCATTTCCGATATTGACAAAGGCTGCATTCAGGTTCGTCACGATGTTCGTGACCTTGCCGATATACATGGCGCCGATCGTATAAAAGCGCTCGCTCTCATCCGAATCGTACACATTCAGTTCGCGCACGCTCTGCCCGTCGCTCAGCACGGAAAGGATCTTGTCGTCTTTGCGGATCACGATGCGCTTCATGACAGGCTCCCTTCCGCGAGCTCATCGCCCATATCTTCGAGGGATATGAAGCCGCCGTTCTCGTCGTCTGCATAAAGCTCGATCCGGTGGATACGGAGTTTATTGCCCGGATCCGGGAACGTTTCGGGAAATGCCGCACAGAAGGTACGGAACACCAGGTCCGGTTTGATGTTGATCTCGGAACCGGTCGACACGCGAAGATACAGCCGGTCCTCTTCCATCCGGCTGTCCAAAATGTGCGGTTTGATATCGAGGGTCGTCTCCCCTTTTTTGGATTCTTTAGTTGCGAGGATCTCGGGCTTCTGCAAGAATTCATTCCAGAGCTGCGAAGCATTTTCCGGGAACTTCTTACGGCCTTCGATCCAAAGCATGTAATCCGCAGCCTTGATCACGGACATGCCGCCCTTCGCCTTTTCGGGCAGGACGCGGTAACTCAGCACCTTCAGACCGTCGGTCATGACTTCGTTCAAGCGACGTACGCTTTCTTCGGATGAGTACGTATCGTAGACCTGAATATCGACATATTCGCCCTCACTGCTCATGCCCAGGCCGAGCGGCTGCGCGAAACTCATGATCTGGTGCGGCGAATAACCGCCCGTATAAGAGATCGGGATGCCGGCGCGGCGCATGGCCTTCTGGAAGAAACGCATGACATCCAGATGTCCGATATAAACCAGGGATCCGTATTTGGCAAATTTAATTCTTACGTTCAACGCAGATCCCTCCTTCGAAACTTCCGACTCCGCAGCCGGAACATTGCTTGCGACAGTTAAACGTTACCTCAGCGCGCTGTGCCTTCTCCCACTCGCGGATCAGGAAGCGCTTGGAAACGCCGGTATCGATGAAATCCCACGGAAGCAGTTCATCCGTCGAGCGTTCACGTGTATTGTAGAAGTCGATGGAAACGCCGCATTCGTCGAAGGCTTCCATCCAGACATCATTCTTGTAGTATTCCGACCAGGCATCGAAGATGCAACCCTTCTCGTACGCTTTTACGATGACGGGGGCGATCCTGCGGTCGCCACGGGCCAGCACTCCTTCGAGGACGGTCAGATCCGCCTCATGCCAGTTGTACTTCATGCTCTTCGAGTTGAGCATTTCCCCGAATTTATGGCGGACAATGCGTGCGCGGTTCAGAAATTCTTCTTTCGTGCACATGGGTACCCACTGGAACGGGGTGAAAGGCTTCGGTACGAAGAAGGACGAGCTGGCAACGATCTGGACGCGACCGTTTCTCTTCTCTTTCGGGATCTCGTAATAACGAGCTGCGATCTTATTACAAAGGATCGGGATGCCTTCCATATCTTCGACCGTTTCGGTCGGCAGGCCGAGCATGAAATACAGTTTAACGCGGGTCCAGCCGGCGTCGAACGCCTGTCCGGAACCGTTGATGATATCCTCTTCCGTCAGACCTTTATTGATGACGTTACGCAGGCGCTGTGTGCCCGCTTCCGGTGCAAAGGTGACCGAACTCTTGCGGATATCCTGCACCTTACTCATAACGTCGAGGGAAAATGCATCGATACGCAGGGAAGGCAGGGAGATATTGACCCCCTGATCCTTATATGTGTCGATTAAGTAGTTTACCAGCTCTTCCAAGTGTGAATAATCACTGGAAGAAAGGGAACTTAATGTGATCTCTTCGTGTCCGGTCGATGTCAGAAGCTCAAGCGCGTTTTTCTTCAGGAAGTCCAGACTGCGCTCACGGACCGGACGGTAGATCATTCCCGCCTGGCAGAAACGGCAGCCGCGGATACAACCACGCTGGATCTCGAGCGTAACTTTATCCTGGGTCGCTTTGATAAAAGGCACGATCGGATGATTCGGATAGTAAGTGTCGCTCATATCCTTCACGATCTCTTTGCGGATCTTCTTCGGAATATCGTCGTAGATCGGTTCGAAGGAACGAATGGTACCATCGAGGAGCGGATCCGGAGCCGGATGCTCTTCGTCGTAATACTCTACTTCATAAAGCGCGGGAACATACATTCCCGGAACCTTCGCGATCGCATGAAGGATCTCTGCACGGCTCTTCTTTGCGGCGCGCATCTCCTTATACAGGTCCATGATCTCGTAATAACGGGTCTCTCCTTCGCCCATGTAGAAGAAATCAAAGAACGGGGCCAGAGGCTCCGGATTATACGAACAGGGACCGCCTCCGACCACGATGGGGTCATCTTCGGTCCTATCTTTTGCATTGATCGGGATCCCGGACAGATCGAGGATCTGCAGGATGTTTGTGTAACACATTTCGTACTGCAAGGTGATCCCGAGAAAATCAAAGTCCTTGATGGGCAGCTGACTCTCTACGCCGAACAGGCGGATGTTGTTTTCACGCATCACCTTATCCATGTCCGGCCACGGGCTGTACACACGGTCGCAATATACGTCTTCCCTGCGATTGAACATATCGTACAGGATCTGGATGCCCAAATGCGACATACCGATCTCATACACGTCCGGAAAGCACATACAAAACAGGACATCGACGGATTTGGGATCCTTCGATGCCGCATTGACTTCGTTTCCGATATAGCGGGCCGGCTTTTCGATCGAGAGAAGGATCTCTTCGGGAACGGCCAGGTTTCTCTTTTCGGAAAATGCGATGGTTTCGTTTACACTTGTCTTCATGAAACCTCCATGCGGTTAGCGGGCATGTGCAAAAAGCAACATGCCCGTCGTGAAAAACTTATCTATTCGCTAACTCGATCATAATATCTTCGAGCGATACTCCTTTATCTGCCATCAATACGAGGGCGTGATACAGGAAGTCGGCGATCTCGTATTTGATCTCTTCCGGGTCGGGGTTTTTCGCTGCGATGACGATCTCGGTCGCTTCTTCTCCGACTTTCTTCAGGATCTTGTCGATGCCCTTATCAAAGAGGTAATTGGTATAGGAGCCTTCCTTCGGGTTGGCTTTGCGATCCTGGATGATCGCCATGACATCTGCCAAAACGTGGTTCGGATCTACGGCAACCGAAGGCTTTTCAAGCACTTTGTTGAAGAAGCAGCTCACTGCGCCGGTGTGGCAAGCGGGACCGACCGGATAAACCTTAGCCAGTAAAGTATCCTTATCGCAGTCCAGGTACAGGCTCTTTACATACTGGAAGTTTCCGCTGGTCAGACCCTTCACCCACAGTTCTTTACGGCTGCGGGAATAGTAAGTCATGATGCCGGTCGAGATGGTCTTCTCGAAGGCTTCACGGTCCATGTATGCGACCATCAGTACTTCGTTAGTGCGGTAGTCCTGCGTTACAACAGGAAGCATGCCCTGCTCGTTGAGTTTGCATTCGTCCCAGGAAGCATTGACCGTGATCTCGTAAGCGGGAAGACCGATCGTATTCAGATCCTCGCCGTTCGCAACGGCAACGTCGATCTTCGAAACGGGCGCAACTTTCACGCGCTCCTCGCCGAAACGGGCAACACCCTCTTTATATGCTTCCATCTCCTGCTCACTCGCTTCGTCACAGAATACGAAGATCGCGCCGGCATAGATGTACTTCTTGATATCTTCAAAACGGAGGATATTGCCGCAGATGGCTGCCGGCATATCGCTCGCCTGGATCATATGCTTTGCAGTGTGGATCGCAAGATCATTTTCCGCGTCACCCTCGGAGATGTTTTTCAGGATCATGTAGCCGACGCCGTCATTACGAAGGCGGGCCGCCGTCTCCATCGCATCCTGCCACTCGGCCGTTGCGGTCGCGCGGACCTTCTCACCTTTGATGTATAAAAAAGCAGTCTTTTCCTGTGCTTTCTGCATAGAACTTCATCCTCAATTCTTTTCGAACTTATCAATGGCCTCTTTCAGGTCAATGCGTTTCTCATATAATGCTTTACCGATGATGGCACCGTGGATCTTCGCGTCGCTGATGGCCTGCAGGTCATCCATACAGGACATACCGCCGGAAGCGATGATATCGAGACCGGACGCATCGGACAATGTTTTCGTCGCCGATACGTTAGGACCGGTCAGCATGCCGTCTTTCGAGATATCGGTGTAAACGACGGTGCGGACGCCGTAGACCTTCATCTGCAGTGCGAGTTCAATGGCGGAAATATTGCTCACGTCCACCCAGCCCTGGGTCGCTACCAGACCGTTCTTCGCGTCGATACCGCAAACGACATGGGAAGGGCCGAAACTGTCGACCATCTTCTTCAGCAGTTTCGGATCGGTCACGGCCTTCGTTCCAACGATGCCGCGGAATACGCCCATGTTCAGGACCTCTTCCATGTCAGCCAGGCTGCGGATGCCGCCGCCGAGCTGTACGGGCACATGGACCGAACGAACGATCTCACAAATGACATCACGATTGACCCCGCGGCCCAAAAGCGCGCCGTCGAGGTCAACCAGATGGATAAAGGATGCACCGGCCGCCTCCCAAGCGAGGGCGACTTCGACCGGATTCTCCGAATATACCTGGACCTGGTCAAACAGGCCCTGTTTTAAACGGACACATTTTTTGTCCTTGATATCTATCGCGGGATATAACTGCATTACAGGGCTCCCTTCGTAGACAATACGCCGTCGATGCGATCGTCGATCATGGTCGCCTGATCCAGCGCTTTGGCAAATGCTTTGAATACGCACTCACAGATGTGGTGATTATTCGTGCCGTTCAGAAGCTTGATGTGAATGTTCATGCCTGCGGAATAACTCAGGGCATAGAAGAATTCACGCGTCATCTCGGTATCATACTCACCGATCCGGGGTGTGGTAAACTCCACGTCAAAGTTCAGATACGGACGACCGGAAAAATCGATCGCGCACATGACCAGCGCCTCATCCATCGGGATGATCGCAGAACCGAAGCGCTTCATGGAAGCCTTATCTCCCACTGCGTTTAAGATCGCCTGGCCCAGAACGATGCCGGTATCTTCTACTGTGTGGTGACAGTCCACGTAGGTGTCGCCGTCAGCATTGACCGTAAGATCGAATAAGCCATGTCTCGCAAAACTGTTTAACATGTGATCGAAAAAGCCGATGTGGGTATCCACGTCCGCTGTTCCGTTGCCGTCGATAGCGATCGAGATCTCGATATTGGTTTCCTTCGTGTATCGGGATACGGTTGCGTTTCTCATAGCATGCCTCCTAACTTGTTATCTTTTATTTCTCGTCCTCAAAGCGTACTTTGATGGAATTTGCGTGTGCGGTCAGGCGTTCTGCGTTTGCAAATGCCTGGATGTCGTCCTTCATCGGAGCCAGAGCTTCCTTCGAGAAGTAGATGATACTGGACTTCTTGATGTAGTCATCCACGGAAAGCGGCGAGAAGAACTTTGCGGTACCGTTCGTCGGAAGGACGTGGTCCGGTCCTGCAAAATAGTCGCCGAGCGGCTCGCTGGAGTACTCGCCGAGGAAGATCGCGCCTGCGTTTTTGATCTTCGTCATGGTCAGGAACGGTTCCGCGGTCAGAATCTCTAAGTGCTCGGGAGCGATATCGTTGACCGTCTGGATGCCAGCCTTCATGTCCTCACAAACGAGGATGTAGCCGTAGTTATCCAGGGACTTCTCGATGATCTCCTTACGGGACAGCTCTTCGGTGAATTTCTTCACTTCTACGTCGACCTTTTCGGCCAATTCCATGCTGTCCGTTACGAGGATCGCGCTGGCGAGTACGTCGTGCTCCGCCTGGGACAGAAGGTCCGCGGCAACGAAACGAGGAGTTGCCGTCTTATCCGCCAGAACTGTGATCTCACTGGGTCCGGCGATGCTGTCGATGGAAACGTGTCCGAATACGGCCTTCTTCGCGAGGGCTACATAGATGTTACCGGGGCCGACGATCTTATCGACCTTCGGGATGGTCTCGGTTCCGTAAGCCATGGCTGCGATCGCCTGTGCGCCGCCGACCTTGTAGATCTTCGTTGCGCCTGCGATGGTCGCTGCCGCGAGGATCACGGGATTTACCTTACCGTCTTTTCCCGGAGGGGTCGTCATAACGATCTCGGGAACGCCGGCTACCTTCGCGGGAACCACGTTCATCAGAACGGTCGAGGAAAGCGGTGCCGTGCCGCCGGGCACATAGATGCCGACGCGGCCGATCGGGGTCACGCGCTGGCCGAGCAGGCTTCCGTCCTCTTTGGTGTCAAACCAGCTGTAACGAAGCTGCTTCGTGTGGAATTCGCGGATATTGGCCGCGGAACGCTGCATAACGCCCATCAGCTCGGGATCCACGGACGCCAGAGCCTCGTCGATCTCTTCCTGTGTTACCAGCAGCTGATCAGCGGTCAGGTCTGCGCCGTCAAATTTCTTCGTAAATGCAAGCACCGCTGCGTCACGGTTTGCCTTTACTTCCTTCAGGATCTCGGCAACGCGCTCTGCATAGGTGTCATACTGGTTCGGATCGCGCTTCAGCAGATCCGAAAGGATATTCTTTTTATTCTCTTCGTTTAACTTGATGATTCTCATAGTATCTCCTTTATAAGGCTCAGCCTTCGATAAGCTTCTTTACGTCCTGGATGATCTTCGTGATCCGCTCGTTCTCCATCTTCATGCTGACGCAGTTTACGACCATGCGCGCGGACAGAGGACAAACCTCTTCCAAAACGGTCAATCCGTTCTCGCGCAAGGTGGAACCGGTCTCGACGATATCGACGATGACCTCAGACAGGCCGACGATGGGCGCCAGCTCGACGGATCCGTTTAGTTTGATGATCTCGACGGTCTGGTGCTTCTTGTTGTAGAAATAGTCCTTCGCGATCGCCGGATACTTCGTGGCAACGCGGATCAGTTCATGGTTCTGCAAATGGACGCGGGCACTCTCGGGACCGCAAACACACATTCTGCATTTTCCGAATTTCAGATCGAGGACTTCGTACAGGCGACGTCCCTCTTCCAGGATCGTATCCTTTCCGACGATGCCTACATCGGCCGCACCGTACTCTACGTAGGTCGGAACGTCCGTCGCCTTCGCCAGGAAGAACTTCATCTTCAGCTCTTCATTTACAAAGATCAGCTTGCGCGTTTTCTCGTCCTTCATCTCTTCGCAATGGATGCCGATGTTTTCGAACAGTTCCATCGCTTTCTTCGCCAGACGGCCTTTCGCAAGCGCAAATGTTAAATATTCCATAGTCTACCTCACTTTAACTCGTACAGAGTCTTGCTGCTTCCGTCTTCGGAAATATAAGTCAGCGCAGTGTTCTTTTGACGCTTCGCCAGATCAACGTAATCCTCGATCGTCTTCTCGTTGAAACGCTTCATCAGAGTGACTCTCTCGCCGCTCTTACGCATAGCGACCGCTGTCTGGATCGCCTTCTCTTTCTGCGCGCGCTCATACAGCAGGATCGAGCCGGCATCTTCGACTTCCACCGCGATCTTCTGACGGGACAATGCGAGCATCAGCAGGTCCAGATTGATCGCAAAACCAACGCTCGGAGCATCTTTGCCGAAATGCTTCAGCAGGCTGTCGTAACGGCCGCCCGTGCAGAGGACATCGCCCGTGCCGTAGGTGTAGCCCTGGAAAATGATGCCCGTGTAGTATTCAAAGCGGCCCATCTTCGCCAGGTCGAAATATACATAAGACTCCAGTTTATAGTAAGAAAGGATGCTGTACAGTTTCTCGAGATACTCAATGTATGAGATCAGTTCGGGATCTTCGGTCACCTGCTTCAATTCAGCGATCTTCTCGATGCTGCCGAAGCAGACGGAAAGACGACGGAAGATCTCGCGGCTTTCTTTGGAAGCGCCTGCCTGCTCCAGGACCTCATCGGCCCCGTAGAAGTTCTTCGCTTCGATGAGTTCAAGAAGCTCCAAGCGGATCTCATCGTCCAGGTTCAGATCCTTCAAAAGGCAACGCATGAAACCATTATGACCGATTTCCACCTGGAATTTCTCCAGGCCGGCTGCCTTAAAGCAATCGATCACGCAAGCCAGCATTTCAGCGTCTGCATCGGAGGTCTCGTCGCCGATCAGTTCCGCACCGATCTGCGTAACCTCCTTCATATGACCGAGCAAACTGTCGTGGTTAATGAAGGTGTTGCCGTAGTAGCAAAGGCGGACCGGCATGGTCTCCTGCGCATAATACTTCGCAACACTGCGGGCGATCGACGGTGTGATGTCGGGACGCAAAACTAAGGTGTTGCCTTCCTTATCAAAGAATTTGAACATGTCGCGAGAACTAACGCTGCCGCGCTCTTTTGCAAATATATCGAAAAACTCGAACATCGGCGTCTGGATGTCACGGAAACCGTAACTATGGAAGATGCCGGAGATCTTCTGGCGCATAGCTTCTTTTGCTGCGCATTCCTCTCCGTACAGATCCCTAACGCCTTCGGGTGTATGTAATAATTCGTTCTTCATAGGATTACCTCTTTCTTGACACTTTAGCGTGCTACCATATTACCATGTTACCATAGTAACAAGATAATATGTCAAGTATTATATCAGAGGGCTTATGGCTTGTCAACCCTTATTATTGTTTTTTTTCGCATGCTCTTCCAAAGTATCCCTGCGTTCGAGGTCATCGGCCAATGCTTCGAGGAAATGCACGTAGACCGCCTTCTTCAGCGGCACTTCATAATATACTTCATGGAGCAGTTCATCGATAGTGAAACTCATCCTCTCCTTTCGCGCAGCACGCTCCCAGAACGGAACGATCGTCGTGTAAGGAACATAGTAGATGTGATCTGTAGCAGTAAAATGGATCAGGAAGAACGATATGCCGCCCTGTGCTTCGAAATCCTTCATAAACTCCATCTGGTGTTCGTGGATGTTCTTTAAGGGAAAACTCGTCTCCTGGCACTCTTTCGCATCAAAACAGACCGGCACGCCCTGCACCGCCCCGATATAGTCGACGGTACTCTTCTGGTCGAAATACGCGAGCGTAATGTGACGAGTCTCTTTATCGATATCGATGGGCTTGATCGGCGTCGGTATCTTCTGAATCAGTGCCAGATTCTGCGACCGGTAATAGTCCAGGGTGACATTGATCATCTCTTCAAATGTATCGCCTCGCAGGCCGCGGCTTTGCCAGGTTGCCATAGTACTCTCCTAAATGTGTAAGTTTTCTTCCTGTAACAGGGACTTGATATCGTCAGGGATCGGGGCTTCGAAGCATCTTCCGGATAAGTATCCAAGAGCCCCGGTCATCTGCGGGAAATGCATCTGCCACGAATGCAGCAGGGGCCGTCCCTTCTTTTTACTGTTTGCATTGTATTTGGAATCTCCGACAAGCGGATGGCCGATGGAGGCCAGATGTGCTCGGATCTGATGCGTTTTACCGGTGATCAGATGCACCTTCAAGGCGGAATAACGCTCATTGTAGTCGAGCGGCTCATATTCCGTCTCGATGGCGGCGCCTTCGTCTGCGTCCTGAGATATATAGACTTTATTATTCTGCGCATCCTTGCGAAGGAAACCATTCAAAACGCCGGGCTTGATAACCTTTCCTTCAACGATACACAGGTAGTATTTCTGCAGGCTGCGATCCTTCACGATACGATTTAACTCCTGCAGGCCCGGAAGTGAAACTCCCGCAAGCATCAGTCCGTCGGTATTACGATCGAGACGGTTACAGATACCGGGCGTAAACAGTTCATGGTCCAAATGCGGTTTCCCGGAATAATGGTCCACTACAAAGTCTACGACCGAAATGTCTCCGACTTTGGCATTCTGTGAAAGCAGACCTGCAGGTTTATTCAGCACCAGGATGTTCTCATCCTCATAAAGGATCGGGACCGGAACGATTTTAACAGCCGGTTTTCCGGTTGCCTTATCCTTTTCGGAAGCATTACTCTTAGAAAGATCGCGAAACATTGCTATCGTTTCGTCGCGCATATAGACCTGCACGCGGTCACCGACCTGCGTTTTCACATTTCCGTTGGCCTTCGCGCCGTTCAGCAGGATATTCTTCTTTCGAAGGCTCTTCTGGATCAAGCTCTGCGGCGCTTTATTCAGAAGTTTCGCCAGATATTTATCGAAACGCAGCCCCGCTTCGTTTTGTGAGATCAAAAACTCCTGCATAAAACGCTCCTAAATATGTCAGATGGCAAGTTTACTGATCATCCGCGCGATGACCGCAGTGTCCAGTTCCTCGTCGTCGTTCAGTTCTTTCTTCGTCAGATCGTTAAAACGATTCTTGAATTTATCTTCTGCGGCAAATGCCTTGAGATTGACCTGATAACCGCTCGCCGCTAAGATCCCGGAGATGAAATCCTCCTGTTTCTTCAGGGTTGCGGTATCGGTCTTCTGCTCTTTCCTGTCCTTTGTGTACAGGATCACTTCACGCCCATGTACGAAAGCATAAACGGCCCAGAGAGTCGGCAGGTTCGGGTTCGTGATCGCCAGCTCCGCCATTAATTGACCGAACTGTAAACGTTCCCGGTATTCGGAAAATGCATCCGGATCCGTCCCTTTGAAGGGAAAAACCGCGATCAGGATGACGGTTACCTTCGATAGCGGCAGCGCCAATAAGATCGCCATGACCGTAAAGAGGTTTTTCGACGAACCTGTCATGATATAACCAGTCACGTAAAACGTGATCATGCCAGCGATGAGAATGATGAGCAGCATGAGCTGGAACAGTTTTCTCCGCTTGAAATAACCGGGTAGTCCTTTATAAAGTCGAAACATGATAAAGATCCTCGTAATCTGTGATAAAGGCATCCGCCAGTTCCCGTTTCTGGTCGCGTAGATGCTTTGAGTTTTCATCGTCCACCGCGATCACGGCCATGCCGGCGTTTCTCGCTGCCTGGATACCGGAAGGAACGTCCTCAAACACGAGGCAGTCGGCCGGATCCACCTTTAATCTTCTTGCAGTTTCCAAAAACACATCTGGTGCGGGTTTTCCTTTTGCGACCTCGCATCCGGTCGTGATGACTCTGATGTAATCCTTCAGGGACAATGCATCGAAGACCGCGCCGACGAGTTCCGCGGAGTTACTGGTCGCAATGCCTGCCACGATGCCCGCACTCTTGATATCCTCCAGGAACTTTTGCGCGCCGGGCTTCAGAAATACGTCGTGAGAATATTTCTCAAATGCCATCTGGTTCCAGCAGATCTTCATTTCCTCTGCTGTCATAGGGATATCAAAACGGTTCTTGAAATAATCGGCGGTTTCGGTGAAACTCATTCCCTCGATCTCGTCCTGCATATCATCTGGGCAGTCGTACCCGAACCTTCCCAAAAAGTCAATATCGATCTGCTTCCACATCCACATGCTGTCGACCAGCGTTCCGTCCAGATCAAAGATCACGGCCTTTACGTGGCGGCGGATCGTATTTATGTCAAATAAATTCATGTCAAACCTCGGCTTTCAGCCTTTCTAATTCTTCTTTCGTAAGTAAACGGCTCTCTCCCGGCGCCAGCGTTTCATCGAGTGATAGCGAGCCCATGGAGATTCGTTTCAGGTAGATCACTGTCAGTCCGAACTTCGCAAACATGCGTTTTGCCTGATGGTATTTACCTTCGTAGATTGTGATATATACTTCATCCTCCGATGCGGTCTGCTCGATCTTCGCAGGAAGTGCGGTAAAGCTTCCGTCCGCATCATCGATCTCGACGCCCGCTTCTAAAGCACGGATCACTTCTTCGGTGACCGCGGCGTCCAGTCTCGTGAAATAGGTCTTCGGTACATGCTTCTTCGGAGATAACAACTGATGGGTCAATGCTCCGTCATTGGTCAGAAGCAGTAGGCCTTCGGTGTCGATATCTAGGCGGCCAACCGGCGCCAAATCTTTTCGTACGCCGCTACTCCGAACCAGATCCAGAACGGTCTTCTGCCTGGGATCCTCTGTTGCCGAGATCACACCGGCAGGCTTATTCAACATACGGTACTCGTACATATTGTAGAATATCTCGGCGCCGTCGATCTGGAGCGTACAGGCGCTCATATCCACCTTGAGATCCGCGGACTTCACGATACTGCCGTCGATCTTCACGCGGCCTTGCGAGATCATCTTCTTCACTTCGCTTCGCGTGCCGTAGCCCATATCACATAGAGCCTTATCCAGGCGTATGGTTTTGGTCGTTTGCATTTCGGCCTCCTACTGCCAGCGCCAGCCGCTCAGATATTTGTTTTTGATGCTTATATCTTTCGCCTTGCCAAAGCCCAGAGGATGGCCTTCCACGCAGATCAGGCAAAGGCCGTCCTGCAAGTTCTCCTCAGAGGTAAGGTCGATCGTCTCACCTTTCAGATAACGGATCACCCGATCGTCATCCAGGCCGAACGAAATGGAATTGTCAAATTCATCCGCTTTTAATGCCATGGCAAAGGCCTGGCTCGGTTCAAAGCGGTTCTTTTTGCATTCACCGACAAAAAGGCCGGGACGCAGGATGCGTAGCCCGCTGATATCGCAAAGTTCGTCCGGAACGCAGTAAACCTTATCCTGACGCAGATAATAATGCTTCGAGCGAAATCTTCCGTTGATCTGCTCCATGAATTCGGTAAACTCGGGATGCTTCGCCAGTTCCCTGGAACTGTCATAGGATGCATGCGATGCGCTTGCAAAACCTGTAGCAGAACTGCCATCTTTCCGGAACATGGTCAGGAAATGTCCCTCGCCTTGCATATGCTGCGGCCAGATGCGAACGCAGTTCCGAAACTCCGCTTCTTTTGAAGCATCGTATACACCCGGATAGGCGCTACGGAAACCTTCATAACTATCGATAGCCACCGTATGCATTTGCGGGAATTTCGATAGGATATAGTCGACGGAGGCTTCATTTTCCATCGGGGAAAATGTACAGGTCGAATACATCAGCAGGCCGCCGGGCTTCAACATGGCGACTGCCTGCTCGAGGATCTCGCGCTGAAGTTTGGAATACTCTGCATTACTGTTCGGCGTCCATGCCTTCATCACGGCGGTATCCTTACGGAACATACCCTCGCCGGAACACGGAGCGTCGATCAAGACTTTATCAAAATACTCGGGAAAGACCGGAACCATCTTATAGGGTGCTTCGCTTAAGATGCATGCATTATCGATGCCAAAGAGCTCGATATTCTTTAAAAGCGCCTGCGCACGTGAATTACTGATGTCGTTCGTGACCAGCAGACCCTCATGGCCCAGCTTCGCACCCAGTTCGGTGCTCTTGCCTCCGGGCGCTGCACAAAGATCGAGGACCTTATCCCCGGGCTCGATGGGCAGGCGGTTCGCCGGTGTCATCGCGCTCGGCTCCTGCAGATAATACAGGCCCGCATAGTACAGCGGGTTCTTCGCCGGGCGGTCATCCTCCTCGTAATAATACCCGTTGTCGATCCACGGGATCTTCTTCACGTGAAACGGAAGGAGTTCCTCAAATGCCTCCTGCGAGATCTTCAGACGATTACGGCGCAGGCCGAACACCCGTTTATCACCGAAGGAAGCTTCGTATTCCGCATAATGCTCACCCAGAAGCTTTTGCATATTCAGTTTATAGACTTCCGGCAACTGCGGCATAGTTTCTCTCCTTGTGAAAACGCCTGCAAAACAGCGTTGGCTATCTGCAGACGTTTTAAATACTCTATCGGACCGGATCAGTTCTCTTCCGGTGCTGCTGCACGGGCAGCTGCCTCATCACGACTAACGGTCGCGGGAGCAGCCAGCTCTGCACGATTTGCTTTTACTACGTTCAAACTGTTGGACAATGAATTCATCAGGTTCGAATAACGGGACTGTGACTGATCCAACGTGTGAGCCAGAAGGTTCTCCATGTTCTGCAGAAGCGAATCGATATAAGCGATCGCGCTTTCACGAACTTCGGAAGCCTCACGGTGAGCATCCTTAACGATACGCTCTGCCTCGATATGCGCGTCAGCGATCATGTTATCTGCTATACCCTTCGCCTGCTTTGCGATATCGTGCTCATCCAGAAGTCTCTTCGCTTCCTTCTTCGCATCTTCAATGATGTCCTTACCGGTCTCATTTGCCTCGTTAATGATCTGATCCTTATTCTGTAAGAGCCGCTGACTCTGCTTGATCTCATTCGGAATGCGGCTGCGAAGCTCCTCGAGAAGCTCCTCGATCTGGATCTTATCTACAATAATCTTGTTTGAAGAGAATGCGGCGGCTTTGCAGCTTTCCAAAAAATCTTCAATCTCGTCAATCTGTTGTTCCATTTTAGCCATATCTTCTCATCCTCGCTTCTTGTAGTTTCGATCGGACTCACGGTCCGTTTTCATTTTCTGAACGCCAAACTTCAAGGGTTCCTTATCCCTATCTGTTATCATAACACATCAAAGCCAAATTGTCACTAACAAGCGTGTCGTTTTTTTAATTTCTTTCTATTGCTCTTCCGCTACCATCTTGTGATCGACAGAAATCTGTTCTTTCGTCAGCATGAAGTAGCTCATCCACTCAGGAGCTTCGGGATCGATCGCCAAGGTGTCACACCATGTGACATCTACATAATAGGTTCCGTCCGGCTGTTTTACGACATTCCACATATGTCCTTCGGAATCGCCGGCAACTCCGGTGACTGTATCACAATACAGGTTGGCCTTTCTGCAAAGATATTTAAATGCTTTTGAATATCCCTCGCAAACAAATTTACCACCCATAATTCCGGAATACGGAGCCTCATTTGCAGACTTCTTCTCCGCGAAGTCATATTCATAATTGGCATTGATAGAGATCGTTTTCGCAAGATACATGTATTTCTGGTAGGCGGTCATATCTTCCGTAAGTTCTGCAACGATCCTGTCAGCTTCGTCCTCAAACATCTCCATGTTATCTCTGATCAGTTCAATGCTGTCTGAAGGTTCATCTGCCCAATAGGAACGATATTCAGAAGCCATTCCGAGCACATTGCCGTTCTCATCGTCCTGTTCGACGATCTTGAAGTAACAATCGATCTCGGGATAATCCGTTCGCAGATAGCCCCAGGCGCGAAGAACTTCGTCCATGGCATCACCATCTTCGTAATCTTTTACCAGATAGGAAAACTCTTCGTAGTTTTTGACCTTCTGAAGCATGTCATCGTAGAATTCTTTTTCTCTTTCCGTCATGTTCGGATGCTTACGATCTTCATATGGTATATACCCCAGATCCAAACAGATGTTGGCACCATTTTGATCGACAAGCATATAACATCCTTCATAGGTCTGCGGGAACACGATGTCATCTACGTATTTATAACACAGTGTAAGGGTTTCATTGACCGGGATAACGATGTCCAGATAACCGTCATCGTTGGAATCGATGTTTTTGATCTCTTTTTCAAAGAACCAGTCAACGCGTCCGGGTGCGGACAATGTACCGATGCGCTCCTGTGTATCTACATCATATACAAAATATCCGAAATCTTCTTCTGTCTTAACGGCTTCCAACACAACGGAATGGTCGTCATCGATCGTAAACTGTCCGAGATATCCTTTATCCTCCCACCATTTCTGGGCAGGAACCTCCGTTGTGGGTTCTGCCGTCGTAGGCGCCTGCGTTGTAGGTGCCTCGGTCGTCGGAGCCAGTGTGGTCGGTGCTTCGGTCGGTGCTGCCGTAGTCGTAACTGCATCAGTTGCAGGTGCTGCTGTGGTGGTTACGGAAGCAGTTGTGTCCGCTTCCTTCGTGGGCTCGTCTTTTGTGCCTGAGCATGCCGTGATCATGAGTGCGGCCAATGCTGCGACTGTCGTTTTTGACAAATGTGACTTCTTCATTTCTTTGAAACTCCTTCTTACTTGCGCTTTCCCATTTCGCGCATTTTTGCTTCGACCCTTTTGGCGATCTCGGGGGATACAAATTTTGAGATATCGCCGTTATAATATGCAACCTCGCGAACCGTGCTGGACGAAAGGTAGGCATACTGCAGGCTGGTCGTAAGGAAGATCGTGTCGATCTCAGGCGCGATGATCCGGTTGGTCTGCGCCAGCTGCAATTCATATTCAAAGTCGGTGACAGCTCGCAAACCACGGATGATGGTCTGGGCCTTATACTGCTTCGCCAGGTCTACGGTCAGTCCGTTGAACGAGGTGATCTCCACGTTCTTCAGGTCCTTCGTGACCTCACGCAGCATATCCACGCGCTCCTCAGCGGTAAACCAAGGGTTCTTTGAACTGTTATTCAAAACCGCAACGATGAGTTTATCCACGATCTTTGCCGAACGGGATATAACATCCATATGTCCATAGGTCACCGGATCAAAACTTCCGGGATAGATACCAATCTTCATAATACTCTCCTTTATTCTTTCACGGCCGGCCGAAAAATGATATGTCGGTTCGTCTTGTAGTTTTTCTCTTTTACGGTTTCATATCCGAGTTCTTCCACGTAGGAAAAGTCGGTAGCGAGCGAAGCCTCGACGATGATCCAGGTGTCATCCTTTAACAGGACTCCGTCTGCCAGGATCTCGAGTACTTTCTTCTCGTACTCATGATCGTAGGGCGGATCCATGAAGATAAAATCGAATTTACGTCCTTCGCTCTTTAAGCGGATCAGCTCGGTGAACACATCGCCGCGGACCAGCCGCGCTTTATCCACCAGTTTGGTGAACTTCAGGTTCTCCACGATGCACTTCTGCGCTTCCGCCTTCTGCTCGATGAAATAACAGTTTCGGGCACCGCGGCTGAGCGCCTCGATCCCGATGGCGCCGCTGCCTGCGAACAGATCCAGAAAATCCGAACCCGCCAGGTACGGCTGCAATATATTAAACAAGGTCTCCTTCGTCCGGTCGATCGTCGGCCGGGTTTCCAAGCCCTCCGGAGCCTTCAGCGGCAAATGTCTTGCCGTTCCCGCGATCACTCTCATGATACTCTCCTTTTACAGTAGGTGCAGTTTTCTTCCAAGTCGCTCAATGCGTTTACCCATCGGAAGATCTGCATATTCATTCTCATTGACCACATGCATCTTCAGTACGATGATCAGGTAGGCCAGCATGCCGATGAAGATCGAAAGAAGTAAGGCAACGATCCTCGGCAAAACCTTTTGAATTCCAATATAGGAAAAATAAACGAGAACGCCCATGATCAGCGAAGCGACCAATGGGAAGATATAGGTCTGTTTGATCACATTCGCAGAGATCGGACGGTTGTGATACATGATCCTTCGAATGTCTATGAGGTTCAGTGCGCTCACGATCAGGCCAAACACCATGTATGAGATCACGACAGCATACTCATCCAGTTCGAACACCTTGATCAGGACTACCAGAAGTCCCGTGTGGATGACCAGGGCAATGATCGAGTTTTTGATTGGGATCGACATGCGTCCCAGACCATGCAGGATCGCGTTTGTGATGGATGCCGCGGAAAATGCGACGATCGCCGCGCAACCATATACGATCAGTTTGGATGCATTACTCGCGTCCTTCGGGAACAATATGCGGATGATCGGTGTCGCAAGAACTGCCATGCCGATCATGCAAGGAAACGAGATCATCAGGGTGAACTTCTTTACGATATTTATGCGATGCGTCGCTTCCTCCATGTTCTTTACGGACGATGCCTGCGCGATGGCCGGGATCGCCGAGGACGAAAGCGCCGTAGCAAATGCGATCGGGATGTTTACCAGAAGAAGGTATTTGCCTGAGAAAACACCCCATTTGCTGGCGATGATCTCGTCGGTCACTGCACGTGCATGAAGCAACTGTGACATCAGGATATTATCAAGGAAATTGACCAGATTGAAGATGATGGCGCTGACCGTGATCGGCATCAACGTCAGCAATATCAAGCGACTTGCGTTCGAACGGTTTAAAGTACGGTTCTTACTCTCCCGCTCACAGAGTTTGCGGAACGAAGGGTAATAAGCGCGCAGGAACAAAAGCAAGACGATGAGACCTGCAACTGCACCGGCCAGTGTGCCGAGGGTACCGCCGGCTGCGCCGCCGGCTGCGGCATAGGAACCGTTGGTGTTCTGAAGCACCAGGTCGGTCTTATGTCCTTCTTTCGCCAGAAGTACAACGCCGATGATACTAACGACAGCGTTGACGATCTGCTCGACGATCTGTGAGATCGCCGTAATGACCATTGTGCCGAAGCCCTGGAAGAAACCTCGAAGGGCGCTCAAAAAACTGACTACGAAGACCGTAGGAGCCAGGATCTGGATAGAACGTTTCGCCAGCGGCATGGAAAACCAGTCGGCGAACCTTCCCGCTTCCAGATACAACAAAACGGAAAATATAAGTCCGAATAAAAACGAAATGAAAACGGCACAGAAAAAGAGCATGCGCGCGTTCTTATACTGACGCTTTGCGATCCGCTGCGAGATCAGTCGCGAGATCGCCTGCGGCATGCTGTACGAAGAAAGCAACAATACGATGTTGTAGATCTGAAAAGCAGACGAATAATAACCATTGCCCTCATCTCCGATGATGTTCGTCATAGGTATGCGGTAAACGATACCGATCAGACGCACGAAGATGCCGGCAAAGGCCAATATCGTCCCCTGCACCAACATGTTGTTTTCTGCTGATTTCTGCTTAGCCATGTTACTCATCCATTCCCGACGCGGTTCAGTCGGCTGAATCGCGTGTAATTCCGATCCTCTCTAAGATCGCTTCCTGGCGCTCTTCCATCACGCGCCGTTCTTCCTCTTCCATGTGGTCGTACCCCATAAGGTGCAGCATGCTGTGGGCCACCAAAAACGCGAGTTCGCGTCGCACACTGTGGCCGTATTCCTTCGCCTGGGCGAATACATGCTCGACCGAGATCATGATATCGCCGAGCATCAGCTCGCCGGTATCCGGATGGAAGCAATCTCCCTGCTCTTCGATGTTCGAAAAATCAGCCGGAGCATCGAAGAAGCAATTGGGAAAGGAAAGGACGTCGGTCGCCTTATCCATTCCCCGGGTCTCTTTATTCACTTCATGTATATCTTCATCATCGGTCAATACGACCTCGATATACACGTCATACTCGCAGTTTTCATAGTCCAGCGCGGACACGATCGTTTTCTCGATCACCTCGCGGGCATCAAAGGGAAATGCGCTCTCATCGGCGCGTTCATAAGAAATATCTACTGTCATTCTTTCGTACGATTCCTTCTCGTTTGCGTTTTGGACTGTGACTTCTCAAATTCTTCATAGGCTTCGACGATCCGCTGTACCAGAGGATGACGCACAACGTCCTGGTTCGTCAGTTCGCAGATCGAAATGCCTTCGACCCTGCCCAGGATGCGCAGCGCCACGTCGAGGCCGGAAACCTCTCCTACGGGCAGGTCCTTCTGCGTGCGGTCACCGGTAACGATGACCTTCGAACCGAAACCGATACGCGTGAGGAACATCTTCATCTGCGCAGGTGTCGTGTTCTGGGCTTCATCCAGGATGATGTAGGCATTGTCCAGGGTACGACCGCGCATGTAAGCAAGCGGCGCGACCTCGATCAGGCCTTTTTCCATGTTATGGGCAAATGCATCCGCGCCCATGATCTGATATAAAGCGTCATAAAGCGGACGCAGGTACGGATCGACCTTTTGCTGCAGATCGCCGGGCAGGAAGCCGAGTTTCTCGCCTGCTTCGATCGCGGGACGTGTCAGGATGATTCGACCGACCTCGCCTTCTTTAAATGCGCTGATCGCCATGGCCATAGCCAGGTAGGTCTTACCGGTTCCGGCAGGTCCTACACCGAACACGATCATGTTCTTACGAATGCTGTCCACGTATTTCTGCTGGCCCAGCGTCTTCGGCTTGATCGGTTTTCCAGCGATGGTGCGCGCAATAATATCGGTGTCCATGTCCAGCATCTTCGCCTCGTCGTTGTGTGGCGCGAGGGACAGCGCATAATCGACGTTCTGCTCGGTCACGACATTGCCCCGTTTTGCGAGTTCCGCCAGAGTCCCAAGCACACGAAGCGCGTGGTCGATCTGTTCTTCCGGACCGATCACTTTCACCTCGTCATCGCGCGCCACGATGCTGACATTCAGTTTTTTCTCTATCTTCTTAGCGAAAACATCGAACTGGCCGAACACGTTCTGTTGCTGGTCGGTCGGTATCGGAAGTTTCTTGGAAATGATCCCCATGTAAAATCTCCTGTGATTATCTTAGGTTCATTCTGTTATTTTACCATTAAACCCATGGTTTTGTATACTGTTTTTCATAAAAATCCCCCGACAAAACCTAAATTCTGTCGGGGTCATTATGATCTGTATTTCATACTCGGATGAAATACTGTAGATTGTCGTACTTACTATATCCGGAGAATTAGTTATACTTACGCTTTCTGGCAGCTTCGGACTTCTTCTTACGTCTTACGCTGGGCTTCTCGTAATGTTCTCTCTTGCGAATCTCCTGCTGGATGCCGGCCTTTGCGCAATTTCTCTTAAAACGACGTAATGCACTATCCAAGCTCTCGTTCTCTTTAACGATTACGTTTGACATTCTTCACCTGACCTCCCTCCGGTAGTGAATTAGAAATACCTCTCGGTAATTTCGCACGCTATACATTATATCATATTTTGCGGCCACGTCAACCACTTTTTGAAAATTATTTGATCTGGTCTTCCAAAGCCGCCTTTACAGCGTTCAGAGCGTCCTTGATACCGGCTGCGTTTTTACCGCCGGCCTGCGCCATATTCGGACGTCCGCCGCCGCCACCGCCTACGAAACCAGCGATCGCTTTGATCAGGTTTCCTGCATGTGCGCCTGCCTTCATGGCAGCATCAGTAGCCATGGAGATCAAGTTGACCTTACCACCCTCAACGGCACTGGCGATAACTACAACGCCTTCACCGATCTTATCCTTCAGGTTATCGCCGAGGTTACGAAGTTCGTTCATATCCACGCCGTCAACGTTGATCGCCAGGAGCTTCACGCCCTTGACTTCCGTTACCTGATCCATAACATCGCCCATCGCATTGTTTGCAAGTTTGCTCTTCAGGCTCTCATTTTCCGAACGAAGCGCACGGATCTCTTCCTGCATCGCCTCGATACGGCCGATCAGGTTCGCCGGGGAGGTCTTCGCAGCTGCAGCAGCTTCCTTCAGAGCCTTCTCCTGCTCCTGATAATATTTCATCAGTCCGTTGCCGGTCAATGCTTCGATACGGCGAACGCCCGCAGCAACGCCCTGCTCGGAAATGATCTTAAACGAATTGATCACGGAAGTATTCGATACGTGAGTACCGCCGCAGAACTCTACGGAGAAATCTCCCATGGATACGACACGTACGATCTCGCCGTATTTCTCGCCGAAGAGCATCATTGCCCCGATCTTACGTGCCTCATCGATCGGCATTTCACGGGTAACGACCTGGATCGCTTCTGCGATCTTCTCGTTAACGATCTTCTCGACCTTAGCGATCTCTTCCTCAGTCATGGCTGAGAAGTGCGTGAAGTCGAAACGAAGACGATCTTCGCCGACCAAAGAACCGGCCTGCGCAACGTGACTGCCCAGAACCATCTGCAATGCCTTCTGGAGCAAATGCGTAGCACTGTGGTTATTACATGTATCGAGACGACGCTGTACATCGATCTTCATGGAAGCGGTATCGCCGACCTTGATCATGCCCTTGGTGACCTTACCAACATGGCCGATCTTCTCGCCCTGCAGCTGGATGGTCTCCTCAACAACAAACTCACCGTCTGCTGTAGTGATCACACCGGTATCACCGATCTGGCCACCCTTGGTAGCGTAGAAAGGCGTCTGATCCATGATGATCGTGCCTTCCTGCCCGTCGGTCAATGCTTCTACGATCTCTTCTTCGGTCGTCAAAGCGAGAACCTTACCCTCAGCCTCAGTCTTATCGTATCCGATGAACTTCGAGGTGATCGCAGGATCGAGGGACTGGTAGATGGTAACATCTGCACCAAGAAGGTTGGTCTTCTTATGAGCGGCACGTGCCTTATCCTTCTGCTCCTTCATGCAGGCATTGAAGCCTTCCTCATCCACGATGAAGCCCTTCTCCTCGAGGATCTCCTTTGTGAGATCGATCGGGAATCCATAGGTGTCATAAAGTTTGAAGGTGTTCTCGCCGGAGAGGGTCTTCTCTCCGTTCTTATTCATCTCGTCTTCCATCTCAGCGAGGATGGTCAGTCCGAGGTCAATGGTCTTATTGAACTTATTCTCTTCTTCGGTCAGTACCTTGAAGATCATATCCTTACGCTCTTCCAGTTCCGGATATCCGTCCTTAGAAAGTGCGATAACGGTCTTGGAAAGCTCTGCCAGGAAAGTTCCCTGGATGCCGAGCAAACGTCCGTGACGGGCCGCACGACGAAGCAGACGGCGAAGCACGTAGCCGCGACCTTCGTTCGAAGGCATGATACCATCGGAGATCATGAAGGAACAGGAACGAATGTGGTCTGCAACGATACGCAGGGAAACGTCCTTCTTCGGATCCTCGAGATACTTGATGCCGCAAAGCTCGCTGATACGGTCGAGCAGGTTTTTGATCGTGTCTACGGAGAAGATGGAATCTACATCCTGTACGACAACGGCCAGACGCTCCAGGCCCATACCTGTATCGATGTTCTTCTGCGCCAGTTCGGTGTAATTGCCCTTACCGTCGTTGTTGAACTGTGAAAATACGTTATTCCAAACCTCGATGAAACGGTCGCATTCGCAACCTACTTTACAATCGGGCTTTCCGCAGCCGTATTTCTCACCGCGGTCATAGTAGATCTCGGAGCAGGGACCGCAAGGGCCTTCACCGTGCTCCCAGAAGTTATCTTCCTTACCAAAACGGAAAATGCGATCCGCAGGGATGCCGATCTCTTTATTCCAAATGTCGAAAGCCTCATCATCATCCACGTAGATAGACGGATACAGACGGTTCGGATCGAGGCCGACGGTCTGTGTCAGGAACTCCCAGGACCACGCGATCGCTTCGTGCTTGAAGTAATCACCGAAAGAGAAGTTACCGAGCATCTCGAAGAACGTACCGTGACGCGCGGTCTTACCGATGTTGTCGATATCGGGTGTACGGATACACTTCTGACATGTGGTCACACGACGTCTCGGCGGGATCTCCTGTCCCGTAAAATAGGGCTTCAACGGCGCCATACCGGAATTGATGATCAAAAGGCTCTTGTCGTTGTGCGGAACAAGAGAAAAGCTTTTCATAACAAGATGGCCTTTGTTTTCGAAGAACTTCAAAAACATCTGCCGCAGTTCATTTACACCATACTTTTCCATGATTGTTACTCCTGAATATAATTACTTCTCGTCGGTCTTTGCTTTATCTTTATGCATACGAAATTTCGATCCGCAGATCGCGCCGGCGACTGCAACGCCGATCAAAACGATATACTTGCAAAACTCTACGAAAAATTCGTTCCAGAAAGCGCTCATGCACTCCACCGTCCTCTCGTTGATATATAAGCATTATGCCGAAGTCAGACTCTGTCTGTCCGGCTATGAAGTTCATCCATAAATACTAGCACAGTATTCTTTAAAATGCAAGTGTTATTTGGCCGTCGTCCGTCGGGTCTGCGGGAATATCATCCAGCAGTTCCTCGCCGTCGGCTGCCGTCGTGGCCAATGTATCGCAGCGCTCGTTCAGTTCGTGCCCTGCGTGGCCTTTCACCCAGTTCCATTCGATCTTGTGGGGCTTCGCCGCTTCCAGCAGACGCTCCCAAAGTTCGCGGTTTTTCACGGGATCCTTTTTGCTGTTTTTCCAGCCTTTTTTGATCCAGTTTTCGATCCAGTTCTCAGTGAACGCGCGGACCAGATACTGGGAATCCGAATAAAGCGTGACTTCGCAGGGTTCGGTCAATGCTTCGAGCCCGACGATCGCTGCCATCAGCTCCATACGGTTATTCGTCGTTTTCTTATATCCCGCCGAATACTCCCGCTCATGCAGGTTGCCCTTTCCGTCGACATATTGTACGACCGTGCCGTAGCCGCCCGGTCCTTCCGGGTTGCCGCGCGCCGCGCCGTCGGTATAGATCGTGACTTTTTTCATCCGGTCTCCTGTCCTTTCATCGTCTGTGCCACTCACCAGTCGCCATGTAATCCTCAGCGGTCTTCTCGGCGCTCTCGATGATCTTCTCATCGTAACCGAGGATCTTCAGCAGGCGGATCGCATTACGCGTGGTCGCACGTCCCTTATTGAGGATATAGTCAAACGTGACATCATTGTCCGTGACCGTTTCCTTGAAATGATAGTTTTCAAAGGTATCTTCGAGCAGATAGGTCAGCTCGATGTCGTGTGTCGCGGCGAAGCAAAGGATGTTGCTTTTCGCCATATTGTACAAGATTTGCGAGGAGGCCGCCACACGCTCGATCGTGTTGGTTCCGCGCAGGACTTCGTCGACGAAACACAGCACGGGAACCTCGCCTTCGTTCGCGTCCATGATACGCTTCAGCGATTTGATCTCGACCATGTAGTAACTCTCGTTATTCTTGAGGTTATCCTTCAGGGCCATGGACGTGTACGTACGGTAGAACCGCGTGGTAAATGCATGCGCGGGCGCTGTCGCGATCGTTTGGGACAATATCGCGCAGAGGGCGACGGTCTTGATAAAGGTCGACTTACCGGAAGCATTCGAACCGGTCAGGAGGACGCTTCGGTCAACGTCGATATTGTTGGCGACGGGCTCGGCAAGCAGCGGATGATAGCCATCCTGCATGCGGATCACGAGCTCAGGGCCGCTGACAAATTCAGGTTCTGCATAAAAAGGCAAGGATCTGCGGTAAGAAGCGACCGCGATGGCGCTCTCCAGATAACCGATGCCGCTCAGCAGAGCTTCGATATCTTCGGCATGGCCCTTCACCAGGGAAAGCACACTCTTAAACTGGATAAGGTCAATGTGTGTAATGAGGCGAACATAATCCAGGATCGCCTCAGCGATATTACCACCGGAACCATTGCCCGTACCGATCAGTTTCGCCTTCGAAACGACCTTCTCGAGCGGTTTAGCGTGTTTCTCGAGTTCGTCAAGATACGTTCGGATCTTCGGATCCATGCCTTCCAGCTTCGCCAGTTCGGAAGCATTGCTCGCGAGGCGCACCAGATAGCCGACGCAGGTGAAATAGGATTCGTAAACTGCTTTCTCGGAATAGTACTTGATGATGTTAAAGGTGATCACACCCAAGATAAACAAGAGACCGATCTTCGGAACGATGATAAAACCGATGATCGATGCGATCAGCAGGATGTTGCACAGATAGTCGATCGCTTTACTGCCCTCCTCCAGTTCCTGAAACGAGGAAATGTAGTTTGAAAGGGACAGTTTGAGCGTGTGACCGATCGCGTGAAAACGTTCCTGCATGTGGATGCGCTGGTCCTCGTTTTCATCCATGATGTGGACCACGGAATTGAACTCTTCCACCTCTTCGAGTTTCTCTGAGGGAGTCCGCAATTTGTAGTACAGATACTCTTCACCCGCGGAGGACTGCGTCGTGTTCATGAGGGCGAACATGCGGTCCATCTCCAGATCATTCCAGGTGATATCGTCAACGACAGGCTTTCCCTCTTTGTGGTTATTGTAATAAAACGCGATGTTGTCCAGTTCGGTCGGCTCGTACTGACGCTCGCTGGGATTGCCATATTGCGCCTTCAGTTTCGCGATGAGCTTCGTTTTGTTGGTCTTCGTCTGCTTAATGCCCAGGTAGGCCAGATAAGCGACCAGGACAATGACCGCAGCTAAGATAATATATTTCATGCTGTCATCTTTTTCCGCGGTCAGACTCAGTATATAACGGGTCATGAATGATTTCCTCTTTTCTTGCTTACTATTTCCTTCAAATGACGGTCAAAGTCCTCGTAGATGCCCTCCAAATCACTTACGAACGGATATTTCCCGTCTCTGTATAAGATCTTGCCATCGATCACGGTCATGCGGACATTCGCCCCATTTGCACTGTACAGGATCTGCGGAACCATATGCTCCCGCGGATACATGTTCGGCAAATGCGTGTCGAGCAAGATAAAGTCTGCTGCATCCCCGAGTTCCAAACCCGCGATCTTCGCGCCGTTATTTAGCGCTGCATCGAGGAAAACTTCATCCGGGATCGCGATCGCATCCTGCTCGGTGAGTTTTGAGTACATCCCCGCCAGGTAGATCTCGCGGAACAGGTCGAGTGCGTTGTTGCTGGCAGGTCCGTCGGTGCCGAAGCCCATCGGGATACCTGCAGAAATAATTCGCTTATAAGGCGCCATGCCGCTGGCGAGTTTGCCGTTGGAACCGGGGTTGGAAATGATCCCGACTCCATGCTCTTTCAGCAGCGCCAGGTCACGGTCGGACAGCCAGACACCATGGAAGATACCACCACCATAGTCGAACAGTCCCAGATCGCAAAACAGTTCCACGGGACTCTTGCCGTATTTGGCGATACACTCTTCCACTTCTTTCTTCGTTTCCGCCATGTGCGTATAAAAAGGAGCCTTCCATTCATGCGCCAGAGAATTCAGCATTTCCAGCATGGGAATGTCGTTGGTATATTCTGCGTGTGCGCCGAGGCGGAAGCCACCCATCGGAGAATGAAACTTATCATGCAACATCCGCATGCGGGATTCATTGTCCGAAAGACTGCCCGTGTAAAGGTTTACGTTACCGCAGAGCAGAAAACGCATCCCCATATCGCTGCAGGCTTTTGCAACGGATTTCTCGAAATGATACATATCAAAGATCGCTGTCGTACCATTTCGCAGGTACTCCAGGATCGCGACCTTCGTGAAGGCTTCGACCGAGTCGGCGTCCAGAAGCGCCTCCATCGGGAAGACCGCCTCGTTCAGCCAGCGATCCAGCGGAAGGCCCTCGGCATAAGAACGCAGGAAGGTCATCGGTGAATGCGTGTGCATGTTCTTCATTCCGGGCATCAAAAGATCACCGCCGCAGTCAATCTCCTCGTCAAACTGCGGCGATGTCATTGTGCGCAATATTTCGGAGGCTTCCGACTTCAGACCGCGGAAGGTGATCTTCCCGCCGTCGCACCAGATCTCGCCATCCTGCACGTCAAATGCAGGAGTACCGTTCTCACGGATGCTCTCCGATAAAAGATTTGCATGATAGAATCGTAAACGCATTCAAAAACCTCTAAGTTCAGGACTTACGTGCGAAGCCCTTCAGGATTGCCATCTTCTCGCCCAGGGCGGACATATTCGGGATAAAGCCCATCAAAAAGTCTTCTCTCGACAAACCGTCATGGCAAGGAAAGGCAACACGATTGCTGATAGTGCCGCGGTCCGCGTCGATGGTGAATACACCGGTCAGGCGGTCCGTGTTCAGCTTGCAAATGGTCTGGCACAGTTCGTTCAAGCGGAACATATCCGCCTTAAACGAGGGCACGAAATCGATCGTGCAGACTTTGTTTCTGGCCAGCAACTGTATATAGATATCCGTCGGCTCCTGCTTGATGCTCATGCGTGTGATGATGATCTTCACAAGATTGTCCGGATGGTTTTGTACGGAAAACTCCATCTTGTTTTCTACGAAGAAATCACGGATGGTGGTCACGGATTTTCGGATGAACTTCTCTTGTGCTTCATCCATGGCAACAGGTTCGCCGTTCTTGTAAAACGAAAAGAGTTGCTTCTCGGCATCCTCCTGCGCCTTCTTAGCGTTAGAAAGCAACGATTTGTCATCCATTTTGGAAATGTAGATCGCCGTGGCCAGAGCATTATAGCAGTTGTGCTTCGGATCTCCGTCCATATGGATCAGGATGTTCTGCAAAACCACGCCGAACAAAACGGGCCACTGCCGCGAACTTGTGCAGATCCGAGCTGTCATGTTCTCGAAAATGCCTTCCCAGCAAGCCTTCATCTCTTTATAAAGAGCATCTGGATAATACGACTCGCACAGCACTTTATTCATTTTCCCGAGATCTGCCGTCTGCTCAGCGACGATATATTTAAGTTCGATCTCGCCGGAACGTCCGGGAGCGTTGTCATAATACCCCTTCACAAAGGAGTACACACTGTATTTGTTTTCCAGGAGGAAGAAATTCAGATCATCGCCGTAGTAAAACGTGCGGTCATCCTTCGTCTCGACCATGATCAGTGTCATATCCGGTTCTTTCATGACTGCCCGGTGGCACGCATATCCGGCCAATGCGGATACGAGAGCCAGACGTTTATTCGGGTCGGTGACCTTCTCTTCGAACATCCGGATCATGCCGCTGGCCATGCTGCTGATCTGTTCCAACTCCTGTTCGGTTATCTCTTTATCCTTTTTCTCATAAAGCATGGATCATTCTCCCGTTTGGATACCCTCTATAAATGCGGTGACCAGTGCAGTAAATCGTTCTTTTGCGACCGCTGCGGTCTCTTTAACTTCTTCGTGGGATAATACCGCGCCGGAGATCACGCCGCAAGCCATATTCGTCACGAGCGAGATCCCGCAGATCTCCATGCCCATGTGACGGGCGGCCATTGCTTCACAAACGGTGCTCATGCCAACCAGATTGGCACCGAGTTTCGCCACCATACGGATCTCCGCAGGGGTCTCGTAATTCGGTCCGGTCAGTTGCACATATACGCCCTCTTTTACGTTGATCTTCAGGAAATCAGCGCATTTATGAAGAGTTTCGCGAAGTCGCAGGCTGTACACCTGGGACATATCGGGAAAACGTACTCCGAAATCATCTTCGTTCGGTCCGATCAGCGGGGAAGGGACGAAGGAAGAAATATGATCGGTGATGCAAACGAAGTCGCCGGGTTTATAGGCCGGATTCACACCGCCGGCTGCATTCGTAAGGAGCAAGATCTGCGCTCCCATACGACGCATCAGCCGGATCGGCAGAACGACCTGCGTTACGGGATAACCTTCATAGTAATGAACGCGTCCCTTCATACAGACGACATTTTTACCTCCGACCTTACCGAAAACAAATCGACCGTCGTGTCCGCTGACCGTGGATACCGGGAAGCCTTCGATCTCGCCGTACGGGATCTCGGCTACGATATCAAAATCGGGACTCTCGGCATATTCGCCCAGACCGGAACCCAGTACCAGTGCGATCTCAGGTGCAAACGGAATGCGGCTTTCTATGCTTTTGTAGGCTCTTTCGAGCTCTTCTTTGAACTTTGTCACGTTTCGCTCTCCTGCTTGAAGATAAAGCCCTTAAAATGGACTTTCTCGTGGAATACAAAGGTGAGTTCCTGAACGCCGCAGAGTTTCTCCGGCAGATCATATTCCTCGACCTGGTAGGTATTCCAAATGGATTTCTTATGGTAATGGAAGGTGCCTAAGCAGACGCCGTCCTCTCTCTTGCCTTTGTAGATCTCGAAGTCGATTGGTTCGGATGCCAGTTCGAAGATCGAAACCTGGATCCTTGAAGAACCGTTCTCACCGAAATCGATATTTCCGAAGGTCACTCCACTGTCGCCCTCGCGGTCGGTCGCGATACCGCGTTCATTGCCGATCGTGATCTTACCGAAGGTATCCTCATGGAAGCCCGCGGAAATGAAATCGTACGGATCTTTCGCAAGCGCGCCCATGCCCGTTACGGTAAATGTCTGGGACGTGTAGATGTCAACCTTTTCACCGCCGTTCTTCGTGGCCAGACGCACCTGGAACACGCCGTCGCCCAGTGCGGTAACAGTACATGCCAGCGGGTTCATCGGATCCGGAGTGATCTTTGCGATCTTCGTAGGAACACCGTTGATATCGGTGGCCTTCCATCGGAATTCAAAATAGGATGTATTTTCCGGATACAAGGCCGCATGTAACTCGATCGTATCCAGTTCCGGACTCATATCAAAGCCGGACGGACTGATGATCGCGATCTTACGTACCGGAATCTCATCGAGGTTCGGACCCGTGGATTCGATATTTTCCATGTGACAGCTGATACCGGGGATAGGTTCAGTCTTGTACGAGTACAAAGTCACGCTCGCATCGGGCAAGGACGGTGAGGTAACTTCCACGTGGATGTCGCCCTCTTCCTGCTTCGAGCCGATCATGGCCAGAAGCTTACCGGAAAATAGTCGGCGACTGGTTCCCTTATATTCATCAAAATCCGTGCTGTCGCCGTTATCGAGGCCGACCAGACGACCTGCACCGGTAACCTTGACGTGTACACGGTTATTTGCATTCTCGACCGGATTGCCCTCCATGTCGACCGTGGAGATCTCGATGAAGATCATGTCCACACCGTCGCCCTTCATGGACATACGGTCCGGTGTCAGGACGAGTTCCGTAGCATTACCGAAGGAACGCTTCTCCTCACGGCACAACTCGTTATCAAATTCATCGTAAGCGATGGCCAGGAGCTTACCGTTGCGGTACGGCAGGCGGTAATCGCAGGCCGTATGGCGGCTACGCTCATGGTCGATCTTACGCGGTCCGTCAACGATCTCATCGTTGAAATACAGTTCTACCTTCGGAGCATTCGTGATGACACGCACGTCGATCATCTGCCCTTCGGAGAAGTCCCAATACGGGCAAATGTGTACCATCGGCGCGAAGTGGTAGTCCGTCCACTCAGCCTGGTACATATAGTATGTATCCTTCGGGAAACCGGCGGTGTCCACCTGACCGAAGTAGGAATTCTTCGTCTGGTAAGGCGTCGGCTCGCCGATGTAATCAAAGCCGGACCAAATGAACTGTCCGAGCGAAAAATCGCAGTCACGGTCATCGAAGATATTGGCATAGCAGTTCTCCGAGCCCCAGCTCGTCGTGCTGTTGCCGAGTGCCGAGCACTGCTCGTCATCATCGCAGAGGATGGGCTGGCTCAACGGGAAATGATAGATACCGCGGCTGGCTACGTTTGATGCAGTCTCACTGCCGAAGATGATCCAGTCCGGGTGCTCTTCATGATGTTTCTGATATAAGAATTCCGCGTAATTATATCCGACATATTTCAGGAGGTCGGCGCTTTTCTGTGCGCCCTCCCACTGCATATAGTTCGATGCGAACGTGATGGGCGCATTGCCCCGGTAATCGTATTTGCGGACGCACTCGATGAGTTTGCGCGTGATCTCCGCGCCATGCTCGGGATCCTTATGGACGTCGGCGATCTCGTTGCCGATGGACCACATGAGCAGCGACGGATGGTTATAGTCGCGGCGGATCCAGTTCTTGACGTCCTCATCGTAACAGTCTTTGAAGAAGCGGGAATAGTCGAATTCCGTCTTCGGAAGCTCCCACATGTCAAAAGCTTCGCTCATCACAAGAAGGCCCATAGCATCACAGAGATCCATGATCTCCGGAGCGGGCATGTTGTGGGATGTGCGGATCGCATTTACGCCCATACTCTTCATGATGGAGAGCTGGCGGCGGGCTGCCGTCACGTTAAAGGCAGCGCCCAGTGCGCCCAGATCGTGGTGCATGCAGACGCCCTTGATCTTCATCGGGCGGTCGTTCATGATCAGGCCGCGGTCCGTCGTGAACTCCAGCGTACGGAAACCGATGTTGCAGGATACATCATCGATCTCCTCGCCGTCCATGACCAGACTGGCCTCCACACGATACAGGCGCGGTATTTCCAGAGACCACAACGTCGGCTTGTAGACCGTCATCGTGACCTCACAATGTTCAAAACGGAAGCATTCTTTGATGGCGTTGGCGATATCATTGCCCTCGGCATCGAGAACGCGGAAGCAAAGGATACCGTCGCAGGTAGCCAGCGCAGACGCCGTCACCTCGAAATTCGAACCGAAGCGTTGCGTCGACACATACAAACTGTCCGACGCGATGTGGAACGGGTGGCGGGAAATGAGCCATACATTTCGGTAAATGCCGGCGCCGGAATACCAACGAGTATTCGGCGATTCATAGATGACCGAAACATGGATCTCATTCTCCCCGACAGTCAGGAAGTCCGTGATGTCGAATTCAAACGTCACGTAGCCGTTCTTACGGTTTCCGACCTCTTCACCGTTGACGTAGATCGTGGTATTCATGTACACGCCGTCAAAGCGGATATAAACGCGGTCGAGCGAAGGTACGTAAGAAAAGCGCTTACGATACCATCCCTCGCAGTTCTCGTAGAGATCCTTCGTCTGCCAAATGAGAAAATCATGCGGGATATCGACAGGCGTCCAAACGACGTCGATATCCGTCATCATGCCGGCGATCGACTGCCCGAGACTCTGTTTGGAAAACTCCCAGCCATCATTAAACAGTTTCTTTGTATCCATCTTCCATCCTCGCTTTACGTTAGATTTCTGATCTTAAAGTTTTTCTCTGCCTCTCGTTTAATATCTTTCTTCGCGATATCTTCGCGTTTATCATAGAGTTTCTTACCTTGTGCTAATCCGATCTCGACCTTAACCAGACTTCCCTTAAAATACACCTGGAGCGGAACGACGGTAAATCCTTTCTGTGCCATCTTTCCGGCCCATTTATTGATCTCGTAGCGATGCAGCAAGAGTTTGCGCACTCGCAGCGGATCTTTGTTGAAGATATTCCCCTTTTCATAGGGGGAAATGTGCATGTTATAGATATACAGTTCCCCTTTTTCCATCCGGATGAAGGATTCCTTCAAACTGCACTTTCCCATGCGCATGGATTTCACTTCAGTTCCGACGAGTGAGATCCCCACTTCGAGTTTATCATGTATAAAATAGTCATGGTAGGCCTTTTTATTATTTGCGATCAGCTTAATGCTGTCCTTACCCATGTCTCCTCCGTTTCATCGTCGTACACATATATGTGTACGAAATAATCCAATCTAATCATACCACAATTCGTTCCTTGCGTAAAGAGGAACGTGATTCTTCGACCAGGCCGAAAATGACCTGTGCCATGGTCAGATCGACATCCAGAACTTCGATCTTCACACGCTGTCCCAGGGTGAATACTCGGCCTGTCCGCTCACCGACCAGACGATAATGTGTCTCGTCGAGCACATAGTGATCGCTGAGGCTGCTCAGGCGGATCACGCCTTCCACCGTATTATGCAGTTCCACGAAGATTCCGCCGTTCGTTACACCGCTGATCACACCCTTATGGATGCGTCCGATCTCGCTCTGCATATACAGGGCTTTGAAGTATTTCATGACCTCACGCTCCGCTTCTGCTGCTTTACGTTCGGTCGCTGAGCAATGCGCCGCGATCTCGCCAAGCGCTGCTTCGGAAATGTTCGAGTCCAGGCCGGCCTTCAGTATCCTGTGGATCTGCAGGTCGGGGTAACGACGGATCGGTGATGTGAAGTGCGTGTAATGCTCCATCGCAAGGCCGAAATGTCCCAGACATTCACTGCCATAACGAGCCTGCTTCATACAACGGAGCAGAACACGGTGGATCAGTGGGCCTTCCGCCTCATGTGCGGTCACATCCAGAACCTGCTGCAGCTTCTTCGGATGCACCTCATTCTGCAGATGCAGGGCTACGCCAAAACCGCCGAGGAAGGAAACAAACTCCTCCATGCGGTCATCTGCAGGGGCCTCGTGGTTTCGGTAAATGAACGGCAGGTTCTCCCAAAAAGCAACATTCGCGATGGTTTCATTGGCCGCAAGCATGAAGTCCTCGATCATATCCGTGGCAACACTTCGTTTATACGGGTAGATATCGATCGGGAAACCATTCTCATCCAGGACCGCCTTCGGCTCCGGGAAATCAAAGTCGATCGCGCCGTGCTGCTTTCTGCGTTTGCGGATGAGTGCCGACAGTTTAGCCATGGTCTGAAACATCGGTATCAGGCCCTCACACTCGGTTTTCAGGGCATTATCGGCCGTATCCTCAAGGAGAGCCGAAACCTCGTTGTAGGACATTCTGCGCGTAACGCGGATCACGCTCTCGACCACGCGATGATCGATGATCCTGCCCTGGGCATCCACGGTCATCAAGCAGCTCATGGCCAGACGGTCGACGCCGGCATTTAACGAACAGATTTCGTTGGAGAGTTCCTTCGGCAGCATCGGGATCACACGATCCGGGAAATATACGCTGTTTCCACGTTTTTTCGCCTCGGTATCCAGGGCCGAACCTTCCTTCACATAATGGGAAACGTCCGCGATATGAACGCCCAGTGAGAAGGTGCCGTCCGCATTTTCCGTAACCGAAACACCGTCGTCCAAGTCTTTTGCATCCTCACCATCGATCGTCACGATTATTTCGTTACGCAGGTCCTCGCGTCCTACGATGTCACGCTCTGTCACATAGGGAGGGATCGACTTCGCCTCACGAAGAACTTCCTCAGGAAATGCAACGGGCAGGCCGTAGGCCAGAATCGTCCCTTCGATATCGGTACGCGGGTCGGCTGCATCTCCTAAAACACTGAGGATCTCGCCCTCGGGGTTACGCTTTGAATCACCGAAATCGGTGATCTTCACCCAGACCTTGCTGTTGTTTTGCGCTTCACCGATCGCTTCCTTCGGGATGTAGATATCCTTCATGAAACGATTGCGCTCGGGGATAACGAAGCCATAGGAATTCTTCATGACCAGAGTACCCATTACCGTTTCATTGGCACGCTGAAGTACAGCCGTGACCTTACCGACCGGATGTTTGTCACCCGTGTACAGGATCACCGCCTCGACCTCGTCCTTATGCATGGCGCCGTTTACATTTTTCGCCTCAATATAGATGTCCGGGATGTCAGAAGAATTTTTCCCTGTCTCACCGGACGCTGTCTGTTTTACAAAACCGAAGCCTCGCGCCGACGCGAAAAACGTGCCGCGGATCTTCGTATTGGCCTCGCAATTGGAATATGCGCCGGCCTTCACCGCAAAGTATTTTCCGTGGTTCGTCACATTGATGCGACCGTCACGGATCATACCCTGCAAGATGTCGGCGAACTCTTCCCTCTTTTCCTTCGGAACGTCCAGAAGGATCGCCAACTCTTTCAATTTCATTGGTTTATAAGCCTCGGACGTAAAAACGTCCATCAGCTGTTTCGTCTTATCTTCCATTATCCTTTTCAATACCTCATAATAAAAAACACCCTATGCGATCACGATCGGCATAGAGTGTTTGGTAATTCTGCAATTATTTATTCAGCATCAGTAGCTGCCTCAGTACCTGCCTCCGTAGTAGTCTCTACGTTTGTATCACCGGATACCGTATTAGCATTTGCAGTGTTGTTGAATAAACTGCTGTTCAAAAACAGGCATATAATGAAGAAGAAAACAACAAGCCAAGTGGTGGCTTTCTGAAGTTTACCTTCCATCGAACGCGCTTTATTTTTTCCCCAATAGGAGTCAGCCATACCGCTGATAGAACCCGTCAAGCCTGCAGATTTGCCTTCCTGCATCATAACGAGAAGCGTTATAGCCAGTCCGAGAATTACTAAAACTACACCGAGAATCATCTCTAAAACATCCATGGTCTCACCTCCACATAAGAATTTATCATATGAGCGCGGAAAATGCAAGCAAAAATTTGCGATTTTTATTTTTTGCCTGCAGTTTCGTCCTCGGAAGCGTCTTTTCCGTCCTTATTCTCTTCTTCATCGTCCTCATTCTTATAGGGCAATGCGATTAAAAACAGGATCAAACCGACGAGGATCAAGCCTGCGCCGATAAAAATGAGGATCTTCTGAAGTCCTTTATAATTCTTGCCGCTTGAGTTTTTCTCTGCAGCATTGGACGTCATTTCTTCCGTTTCAGGTTCCGTGATCTCTTCCGTCGGAGCCTCCGTCGGCGCTTCTGTAGGAGCCTCTGTTTCGTGCTCGGTCACCTCGACTGTCGTAGTCTCTTCCGGCTTCTCGGAAACATTTACAAAGAATACAGACTCAATACCATCATAAGATACGGTGATCGTGTTGTCGCCTTCCTTTAAAGGTTCGTCAGGAAGTGCAACCTCATCAGTAACTTCAACCTTCGTCCCGTCCTTATAGATCGCATAAACCGTAATGTCATCCGAAGTAACGGTGTCGCCAACATACTTCACGCCACCGATATACTTGAGTTCCAGTTTCTCAGGAACTTCCTTCGTTGTTTCCTCCGCCGACTCCTCTTCCGTCGTTTCGACTTCCGTGGTGTCAGCCTCCGTCGTATTCTCCTCCGACGACTCTACGGTCTCCTCCGCGGTCGTAACCTCAGCCGTAGTCGGATCCGCTGTTGTAGGAGCCTGGGTTGGCAGTTGTGTCGGAGCTTGCGTAGGCGGTTGTGTAGGTGCCTGTGTTGGAGCCTGCGTTGGAGTTTGTGTAGGGGCTTGCGTAGATGCCTGTGTCGGAGCCTGTGTAGGAGCTTGCGTAGGTGCTTGTGTTGGAGCCTGTGTAGCCTTAGCCACTGCCTCCACTACATATGTCTGGGTCAATGTACCGTAGACAAAGGTCAATGTATTCTTTCCGGCTTTTAAAGGAGTACCAAACTCCTTGATCGACCAACCATTGACATGGGCAGTCTTGCCACTATTGTACTTAACTTTTACAGTAAAATCAGATGCAGAATAAGTATCTCCTTCCGTTTTACTCGAGAAGTTCTTGCTGATGATCAGTTCTTGCGCAACCAGTTTTGTCGCAGAAACTGAGATCGTCTCAGTCTTTCCTCCAAAAGAGATGGAAATGCTATTTGATCCTGCAGAGAGTTTCGTCTGAGAAATGGACGCTGATGAAGTGACATCCTTTGTAGACTTATCACTGTAAGTGGCGATAACCTTAAAATCAGCAACACTTATCGTATCGTTCTCATATTTCTGTCCACCGATATAAGAAACAGCGATCGAACTAAATGTGACTTTTGATTTGCAATTCAGAGTATAGGTTGCTTGCTTTCCGTTGCACTTAACGGTGATCGTATTATCACCGGCTTTTAAGGTTGTAGGTGAAACGGTAATGCTTCCGCCTTCAACTTGCGTACTTCCATCACTATACACACCAATCACTACAAAATCTGATGCACTGATCGTGTCACCGGCGTATTTAGTGCCGCCGTTATACTGAAGCTGAATGCTTGAAAGAGTAACAGGCTTAGTTGCTGTTACTTTGATCGTAGCCGTCTTGCCCTGATATGTAACAGCAATGTTATTGGAGCCTTCAACAAGCTGATTTGCGGCAACTGAGAAACCACTCGTAACAGCCTTCTTGGATCCATCACTATATACTGCAGTCACGGAAACTTCCGCAGCATTGACCGACTGACCGACCGTTTTTGCTCCACCGGTATACTTAACTTCGATACCGGACAATGTAACCTGCGCAGGATTACCGACAGTAACCTGGAAAGAAGTCGATTTGCCCTTATATGTAACAGTGATCGTTTCCACCGCATCAATGTTCGGATCATAACCGGAGACACTGTATCCATCGATCGTTTTACCGGGATCGAACAACGGCAGGTATGAAGTCCCGAGGGAAGATTCATTCATTGTAACTAAAGCAGTGATTCCTGTATCTGCTAAAGCTGTACCTTTTTGAATCTTTGCAGGAATACTGTTCGGGTCGATAGATATCGTTTTTACAGATGCACCACCTATGAACAATTGCGACCAATAATTCTTATATGCATCATTAGCCGTCGCATGACCTAATCCCATATGAGTATAGCTAGGATTGATCAATGCTTCATAGTGCATGGGTACAAATTCACCATTATCGTTATAATAGCCTTTACTCTTAACCCATTGTTGAAATGTGGCAGAAACAGTAGAACTTCCGGCAGCTATGTTTTCACCATATGCATACCAAACGATATCATCCGCCGTGGATTTCGTATCCATCGTAAATGCAGAAGCCACAGAGCTGCCGTCCGGACGCACATGCGAAAAGGATGTTGTTATCTCCTGCGCTCTTGTTGAGGCAGGGTAGTCACTGATAAGAATTGAATATGTTAAAGGGGCAACATTAACACTGGCCCGAAGGTTATTGACCAGGCGAGTCAACTGAAGTCCTTCATTGATCACTGCATCCGTAACTATCTTTCCAGCAGCATAAGCCTTGGTTGGCGGATACGCTAAACCAAGGCTTATAACCATCAGTATGACCATTACTATGGATGTGATCTTTTTTATTCTCATTCTTACTTTCCGCAGCAGTGCTTATACTTTTTACCGGAACCGCAAGGGCACGGATCGTTGCGGCCGATCTTCGTCGGCTTAACGATAGTCGTGGATCTCTTCTGCTCTTTGTAGAGCTCGGTCTGGCGCTCTTTCGTCAGATGACGCTCCCACTCGGGCAATGTATAGAGCCACTCCGCCTTAGCGGCAACCATGTTCTTATACAAAAGCTCCTTGTCGTAATCGAAGGAAACAACCGTATCCTCTTCCATCTCGTCGATCGGGTTCTTCGTGACGAGGCTGTCATCGATACCGTCGATGATACCGGTCATGACCATGACCGAAACATCAAACTGCTTCGCAAGATCTGCTACGCTTCCGGAGATCACTTCATCAGAAGCCAGGAGCTTCTTGTAGAAGCCCTGCTCAAGCGTGAAGTAACCGGCCCAGAACTTCTCTTCGTCCTGCGGTGTACGCTGTGTCTCATATGCAAGTTTACGCCAATTTGCTAAAATACCCATTTCTCATAACCTCATTGAATTTGTAATTTATAGTAAAGCCATAGGCTTACCGTCGTAAGTATCGTAACCCGCGAGGTCGAACTCCTGCGCGAGCTTTGCGCGGGCTTCTTCATCCAGCCCGGCGAAGAATGTGTCGGCTCTTGAGACTGCCTCGGTAAATACCCCGGCATCCTCGAACACATCGCCGATCCGAAATACCAGTGAGCCGCTCTGCTTGTGTCCGAAGAGCTGGCCCGGACCACGGAGTTTCAGGTCCTGTTCCGCGATGTAGAAACCATCGTTCGAATGGTTCAGAACGTCCAGACGTTCATTTTCCGAAGAAGAGCCTTCCGTCTGTACGAATATGCAGTAGGACTGCGCATCTCCTCGTCCGACGCGTCCGCGTAACTGATGCAGGGAAGCCAGGCCGAAACGCTGCGCATCCTCGATCATCATGACCGTAGCATTCGGAACGTCGACACCGACCTCAACAACGATGGTCGAGACCAGAATGTCCACGGAATGCTCGAGAAATGCCTGCATAATGCGGTTTTTCTCGGCGTCCGACATGCGGCCGTGCAAGATCTCAACGCGTGCATTCGGAATATTACTACGGATCGTCTCTGCATAGTCGGTAACGTTCGTGCCCGTCATGAGCTCACTCTCTTCGACCAGAGGACAGATCACATAGGCCTGATGGCCTGCTTCGATCTGCTTCTCGATGAAACGATAGGCCTGCGGCCGATACCCGGTGTCCACCACGCAGTTTTTGATCGGTAGGCGGTTCGCGGGTTTTTCATCGATCACGGAGATGTTCAGATCTCCGTACAGGATCATGCCGAGCGTACGCGGGATAGGCGTCGCACTCATTACGCAGACATGCGGGTGCAAGCCCTTATCGGTGAGATTTTTCCGCTGCTCGACACCGAAACGATGTTGTTCGTCGGTGATGACCAACGCGAGCCTCTCGGGCAATACCTTCTCCTGAAACAGAGCGTGTGTGCCGACCACAATGTCGAGCTCGCCGTCTTCCAGTTTACGGTAAATGTTTGCCTTCTCTTTTGCCGTTACGGAGCCGGCCAGAAAACCGATCCGAAGCGGCAGATTGTATTCCTCCGCCCATGCGGTGAAATTCTGATAATGCTGGTGCGCGAGCACCTGCGTCGGGGCCATCAAAAAGCCCTGATAGCCGGACAATGCCGTCTCATACAAAAGGAGGAATGCGACGATCGTCTTACCGCTTCCGACATCACCTTGCAACAAACGATGCATGGTGTCGGGACCGGTGATCTCCGCCCGCATCTGCTCCCAGGCCTTCTTCTGTGCATTCGTCAGTTTGTACGGCAACCGCGCGATGAAGTCCTCGACCTCACGATGCGGCTTCAGATCCGGATAAGCATTGGCCACACCGGCGTATGTCTTACGGATGAGACGCAGCATCAGTGCAAAGCGATAAAACTCGCGGAACGCAAGCGACCTGCGGCAGTTCTCATAGTCCTCCTGATTGGACGGAAAATGAATGTGTGCGACCGCTTCCTTCAGCGGTACAAGCTCCGCTTTTCGGATGCAGTCATCGTCGACTCCTGCAGGTTCAGTATACTCGATTTCAGGCAGATTTTCAATAGCCTGCAATACACATTTTTGTATGAGTTTACGTGAGATTCCTTTGCATAAAGGATAGATTGGAAGCATCTTTCCCATCTGCGGCTTATAGTCGTCGGGCTTGAAATATTCAGGCTGTTCGAAGGTCACACGGGAACCCCGAAGTTCGGAGATCCGTCCGCGGAAAATGTAAGTATCACCGGTATGGAACAGCGCTCGTACAAAGGGTGCATTGTACCAGACCAGAGTGAACTCACGGCCGTCGATATCCTCGGCGCTCGTGATCGCAATGGTGAGATTGCCCTTTTTCTTCAGAACGACACCCTTTTTGATCCTTCCGTACACGGAAACGATGCCGGAAGCCCCCTCAAACAACGCACTCTTACTGACCGCTTCGCGTAACGTCACCGGCTTCTCATACACCTCGTAATCTCTCGGAAAATACATCAAAAGATCTTCAACGGTCTCGATATGCAGTTTTTGAAACAGCAAGGCCGTCTTGCTGCCGATGCCCTTCAGGCTTTTGATCGGATCGGTCTTCTTCATGTATCATCCTCGTATGTGAAAACGAGGTAAAAACGAAACCGTCTTTACCTCGAAAGCATCACTCTACCGATACGATGTAATAGTAGATCGGCTGTCCGCCTTTCTGTACAAATACATCAAAATCGGGATATTCCTTCTCCAAAGTCTCACGGAAGCTGTCCGCCGACTCTTCGGAGATATCGTCGCCATAATATACGTTCAAAAGAACGCTGTCTTCGTCCACCATCTTGCTGATCATCTCAAGCGCGGTCTCGTTGATGTCGGAACCGACTGCCAGGATGGAATGATCGGAAAGACCCATGATATCATTTTCCTTGATATCCACGCCGTCGATCTGCGTATTGCGGACCGCATAGGTCACGGAACCGGACTTAACGTTCTGGATCTCGCTGCACATCGTCTCGAAATTCTCTTCGGGGGAAGACGTCGAGATGAAGTTCACCAGTGCGGAAACGCCCTGCGGGATGTTCTTCGTCGGGATTACGTAGATCTTGCGATCCTTCGTAAGAGCCGCTGCCTGGTTCGCAGCCATGATGATGTTGCCGTTATTCGGAAGCAGGTAGATGGTGTCGGCAGGAACCTTCTCGATCGCGGACAGGAAGTCGTCCGTGCTCGGGTTCATGGTCTGGCCGCCGGAAATGATGTAATCCACGCCGAGGCTGGTAAATACCTCCGCCAGTCCGTCGCCGACAGATACGGAGATGAAACCGTAAGGCTTACGCTTCTCAGGAGCCTTTGCCTTCTCAGCTTCTGCCTTCTGCTGCGCAGCAAGCTTCTCTGCATCCTTAAAGAGTTTTTCGGTATGCTCCAGACGCATGTTATCGATCTTCATCTTATCGAGCTGGCCGATCTGTACCGCTCTGGAAAATGCTTTACCGGGATCGTTGGTATGTACGTGAACCTTGATCAGGTCATCGGTGCAAACGCAAACTACGGAATTACCGATGGACATCAGGAAATCTTTGAACTCCTGCTCTTCCTGCTCGGAGAACTCACGATCCAGCATGATGATGAACTCAGTGCAATAACCGAACTCGATATCTGCCGTTTCGATATCTGCCTTAGGGATGTTATGCATCATAACATTCAAGCCCTTAGCAGCCTCGATATGGATCGGGATCTCGATACCGCAGTACGCATCGTATGCGCCCTTGATCACGGTCATAAGGCCTGTGCCGCCGGAATCGACTACGCCGGCTTCCTTCAGAACGGGAAGCAGATCCGGTGTGGACTCCAGGGCGATATCGCCCTCTTTGATCAATTCCTGCATGAACTCATTCATGTCCGTGCAAGTCTTGCTTAATTCTTCTGCCTTCTCCGAGATGCAGCGGGCTACGGTCAGGATCGTGCCCTCCTTCGGAGACATGACCGCACGATATGCGGTCTCGGTCGCGCGTACCAGGGCGTCCGTAAGTGTAGGAACGTCGATCGCATTGGCCGTGCGAACTACCTTTGTAAATCCACGCAAAAGCTGTGAAAGGATAACGCCGGAGTTACCGCGCGCGCCGCGCATGGTCTCCGAAGAGATCGTCTTACACAGACTCTCGAAAGTGTATTCACTTCTCTCCATGCCGGAAACCGCTTTCGCAGCCGCCATGATGGTCAGCGTCATGTTAGTACCTGTATCACCGTCCGGAACGGGGAATACGTTTAATTCATTGATGATTTCTTTTTTGTTCTCCAGGTTCTGCGCACCGGCCAGAAACATCTTGGAAAACAGTTGTACGTCAATCATGTTGTCCAAAACAAAAACCTCCAAGCGGGATCATCGTATCATCAGTCGATAACACGGATGCCTTCCACCAAAACATTGATCTTCTTCACTTTCATTCCGGTCAATGACTCCAGCTTATAACGTACGTTGGAGACCAGATTCGCCGAAACGGAAGAAATGCTGACGCCGTAGGCAACGATCACATGGAAATCGATCACAAGTTCATTGTTTTCGATGGATACGTTGACACCGTGAGTCAGGCTTTCTCTCTTGAGCAATTTGACGATACCGTCTTTCATGTTGATAGCCGCCATACCGACGATACCAAAGCACTCGCAGGCGCTGGCGCCGGCGTACTTTGCGATGACATCCTGGTCGATATGAAGCTCACCATTTGCATTCTTGATAATGCCTTTCATCTGTAAAACCTCGCTTTCTGACAGTGAAGCCTGTACTATTATAATCGATTATCCCCGAAAAGGGAATAACTTTTTTCAATTTCTTTCATTTTCCGCTTGCAAAACGGACGGACTTCTGTTATTATATCAATGTTGCGTATGCGCACAGGTGTTTTATGCCTGCATATGAATGCTAATTAATTCGGATTGCCGATTGGTAAGGAGGTGCTATCATGGCAAAATGTGATATTTGTGGTAAGGGTGCTCATTTCGGCTGCAACGTCAGCCACTCTCATAGAAGATCCAACAAGATGTGGAAGTCCAACATTCGTACCGTACGTGTAAAGATCGGTGAGAGTGCTCAGAAGGTTCACATCTGCACTTCTTGCTTGAAGTCAGGCTATGTTGAAAGAGCTTAATGATAACAGCAATCCTTAAATAAACGATTTAAATTTGTCCGAACCGGACGCACATGGCGCCGGGTTCGGACATCTTTTTTTACTCGAATTCTTCTTTATCTTTGATCTCGTCGATCTTCTCCTGCACCTCAGGGCTTTCCTTCTTGGTGAACTTATTGATCAGATCGGGAACCATGTCAACGAGCTTGCTTACAGTATCTGCGTTCTTCACGCTGATCATACGTGTGTAGCCATCCTTAATGATCAGGACCGCGCTGGGGCTCATCTTACCGTTCATACCGCCGGCACCGCGCTCTTTTGTCTCGCCGACGAAAGCGCCTGCGCCCATACCGAAGGACACATCGATCAAAGGCAGAATGATCGTATCGCCCACCTGGATCGCATCTCCTACAACGGTCTTGGATGATACGAAACCATCCATGCCCTTAAACAAACTGTCTACTGTCTCTCTTAAAGAGTTCTCTTTAGCCATTTTCTATATCCTCCTGATCAGTGATTTCTTAATTTCTTAAAGTCTTTCCAAACTCTCCGGCAATCCTTCTTAAGCAGGATCGGGACGGCTTTAACAACGATAGGCATCAGAATGATGCGCCCTTTGATCTCGAGCTCGCCATCGAGAATGGTGTGATCCGCGCCGAATACCGGCTGGACGTCGATCGCTTTATAATAGACCGGATAAAGCATTCCACTGTATCCGCAGATCATACCCATCGTCTTCGGATCGCGCAGGCCGTACTTTAAGTAGCCCTTACACTTCCGCGGCCGAATGGATTTTAATATCTTCACCAGCTTCTTGCCGACATATTTGGCGGCTCGCTTCGTGTGCTCCTGTGTAGCCAGATCCACATATCGGTCGACCATCTCCTTTTTCTCGGTGACGGTCTTGCAGATCTGCTCGCCCTTTGCTTTTAACCCTTCCAGTTTTGCAGCGATGCCGCCTGTATTCTCCGTTTCTTCAACGGCGATCTCGGCTTCTTCCGCAAACTCGGTTTCATCATCTTCTGTCTGTTCTTCCCCAGCGGCTTCCTCTCCCGCTGTTTCCTCTGATGTATCTTCGCTTGTCTCGTCGCTCACATCAGCAGTTTCCGTCGACTCCGTGATGACTTCGGAGTTTGTTTCCGCGGTCAATGCTTCGGCTTCCGCCTTAGCTTCCATGTTTTCCGCAAAACTCTCAGCATCTGCCAACAACTGTGCTGACTGGTCCGGAAGTAAGTGTCCGTTATCATCCTCGATAACTTCCGAAGATTTATTTCCGAAGTCTTTTTCGAGCAGTTGCTTCTTGATAAACAGGATCCTCAGGATACCGAGGAGCTTTTTATCTTTAAACGTGACGCGCGCGACAACAGCCCGCAACCAGAAGTGGAATTTGACTTCCGCAAATGGTTCATCATGATAGGAAGCGTTGACCTGATATCGAAACGGCGTGATCAAAATGACCAGGACCAGGAACAGTACCAAACCGAGGATACAAAGCAGCGTGATACCGATGATCTTCAAGATCAACCATACAATAGCCAAGTACGATCACACCCTCTCTGCTTTCGGCTCGAAGTACTCTTGTATATGGAACGCTCCGGTACTGCCGTAGACATCCTCGATGATCTTCTGCGCTACCGCAAAGGCTTCATCCTTACCGAGCGCGATCCCGAGGATCAGTTGATCCTGTTCCTGAAAGTACGGCTGGAGAAAAATATAACCCGGATAGATATCCAACAGGTTCTTCGGGTTCGAAGCCAGCGTGATCAGGAACACGTCCTTCATGTACCGTCCGTGTTTTACACGTGAAACGATACGGAATCGTTTAGAGCGCGCAGACTCGCCTGTATACAATTTACGATACCACTTCATCTTCGCGCTCCTTCCTTTAAAATTCTATAAACATTTTAACCGATTTCGGCGTAATTTGCAACAATAAATCAATTATGCCTCTGCATCGGTGCCGTCTTCTTCGTCCTCAAACGCATCTTCGTCCTCGTCGTATGCGTCATCCTCCTCATATGCGTACATTGTATCCAGGATATTTTCCGCGTAAACGGCTCTCTCCTTCGGATCGCTGCAGCCGTTGAGGGATGCGATGATATACTCTTTCAGGTTCTTTACATTTGAGAAATTGGAAGGCAGATAGCCGAGCACACGGGACATGATCGCGCGTGCAACGACCTTTTCTACGCCACGCAGGCGTACATCCAGTTCATTTTGCAGTTTGGCAAATTCCACGGCAACGTCGGTCTTCTCGCAAACACCCTGAGGCTTATCTTCACGGTTCAGGTCCGAGTAGTTATTGACCGAAAGCAGTTCACAGAGATTGCGAAGTCGAAGGATCTCCTCCTTCTTCTCGGATGCTTCGGTGTAGCTGTTGCTGTGGAGCAGGTTATCGATGGAACCTTCGATCTCGTACATTTCCTCGAGAAGCGGTTCCTGCACGCCTTCCAGCATGACCAGGCGGTCCATCAAAGTCTCGATCAGTTCGACATTTTCCTCGAAGCAGAATGCTTCCATGACCTTTTGCAGGATCTCACGGGAAACTACGGAAGACTCGGAATCCTCCTCTGCCTTCGACATCGCGATGACAAGAAGTTCATTCGTGATGGTCGCCAGAACGTTGATCAGGTCGATCAGCATGGACAGATAGGAAAAGCACTCATTGATCGTGTAAGCTGCAGTCGCATAGTCGTCCGCGGAAATGTGTGCGTAGTCGAGGTCTTCGAACTTCTTGAGATACTCAGCAAGTTCCGGGAAGAACTCCTGCATGCCTTCGGGCTCGTAGAGGCCGGCAGCATTACGCACGGTGTATAAAAAGTCATCCAGCGACGAACGGTCCGAACCGATGTAGACCGAAAGGCCGTCGGAAATATGCTCATAAAACTTGATACGGGTCATGCGGACGGGAAGCTCGCTGATGATCTCCATCATCAGGGTCTTCAGGGAAGCATTGTCCTTCTCTTTCACCAACTGGTTAACGACCTGTTCCGCAAACTCTTCGGTGTCGAACGCGGGATCCGGAGTCACTTCTTCAAACTGCGCGCGCAGGGAAGAAATAACCTTCGCGTAGATCGAATAACGGTCGTTGTAGACCATCAGGCAATCCATATGCTTCTTCAGGCGGTCGCGCAGATCCATGAGGCCGGCCTCTGCATCCGCAGGCTTCTCCAGCAGCGTTTTCGCGAGCGAAAACATCTCTTTACCCAAAAGGACCACCTCTTCGTTCTCGAGGATCTTCTCATCCTGAGAAAGTCCGACAAACTCATAGGCGGCCGATGCGTACGCCAGCTTTTGCGCCAGCATTTCTATTTCTTTGACGTAGGATGCGCGGTTTGCCGCCTCATCCTTATTTTTGATCATGTTACGTTCGTAAGTTTTATACTTATACTGATTCATCTGGTCAGACCCCTTTTACTACCTCAACAGCGTTCGCGATCGCGGTCTCCACAGCCTGTGCGCGTACCGCCGCGCGGTCACCGGAAAACACATGGCGGCTCACGTATGCTTTGTTCTGCGCCCGACATCCGATGCCGATATATACCAGCCCGACAGGCTTTTCTTTCGTTCCTCCGTCCGGACCGGCGATCCCGGTCGATACGATGGAGATGTCCGCATCGGCAAATGTAAGCGCTCCGAGCGCCATTTCCCGCGCAGTCTGTTCACTGACGGCACCATATGTCGCCAGCGTTTCCTCGGATACGCCGAGGCGTTTATGTTTGGATTCATTGGCATAGGTCACGAGCGTCTCGTTTAAGCAGGCGCTCACGCCGGGAACCGAAATGAGCGTCGCGGCGATCAGACCGCCGGTGCAGGATTCCGCGGTGGTAACGGTCATCTTCTTTTCGAGCAAAAGCGCAACCAATTCCTCTGTCATTACTTCAATCCATCCGAAAATACATTTTTATTTTTGATCAGGTACTCACACAACGAGTAGATGGTCATAAATACAGCTACAACGATCGCTACCCATTCCAAAATGAAGAACCAGGTGAAATCCCAGTGGATGAGCAGGATGACTACCATAACGATCTGGCAAACGGTTTTGATCTTTCCGCTCATGGCTGCCGCAAGGACGATGCCGTCCTTCGCTGCTACGAGACGGAAGCCGCTGATGATAAATTCACGCCACAAGATGATCAGGACCGGGATCACGCCGGGCAGGCCGGGACGATCGATCACGCCGATCAGGCATACCAATGCAGAGCAAACTAACATCTTATCCGCGAGCGGATCCATGAATTTGCCGAAGTTCGTGACCAGATTTCTCTTTCTGGCGATCTTACCATCCAAAAGGTCGGTGATGCTGGCGATCACGAAGATCGTCAAGGCGATCCATTTCTGATACGGGATGCCGAAATTAAAGATCATAAAGATAACGAAGACCGGTATGAGCAGTACACGAAGCACTGTAAGTTTATTGGGTAAGTTCATTGATCAATTCTCCTGTCAGGTCATATTCATATGCGCCTGTGATGCGTACGCGGACAATGTCGCCGCTCATCCACTCATGATTGGGGGAAGCGAAAAACACGAGTCCATCCACGCCGGGGGCGTCCATATATGTCCTTCCCGCAAACATTCCTTCTTCCGGAATAAAGCCTTCGACCAGGACGTCAAATTCCTGACCGATGTGTTCCGCGCAAAGGTCTGCGGAGATTTCCTGCTGCAGTTCCATCAAAGAATCTGCACGCATTCTTTTTATTTCTTCGGGACACTGGCCTTCCATTTCGGCGGCCGGTGTGTCCTCCTCCGCGGAGTAAGGAAATACTCCGAGGCGGTCAAACGAAACCATGTCGATGAATTCCTTCATCTCTTCAAACTGTTCCTCGGTCTCACCCGGGAAACCTGCGATCAACGTCGTACGAAGCACGATATCGGGGATCTCCTCACGAAGATGCGCGATCACTTTCAGGATATGCTCCCGGTCGGTATGACGTCCCATCTTCTTCAGGATCTCATCGCTCGCATGCTGGATCGGCATATCGATGTAGTGACACACTTTCGGCAGATCACGCATAGCAGCGATCATCTCATCGTTGATGCTCTCCGGATAACAGTACAGCAGGCGGATCCATTTCAGATCCTCGATCTCGGAAAGTTTCTCAAGCAGTGTAGCCAGCATCGGCTTACGGTAAAGGTCCGTACCATATAGCGTCGTATCCTGCGCCACGAGGATCAGTTCCTGCGCTCCTGCATCGACTAAGCCTTTTGCTTCTTCGATCAGGTCTTCCATCGGAAAACTGCGGTAACCTCCGCGGATCTTCGGGATAATGCAGTACGTGCACTTTCGGTCGCAACCTTCCGCGATCTTGAGATATGCATAATGTCCGCCGGTCGTGACCATGCGGCGCGCCTTTGCATACGATTTCGGATCGGGCAATGCTACGAAGGGAGCCGGGATCGGATCCTTTTTCTTCGGATCCTCCAGGTTCGCCAGGACTTCATTCAGAAGCTCGCCTATACGAAGCACGGAATTTACGGATAAAAGTCCGTCGACCTCCGGCAGTTCGCGGCGGATATCATCTGGGTAGCGCGTTGCCAAACAACCGGTCGCCAGAAGAACCTTGCATTTGCCCTCTTTCTTCATCCGCCCCATATCGATAATGGTCTGGATGCTTTCTTTCTTCGCGTCGCCGATAAAGCAGCAGGTGTTCACAACGATCACTTCTGCTTCTCTTTCATCGTCCGTCATCTCGTAACCTTCGTCCAATAAGACGCGGATCATTTTCTCGGAGTCGACTAAGTTCTTATCGCAGCCGAGGGAACAGAATAATATCTTCATTCTTCTTCGTTATTCTCTGTGATATCTTCAGCGGTCTCTGCCTCAGTTGCAGTCTCTGCCTCGGCATCGATTTCTTCTTCATCATCGAAGTTCTGGGTGTTCGCCCACTTGCCGTAGCCGCTGGTAGCCTGCTGTGCCTTGATCAGCTCGCGGTTTACACGCTGAAGTTCTTCGATCTTAGCGTCTTCTTCTGCGATCTCGTCCTCGTTCAGGATGCGGGTCTGGCCGTTGTACAGCTCGCGTACAGCCTGGGACAGAGGCTTATTCTTCGGATCACCGGTCCCGGTGAGTTCCTCGATCTCAGTGATCTGGCGTGCTCTTCTTGCAGCTGCAAGTACGACCGAGTAACGGCTCTTTACTAAGGGCGCGTCCTCATCGCAACCTGCGTTGATCTTCTCCATAAGTTCCAAATAAGACGGATGTAACATCTTTTCAATCCTCCAGTATTCTATCAATCAAATGAAAATGTATTGAGCTGTTTTTTGATCTCATCGATCAGTTTTGTGCTGCACACAGCACGGTCGTGCGCCAGGGTAACCATTTGATGCATCTTCTCGGCACACTCGTCTATGGTGTCATTGACCAGAACATAATCATAACGATCCATCAGCGACGACTCAAAGATCGCTGTCTTCATACGACGGCGAACGACATCCTCGGTCTCCGTTCCGCGGCCAATGAGGCGCTGGTAGAGCGTCTCCGCATCGGGCGGCGTCATGAAGATGAGCAAGGCATCCGGGAATTTTTCTTTGATCTGAAGGGCTCCCTGCACCTCGATCTCCAGGATCACATCGAGGCCTTTATCAAGGCACTCGAAAACATAATCCTTCGGAGTTCCGTAGTAGTTTTCGTTGTAGGTCGCGTATTCGATGAACCGGTCTTCGACGATCCGCTTCTCAAACTCTTCCTTCGTGAGAAAGAAATAGTCGACGCCGTCCTGTTCAAAAACGCCGGTCTTTTCGTTCATGCGCTTCTGGCGTGTTGTCGCGGATACGGACAATGCATACGTATCAGGATGAACGGAAAGCAGTTTCTTGATGATGGTACCTTTGCCGGATCCGGAAAAGCCGGATAAAACGGTGAGCACACCACGTTTCATAGCAAATCCTCCTGCATTTTGGCTTGCAAGATCTTTTCATCCGTTACGGGTGCCGACTGGGTACGGCTGACGATCGTCTCGGGAAGGAGGGCTGAAAGCACCACGCTTCCGTCGTTCATCAGGATGACCGCCTTCGTTTTGCGCCCCTGGGTGACATCGACCGCTTTCGAGTGGTCCTTTGCGTTCTGCACCAATCGTTTCATTGGCGCGGACTCGCAACGGGTGATCGCGGTGACGCCGTTTAAGTTGATGTAGTTGCCGAATCCGACACTTACAAAACCATCCATCGCGCTACTCCTTTCAGCGGGATTTATAGCAAACCAATGTGACTCTACGGGTTTTCAGGGCATAGTAACCCCTTTGACCCCATAGATGGTTCTATTATACTTTATCCCCCGAAATAATTCAAGCATATTCTTGCACATCCATTTTATTTATGTTACTATTTCAAGGAAGTCCGACGCATACGGACATTAGCCGCAGGGAGATCCTGCCGCACACTCTTACAGGAAGGTTTGGAAAAACTCATGGCACTCGACGGAATTACGATCGCCTCTCTCCTCCCCGAGCTGAAATCAGGGCTGCTGGGCGGGCGGTTGTCGAAGATATCACAAACGCAGACGAATGAACTTCTGCTGACCATAAAAGGAAATCAAAAGGAGCCTTACCGCTTACTGATCAATGTCAATCCCGGTATGCCCTACCTTTGTTTTACCGATGAAAATAAGCCGGCGCCGCTGACCGCTCCCGGCTTTTGCATGATGCTCCGGAAATACATCGCGAACGGCCGCATCCTGGATATCACCCAGCCCGGCATGGAACGTATCGTGATCTTTTCGATCGAGCATCTGAACGAGTTGGGCGACCTGTGTCGCAAGGAACTGATCGTGGAATTAATGGGTAAATACAGTAACATCATCTTCTGTGACGAGAATCGCAGAGTCCTCGATGCGATCCGCCACGTTCCGCCTTCGGTCAGTTCGCTCCGCACCATCCTCCCGGGAGCATCCTACTATCTTCCCGAGGAACTGAAGAAAGCAGACCCGCTGCCTATCGCTGCATCGATTGCCGACGGCACTTCCGAGTGCATTCCGGAGGACTTCTTTGCATCCGCTGATCCTACCGTGTCCCGTATGTATGGCTATTTTGCCGGCTTAAGTCCGATCTTTTGCCAGCACATACTGAATACCGCAAGGATCGAAAGCGAGCGCCCCGCATCCTCCCTCAACGAGGAAGAATGCCTTCACTTCTCCCGAGTGTTCTCGCGGGAAATGCAGGCCGTGAGCCGGGAAGAATTCTCCCCGACGATCTATTACAAAGGCGATAAGCCCGTCGACTTCTCTCCCGTCATGCTCAGTGTGTATCCTGAGTATAAAGCCGAGAAGGTCGCAAGCGTCAGCGAGATGATCTTCCGTTTCTACTACGAAAAGAGTCTGCATTCCTTCCTGCAAGGAAAATCCGCCGATCTGCGTAAGATCATTCATAATGCCCTCGAGCGAAACCGTAAAAAATATGCCCTGCTCGAAAAACAGATGAAAGATGCGCAGAAAGCCGACAAACTGCGTTTGCAGGGAGAACTGTTGACAGCCTATGCCTATATGTATCCCGAACCGATAAAGTCCGTTACCGTGGAAAACTATTATGATGACAATAAACCGGTCACCATTGCCCTCGACGAAGCGAAGACCGTACGGCAGAATGCCACGGCATTTTACGAGCGATACAATAAACTGAAACGAACGCAGGAAGCCACGGAAGGCCTGCTGGCAGAAACAAAAGAAGCTGTCACGCATCTGGAAAGCATGCAACTCGCGCTCTCATTATCCAAAAGTGAAGCCGACCTGACCGACATCCAGAACGAGCTGAAGAAGGCAGGCTACATGAAACATGCCCCGCAACAAGGTAACAAGAAAAAGCCGGCGAAAGAGCCCTCCGTAGCCGGAAAGCCTCTGCACTTTATCAATTGCGACGGCATGGATATGTTCGTCGGCAAAAACAACCTGCAGAACGAATATGTCACTTTCACCCTCGCTGGGCCGAATGATATGTGGTTCCATGCGAAGAACGTGCCCGGTTCCCACGTGATCGTGAAATCCGGCGGACGGGAACTGTCCGACCGCGCATACGAAGAAGCCGCGGCCCTGGCAGCATACTTCTGCCAGAACCGCGACAGTGAAAAAGTCGAGATCGACTATGTACAGCGGAAAGCGATCAAAAAACCGCCGAAGTCCGCATTTGGATTTGTCATCTATCACACCAACTACTCGATGATGGCAAAGCCGGACATCTCCGGAATCACCGAAGTTAAAGACGGATCACCGAAATAGTTCGAAGGCCTCCCAGCCTTCCCGATTGAAATACACTTTTGCGCGATCGATATAGGTCGCGCATTCTTTTTCGTAATAATCATTGATCATGATCTCAAGCATGCGCTCGCGATTCTTCGCGGACAGTTCCTCATCAAACTTATCGATCACGGTAATGATGTAATATGCACCGTCACATTGGATCACAGGACTGGTTTTTTTATCGTCCAGTTCCATGATCGTTTCCAGGATGGTCTCGGGAAAATCATCCGAACGTGTGACTGCGAACTGCGTGTTCTCCAGTTCGTTGATACCCGAGGCTTCGGCGAGCATGAAGAAATCATTGCCGTTCTTCAAGTCTGCTTCAAACTTTTTGATCGCTGTTTCCGAAGAACTCTTTACGATACCACAGTCGACTACACGGACCTCTTCATCGCTGATGACGAGGTTCGCTGCTTTTCGGAGCATCGCCTGCTGTTTTCTGGCTTTCTTATACATCGTGAAGACGTGCTTGCATTCATCAAGAGTGACGGTCTCAGGAATCTTTACGACCAGCCGCTTCTGTGAGTCTTCGCTATATGCGGATGATGCAGAAGGATCAACGGCCGATGCAGATGCCTGCACCGAGGTTTGCGATGAAATGGACGACGGCTTGATCTTTTCGTTGTAAAAGGCCGTTGCCTCGATCGCGACTTCGTTCTCCTCCGCCTTCGAAAGGACATTTTCCGAGTCAAACTTCGTGGAAAATGCCGTCAGCATCATGAGTTCTTTATACAGACCGTACTCTTTGATGTAGACATCCAGAGTCATTTCGCTGTCCGAGAACGCGGGTGCAAAAACCTTCGCCGGGTTCGTGTATACATCACTATACTGTGCGGTCAATGCTTCCCACAAAAGGTACGAGATCACAGAGAGTTCATTGAAATTCACCGTATTTTTATCCATGTAGATAACGTCCGTTTCGGGATCATAACCGAGATCGGACGTTTTCTTTGATATGCCGGAGCAGCCGCACAGGCTGACCAGCATCGCTATGGATAATAAAACAAGAACCACCCGTTTGGGCATCAATGCTTTCACTCCAAAATCCCCTCTTTTTTCAGGAAACAATATAGTTCATATAAGGGCAGGCCGACGACGTTGTTGTAGTCGCCGTCGATGCGACGGATATAAGTTCCGCCGATCCCCTGCAGGCCGTAAGACCCGGCCTTATCCATCGGTTCGCCCGTCGCGATGTACTCGCGGATCTCACGATCGGACATCGGACCGAAATATACGTCGGTGCAGACCGAAAACGAATCGCATGTCATCAGGTTGCCGGCTTCATCCGAAGTCAGGACAGCTACCCCGGTGTAAACAGAGTGCTTCGTCTCGGCGTTGTCGCCGGTCACTCCGCTTCCGCTCAGTTTATACAACATGGAGAATGCATCCTCTTCGTCCTTCGGTTTTCCGAGGATCTCATCCTCATAGACGACCACGGTGTCCGCGCCGATCCAAACGGTCTTCCGTCCGGTCTCGGATGCCCCTGTGTGCTCATATACGGCCCGTGCTTTCGATTTTGCAAGCAGGGCAACATATTCCGCAGGCGTCAGATCATCATCATTTGCGGGCTCGTCAGCGTTACTGACACGGATCTCGAACGGCACACCAAACCGTCCCAGGATCTCCTTCCGCCGCGGCGACTGACTCGCCAGGATCAAACGATACGAGGTCTTCATGAGTTGCCTTCCTCTTCCCAGATGATCCCGTAATATTCCGCTCTTCCGTTCCGGTTCATCAGATCGGAAAACGCTTCCTTTACGCTCTTATCGTTGAATACGATCTCATAGACCTGCGAAACGATCGGCATCTCGACTCCGTATTTCTCGGACAATGTCTTCGCCGCCTTCGTGGAATGCACGCCCTCAACGATCTGCTGTACCTTATCCATGGCCTGCTTTGCTGTCAAGCCCTGGCCCATATAATAGCCGGCCATGCGGTTACGGCTGTGCTTACTCGCGCAGGTAACGATCAGGTCACCGATGCCGGACAGTCCGTAGAATGTGTGGATGTGTCCGCCCATCGCCGTTCCGAGACGAGTGATCTCGGCGATTCCACGTGTGATCAGCGCGGCCAATGTATTGTCCCCGTAACCTAAACCTTCGACCATACCGGCGGCAAGCGCGATAACGTTCTTCAGGCTGGCTCCGAGTTCGATGCCGAGCATATCATTGCTGATATACGTACGGAAGTTCGGGTTCATAAAGATGTCCTGCAGGTATTCCGCGGTCTCTTTTTTATTTGCCCCGACAACAATGGTCGTCGGAATGGCTTTGCAAACCTCTTCGGCATGGCTGGGTCCGGAAAGGACCGCAACGTTGGACTGCGGGATCTCTTCTTTGATAATGCCTGTCATGGTAAGCAGGCTGTCCGCCTCGATACCCTTCGCGACATTGACGATCAGCTGACCCTCACGAATGTAGGGTGCCAAAAGGTGCGCTGTACTTCTGACATATGGCGAAGCGACTGCCATGATCAGGACATCGCGATCCTTTACTGCCTCCTCGGCATCCAGTGTCAGTTTCACCTGCGCGGGAAGTTCAAATCCCGGAAGATTCTTGTATTTATGAGTGGTCGAAAGCTCTTCGATCTCGCTTTCGATCTTCGACCAAATGATCAGATCATGACCGTTATCCGTAATAACCCGTGAAAGCGCGACGCCCCAGGTGCCGCCTCCCAGAATAGTGATCTTTGCCATGATGTCTCCTTTCCTGCCGTCAATCTTCTTTCGGTTGCTTATGCCTCTTCGTGTTGAATTTATTTTCCGTACCGTTCAACAATCGGACGATATTCGTCCGGTGCTGGTAAAACGCAAGCAACGTGATGATCACGCAAAGGACCACCAACTCTATATTTCCGTGTTTCGTAAGACCATAGCCCCATACAAAACGATGAATGATGATCAGGAGGAAGGTCTGTGTAACGGAATACAACGAGGAAAATGAAACATAACCGGTCAGGAAGACCAGAAGCGCAAATGCCATGAAACCGAGCAAAGCGATCCAGCCGTCCAGGGCAATGGCTACCGCACTCGTGCAGGCAATGCCCTTACCACCCTTAAACTTCAGGAAGAACGGGAAATTGTGACCCAAGACTACGCCGAGGCCAATGTAAAACGTGTAGATCATGGCATCGGTGTCGCCGTCCGGCAGATGCTTCGCGAAAACGAAACGCATCAGCATACAGGGAACGAAGGCCTTCAGGAAGTCGCCGAGAAACACGATGGCTCCTGCCTTCTTACCCATGACACGCAGCGTATTCGTCGTTCCGGTGTTGCCGCTTCCCTTTGAACGAAGATCGACATGCATGATCTTCGCGTAAAAATATCCGGTTTGAATGAGTCCGAACAGATACCCCACTAAGATCACAAGGAGTTTTTGATAATTCATTGTTCTTTTTCCTTTCGCTCACGGATCATAAAACGAAGCGGCGTCCCCTTAAAGCCGAACGCTTCTCTGATCTTGTTTTCGATGTATCTTGTATATGAGAAATGCATCAGTTCTTTGTCGTTTACAAAGATGACAAATGAAGGCGGTTTCACCGAAACCTGTGTGATGTAGAACAGTTTCAGACGCTTGCCTTTATCCGACGGCGGCTGCTGCATGGTCACTGCCTCGGACAGGATCTCATTGAGCACGCCGGTCGTGATACGCAGCTGCTGGTTCTGGATGACCGCATCAATGGTATCAAACAGCTTGTTAAAACGCTGACCGGTCTTCGCCGAGATGTACATAACTTCCGCATACGGCATGAAGGAAAGGACTTCCGTGACCTTCTCGGTAAAACGATAGATCGTCTTGTCATCCTTTTCGATGGCATCCCACTTATTGACCGCGATGATGACGCCCTTGCCTCTCTCATGGGCAATGCCGGCCACCTTCGCGTCCTGCTCGGTCACGCCTTCCACAGCATCGATGACCAGGATCGCAACGTCGCAGCGGTCAACCGCAGAAACCGTACGGATAATGCTGAAACGCTCGAGATCTTCTTTGATCTTGCTCTTGCGGCGCAGGCCTGCCGTATCGATGAAGATATATTTATGTCCGTTGACCTCCACCTCGGTATCGATCGCATCACGCGTAGTACCTGCGATATCGGAAACGATCACGCGGTCCTCGCCTGCGATCCGGTTGATGATCGAGGACTTGCCGACATTCGGCTTACCGATGATAGCGATCTTCGGGATGGAGTCATCTTCTTCATTCTCTTCGACTTCCGGGAAATGCGCGCTGACAGCGTCGAGCATGTCGCCCAGGCCCAACTTGGAGACCGCCGAGACCGGAATGGGCTCGCCGATACCCAGATTATAGAACTCATAGACATCCGCCATCATCTTCTGGAAGTTGTCGACTTTATTGACCACCAAAACTACGGGCTTCTTCGATTTACGGAGCATGGTAGCGACCTTTTCGTCGGAATCGACGAGACCCTGACGCACGTCCACGAGGAAGATGATGACATCGGCCGTAGCGATCGCGATCTCCGCCTGCTCCCGCATCTGGGACAGGATGACATCCTTACTCTCCGGCTCAATACCGCCCGTATCGATCAGTGTAAACTTCTTATTCAGCCACTCGCAATCCGCGTAGATGCGGTCGCGGGTAACGCCCGGCGTATCCTTGACGATGGAAATGTTATCGCCGGCGAGTATATTAAAGAGTGTGGATTTACCCACGTTCGGTCGCCCGACAATGGCGACGATCGGTTTACTCATTTTCATTCTCCTTCGGGTTTAATCGATCCAGTTCATACGGGTTGTGGAAGAAGTGGAACTTCTCTTCTTCGCCGCTGCCCATGAAGACATCGACCAGATCCTGCCCGCCTGATTTTACAATATGGATCGGAACTTGTAAAGAGTTTTCTGCTTCGGATTTAGTCATGTCGTCCAAAAAGACTTCCTCACCACTTCGGAACATACAGGAAGGAAGCACCAGGCGCGAGCCAAGTTTGCGACCTTTCAACTGGTTGACGAGGTCGGTTCCTGTGACCAGTCCGGCCACAGTAATGGCCTCTCCGAAGAAATCATTCCGGATATCGTAGACATGAAACTTCGCATTCGGAACGTACTTCATGAACCAGGAAGCATATTTACGGATGTAAGGTGCCGCAAGACGTCCGGTCGCAAAGGAATACTCACGCTTCGGCATATCGATGTAGTACGATGTCCTACCCTTTTCGTCCTTCCGCTTTTTCAGCGATAGCGGATGACGTTTCACGTAGTTCCGCAGAGTCGTACGAATGGCATCCTTGAATTCATTTTCCATAAGGCGGATCATGCCGACGCCGTTTTCCAGTTGAAGGTAGCCGTCATAACGTTCCTCCTCCGGCATCTTCCGACCGGCGGTGATATAAAACTCATCGCTGGCCTGTACGAAATGTAAGCCTTTTTCTTTGTAGATCTTGCGCTGGAATTCTTCGACGATGTCAATGACCGCGCAGGCGTCCTCTTTCGTGACCGCACGCAGCGGATAAAGGCCCTCACGGAACTTCGTCAGACCGCACGGAACGATCGAAAGGCTCGGCATAACGGGCACATATTTCGAAAGATCCGAAATGGTCCTGCGCAATTCGTCGCCGTCGTTGATATCGGGACACAAAACGACCTGCGCATTCATCTCGATACCCGCTTCATAAAAGCGATCGATCACCTTGAGCGCATCGCCCGCGAAACGATTATGAAGCATCTTCACACGCAGCTCGGGATTTGTCGTATGGACCGAAACATTGATCGGAGCCAAATGGTATTTGATGATCCGCTCGATGTCCTTCTCTCGCATATTCGTGAGGGTGACATAGTTACCCTGCAGGAAGGAAAGGCGGGAGTCATCATCTTTAAAATACAGAGTCGGGCGCATGCCCGGAGGCATCTGGTCAATGAAGCAAAAGATGCATTTGTTGCTGCAGGAGCGGTATTCACTCATGAAGCTGTTCTCGAACTCGATGCCGAGATCGTCGAACTCACCCTTCTTCACATCGTAGGAAACCTCAGTCCCGTTTTTTTTGCGTATCTCAAGAGACAGTCCGGTCGTCATGATGCGATAACGATAATCGAACACATCTTCCACGCTCTCGCCGTTCACGCTGATCAGCGAATCGCCGGGCTTGATGCCGAGGCGGGCGGCTATGCTGTTTTTCTCGATCTTCGAGATCAAATGCTCGATCTTCTTCTCTGCCATGCCGGAAATCCTTTAACTGTACTGGTTGAAATATATAATGGGGAACCAGTATCAATGATACCAATAAAACGACGTTTTGTAAAGGGTTTCGGACGTTTTTACCCTTGACGCTGATTAGATTCGGGCGTATAATTAAGTTCCACGAAGATAAGTTTCAATTCGTGAATCAACAGCAGGAAAGGATTACTGAAATGGCTGATACAAACCGTGATTTTGCATTCAATCTTCCTGTCGGTCCGCTGAAGATCCTCGCGCTCGAAAGTTGTAAAACGCTGGCAGAGGAAGTGGACTCCTACATCCGTGATTTCCGTTTGGAGGATCAGATGGAAGCCATCGCCTCCTCGCACGATGTTTTGAATTTCGTAGACTATCGTGAAGAAGGCTACCTGATGAAATCCAAATGCATCCGCTTCGGTACCGGTGAATCAAAGGGTGTCCTGTATGAGTCGGCCCGCGGTTCGGATGTATATATCCTCTGCGATATAACCAATTACAGCCTGACCTATTCCGTCTGCGGTCATCTGAACCACATGTCCCCGGACGATCATTTCCAGGATATGAAGCGCATGATCGCTACCTGCATCGGCGCTGCGAAGCGTGTTACGGTCATCATGCCGTTCTTGTATGAGAGCCGTCAGCATAAGCGTAACCGCCGTGAGTCTTTGGACTGCGCTCTCGCTCTGGAAGAACTGATCAATATGGGCGTAAACAACATCATTACCTTCGATGCGCACGATCCGCGCGTACAGAACGCGATCCCGCTTCATGGTTTTGATAACTTCACACCGCCCTATCAGTTCATCAAGGCATTGCTCTCAAAAGAAAAGAACCTGAAGATCGATAAGGATCACCTCTGCATCGTCAGCCCGGATGAAGGCGCGATGAACCGTTCCATCTATTTTGCTACCAACCTCGGCGTTGACATGGGTATGTTCTATAAGCGCCGTGACTTTTCGAAGATCGTCGGCGGACGCAACCCGATCGTCGCTCACGAGTTCCTCGGACAGAACGTGGAAGGCAAGACTGTGATCGTTGTCGACGATATCATCTCCTCCGGTGAGAGCATGCTCGACACCGCACGGGAGTTAAAGGAACGCGGCGCAGCTCGTGTCATCATCTGCTGTACCTTCGGTCTCTTTACCAACGGTTACGAGACCTTCGACGAGTTCTACCAGAAGGGCATCTTTGATTACGTTATCACGACGAACCTCAACTACCGCCCGGACGAGCTTCTGAATAAGCCTTGGTATCTTGAGGCGAACATGAGCAAATTTCTCGCGACCATCATCGATTACCTGAACCACGATGCATCGATCAGCGAGATCATGGATCCTACGATCCGCATCCAGAACATCGTTAACAAATACAACGAGGAGCAGGCTAAGGATCTTGATGAAGAACCGGTAGCCGAAGAAACTCCGGAAGTTGAAGAAACCGCCGAGGCTGAAACCGAAAGCGACAAATAATATAACCGTTTCACAAATAGTGAAAGCCGGGAGCAGAATGAACCTGCTCCCGGCTTCTTCTATTGCGAAAACGCCGTTTATCGAACGGAAAATGCATTCCGGAACAGCCGGATGTCGTCTCCCTGTATCGTCACCACATCAAAACGTACCGGTGTCGTCGGCGCCAGCCTTCGGACCTTCATGTAGAGCGTCGCGACACGGCAAATAGTCCTCTGCTTTGCATAGTTCACAGCCTCTGCGGCATAACCGTACTTGTATCCCGTACGATATTTGACCTCCACAAAACAAAGATAGTCCTGTTCCCGTGCTACGATGTCGATCTCGCCGAACCTCGTAAAGAAGTTCTGTTCGATGATCCTGAACCCGTTTTGACGTAAGTATTCGGCCGCGATATTTTCATAGCGGCCACCCGTTTTTCGCTTATTCTCCAATAAGGTCACTCCTCCTCGAATAGGCGGAAACTGCGCCGATGGATCGGGCAGGCTCCGTATTTCTTCAGTGCAGCATAATGATCCGCGCTGCCGTAGCCCTTATGACCTGCGAAACCATATTCCGGATATAACTCGTCGTACGCTTCCATCATGCGATCCCTCGTGACCTTCGCGATGATGCTCGCGCATGCGATCGACAGGCTCTTGGCATCACCCTTGATGATCGGCACCTGCGGAATGGTCAGTTTCGGGATGGTGACAGCATCGTTCAGGCTGACTTCGGGAACCACGCTGAGCTTCGAGATTGCTTCTCGCATTGCCTCATAAGTGGCCTGCAGGATATTGATCTCGTCGATCCGTTGCGGCGAAGCAATGCCGACACCGACACTGACAGCCTTCTCCATGATCTCATCAAAAAGTTCATCCCTCTTCTTCGCAGTCAGTTTCTTGGAATCATTGGCATAGAGGATCTTCATACCCTCGGGCAATACAACGGCCGCCGCAACGACAGGTCCTGCCAGAGGTCCGCGTCCTGCTTCATCGATGCCACAGATGATCGTATGCCCCTTCTCCCGCTCACGGTTCTCGTAAGTCAGCATCTGGTCCAGGCGCTCCAGTTCCGCCAGATAATTGTCATGCACCTTCTGATATTTCACGATCAGTGATGCAACTGCACTTCTTGTATCGTCTTTATATAACGCAAGCGCATCCGGAAGTTGTTCCGGATGCGTATTCTTTAATATGCTCTCGATTTCTTTGATCGTCATATTCGGCTCCTTATTTGATGCCGCCAAAGCGTTTGAACGGCCCGATGCGGAAAACGACCTTACCGCGGATCTGACCTCTTGCGATCACGCCTACGGTCTCCTTACGGCTGTCAGCGCTCACACTACGGTTATCGCCCAAAACAAAGTATTCTTTCTCTCCCAGCGTGATCGGCTCGGCAGCAATACCGGGATCATCGATCGGTGTCGAAGCATAATCATCATCTTCGAGTTTCTCACCATTGATGTAAACGATACCGTCTTTGATCTGGATCGTCTCTCCGGGCATTCCGATCACACGCTTCACATAGTTGATATCCTCAGCGCGGTCGATCGTAACGACAACGATGTCATAACGCTTCGGGGACGAGAAAATGTAATGGCTGGTGATGACCACATCACCATTTTGCAAAACGGGATCCATGGACTCACCCTCGACGGTCGCACTGGAGAAAAAGATCTTCAGGATCAGTCCTACGACCAGAAGCAGGATCGCCGCATACAAAACGCCGATCACCACATAATAGATCGATTTATGTTTGATCGCGTCGGCACGGTCCTCATAAAATGTAATGCCGGCGCCGTTCTCTTCGTCCAGGTATTTAAAATCCTGTTCTTTGATACCGTTCTGCTCGTTTGTATTCTTTTTGTTTTTCATTCCACTACCTCGATCGATATTTTTCCAAGACGTCCGGAGCGATAGTCATCCAGGATCATATTGGAAACTCTCTTCATGTCGGGATCCCCGCCTTTCACCAGGCAGGACTTTTTGATCGCTATCTCTTCAATGATCTCGTGAGGCTTTTTACCCTCGCACGATACTTCGTAACGCTTCGTCAGCGCATCGGGAAAACGAACGAGAAGCTCCTCTATAAAATGCATACAAAGTTCTTCTTTGTTGATGATATCATCGTTAATGGATCCGATGTAAGCGAGATGCATGCCTACGATGGGATCTTCAAATTTCGGCCACAACAGACCGGGCGTATCGAGCAACTCCAACTTGCTGTCAATGCGGATCCATTGATTTCCCTTCGTCACACCGGGTTTATTGCCCGTTTTTGCAACGGTCTTACCGGAAAATGAATTGATAAACGTGGACTTACCGACATTCGGAATGCCGACCACCATGGCCCGGATCGGGCGATTTAAGATGCCGCGCCGTTTATCCCGCTCGATCTTTTCTTTGCAGGCTTCCTGTGCGGCGGCGACCACTTTTTTCATCTGTGAGCGGGTTCTCGCATCGAGGGCGACAACACCGATGTTCTGCGCAGCGAAATACTGGATCCACCGAGCGTTCTCACTGTCTTCCGACAGATCGGATTTATTCAGCAGGATGAGGCGGGACTTCTGTCCGGCCAGTTTGTCGATCTCCGGATTCCGGCTGCTCCGCACAACGCGGGCATCGACGATCTCGATGACCAGATCGATCAACTTCATATCTTCCTGCATAAGGCGCCGGGCTTTTGCCATATGGCCCGGATACCATTGGATATTCGGTTTATTTTCACTCATGGAACCGTTCTCCTTTATTCAAGGGATGAACCTGGCCTTCTTAATAGGCAGGATCACGCTCCAGGGTTTTCCTATGATCTGATTCTTTGTTACCAGACCCACCGCCTGGTTGCGGCTGTCTTCCGAGTGCTGCGGATTATCCCCGAGCACGTAATAAGAATCCGCTGGAAGGGTCACCGCTCCGGACGACGAACGTGTTGTGGATGAAAGCGGCGTCATATAGGACGGCAATGTCAGCGGCGCATCATTGATGTAGATCACGCCATCTAAGATCTTCACCGTCTCGCCCGGCAGACCGATCACACGTTTGATCGTGCGGTTGCCATTCTCCAGTTCAAACAGAACGGGCTCAAAACGCTCCGGATCACGAACCATATAGATCGCACGATTGATCAGAACGACCTCTTCGTCCTCGATCTGCGGCGCCATGGAACTTCCGACCATCGAAAACCGGCTGCCGAAGATATGTCCGAGAAACAGAACGCAGGCAGCCACCGTAAAGATATGCATCAGCAGGATCAAAGTATGCAGTCCCCGTCTGGAATTTGTATCGTCGTAAAGTTTCATATTCCACCCAAATGCAGATCTTTTCTTACAAAATAAGGACAGAATCTTTTGACTCTGTCCTCCATGAAGCTCGTAATCAACGAGTCAAACAATGAATGCCGTAATGGCTGTACTTCAATTATTTAACCAGTTCCTTAACCTTAGCTTTCTTACCGATGCGATCTCTGAGGTAAAGAAGCTTAGCACGGCGAACCTTACCGGTACGTACTACTTCGATCTTCTCTACACGAGGAGAATGAAGCGGCCATGTCTTCTCAACGCCAACGCCGTTGGAGTTCTTACGAACGGTAAATGTCTCACGGAAACCACCGTTCTGTCTCTTAACTACGGTACCCTCGAAGATCTGGATTCTTTCGCGGTTTCCTTCCTTGATCTTAGCGTAAACCTTAACGGTATCGCCGATGTTGAAAGAAGGGATGTCTGTCTTGAGCTGCTCCTGCTCAATGCTCTTGATAATGTCGTTCATATGCGACCTCCTGAATATTGATATGAGACGTTCATAGCATCCATCCATAGTGACACCAGCGGACCATCACATTAACTTCTAAAGTTTAGCATGGTTTCTCTTAAATTGCAAGAGGAAAATCATGATTTTTCTTCATTTTGATCTTTTTCCTGTTCTTCCCTGAGGGATTTCAGGAATTTCTGTTCTTTCGGAGTGAGGTTCGCCCGCTCCAAAAGATCGGGCCTGCGCTCCAGCGTGCGGCGTATCGACTGCTGTCTGCGCCAGGTCTCGATGTTCAGGTGATGTCCCGATAAAAGGACGTCCGGAACACGCTTGCCGAGAAATTCTTCCGGCCGCGTATACTGCGGATATTCCAGCAGATTGTCATGGAAACTCTCTACGTCTGCTGAGGTATCATTGCCCAAAACGCCCGGGACCAGACGGGAAATGCAATCCATCAGGATCATGGCAGGTAGTTCTCCGCCCGTAAGCACATAATCGCCGATCGAAATATGGTCCGTCACACACAGTTCCAGCGCTCTCTCATCGATGCCCTCGTAGTGTCCGCACAGGAAAATGATATCCGAGTGTCCTGCCAGTTCTTCTGCGATGCTCTGGTTGAAGACGCGTCCCTGAGGGTTCAGGTACACCACAGGTGTATCCGCAGGCAGATCTTTCTTTACGTCCTGCACACAGTCATAGACCGGCTGGGGTCCCATGACCATGCCGGCGCCACCTCCATACGGATAGTCGTCGACCTTGTTGTGCTTTTTATCCGCTGTATAAGCGCGGATGTCGATCGCATCGATCTGGATGAGATCTTTCTCCACGGCACGTTTCGTTATGCTGTTGTTCATGCCCGAAACGATCATCTCGGGGAATAAAGTAAGTACATGAAAATGCATAGAAACTCCTCGTTAATCGTCCAGCAGACCTTTCAGGATGTGGACACGGCAAATGCCTTCCTCCAGGTCGATGTCCAGAATACAGTCATCGATCGCAGGCAAAAGCACCTCTTTGTTTTCGGGCGTCGTAACGATGTAGACATCATTGGCCCCGGTCTCCATGACATCGGTCAATGTACCGAGGACCTGCTCTTCGTCCGTCACGACCTTCAGGCCGATCAGGTCGCCGATGTAATACTCGCCCTCTTCGAGCGGTACCGCATCCTCACGGCGTACATACAGTTCGGCATTGCGATACAAAGCCGCCTGCTCGACGGTCTCGATCTCCTGCATCTTGACGATGACCTGATTCTTGAAATATTTGACACCGGTGATGTGGACCTCCATCTGGCCGGTCCGGTATTTGAGGACGGCCGTCTTCAGATCGTCAAAACGTCTGGCGTCGTCCGTAGTCGGGAACACCTTTACTTCACCGTGGATCCCGTGTGTCGACGTGATCACGCCGACCCGAAGCAAATCTTCCATAAAGTCTCCTAAATCCCGTATAAATGAAAACATCCACCGGGGATGTATAACACATCCGACAGTGGAACATCTTCATTACAAGCTAAACGATTTCCAAAACAACCTTCTTATCTTCCGACGTAGATGCTGCTTTGAGTACGCAACGGATCGCTTTCGCGATGCGGCCTTGCTTACCGATAACCTTGCCCATGTCTGTGGATGCTACCTTCAGCTCAATCACGATCGTGTCTTCTTTCTCTGTCTGCGTAACGACAACTTCGTCAGGAAGAGTAACCAGTGATTTAGCGATCACTTCAATCAGTTCCTTCATCCTATACACCTCCAAAAACGGGGGGCAGCAAGATTATTTCTCGATGCCTGCAATCTTCAACAACTTAGCTACGGTCTCGGTAGGCTGTGCGCCTGTGGAAAGCCACTTCTTTGCAGCCTCTGCGTTAAACTTGATCTCGCTGGGATCTACGTTCGGATTGTAGTAACCGATCTCTTCGATGAAACGACCATCTCTGGGTGCTCTCTCATCTGCTACTACTACTCTGTAAAACGGAGACTTCTTCTGTCCCATTCTCTTTAAACGGATCTTAACTGCCATTATCTTTCACCTCCTGAATAAATAACTCTATATCATTAACGCCATTCGGCGGTTAATGCAATTAAAACGGCAACTTAAAGCGGCCTTTTTTGCCGCCCATCATACCGGGCAGCTGCTTCATCATCTTTTTGGACTGCTCGAAGCCCTTCAGCAATTTGTTGACTTCGGAGATATCCACGCCTGCGCCCTTCGCGATACGGTTCTTGCGGGACGGATTGATGATGTCTGGGTTTGCGCGTTCCTTCGCTGTCATGGACAGGATGATCGCTTCTACACGATCGATCTGTTTCTCATCGATCTCGGGCATCTGCGACATTTTACCGGGCAGGTGCTTCAGGATCTCCATGATACCGCCCATCTTCTTCATCGACTTCATCTGCTCGAGATAGTCGTTGAAGTCGAACTGCGCGTTGCGCATCTTCTTTTCGAGCTCTTTTGCCTGCTCTTCGCTGACGGTCGCCTCTACCTTCTCGATCAGGGTGAGGACATCACCCATACCGAGGATTCGGCTGGCCATACGGTCGGGATAAAACTGCTCCAGGTCGGAGAGTTTCTCGCCCATACCTACGTACAGGATCGGCTTGCCGGTAACGGCTCTTACGGACAATGCAGCACCACCACGGGTATCACCGTCCATCTTCGTGAGGATCACGCCCTCAACGCCGATCTCATCGTCGAAGGTCTTGGAGACATTGACAGCTTCCTGACCGGTCATCGCATCGACAACGAGGATGCTATGGTCGACGTTCAGTTCGCCCTTGATCTCCTTAAGTTCGTTCATCATGTCTTCATCGATCTGCAGACGACCTGCGGTATCGATGAACATTACGTTGAAACCGTTTTCTTTTGCATGTGCGTAAGCAGCTTTCGCGATGTTCACCGGACGTACGTCGGTGCCCATGGAAAATACTTCCACGCCCTGCTTGCGGCCGTTCGTCTGCAACTGCTCGATCGCAGCCGGACGATAAACGTCACAGGCAACGAGCAGCGGCTTGCGGCCCTTCTGCTTCATCTTGCCGGCGAGTTTTGCGGCAGTCGTCGTTTTACCGGCACCCTGAAGACCGATCATCATGATGACGGTGACTTCATTGCTCGGACGGAGGGCGATCTCCGTTGTCTCGGAACCCATGAGTTTGATCATCTCTTCGTTAACGATCTTGATGACCATCTGGCCCGGGTTCAGACCTGTAAGCACGTCCTGGCCGACAGCACGATCGGTTACGGCGTTCATAAACTGTTTAACGACGCGGAAGTTAACGTCCGCCTCGAGAAGGGCCATCTTGACTTCCTTCAGTGCCTCTTTAACATCGGCTTCGGTCAGTCGGCCTTTATTCCGGAGGTTTTTGAAAACGCTCTGGAGTTTTGATGTCAATCCTTCAAATGCCATGGAAACCTCCCTATATCATTTCACGCATGTGATTGATGATCTGTTCCATCTCCGACACGTCAGCGTCGGGATCGGATGTCTTAATACGCTTTAGTTCAACTTCGATCGCGGTCACGTCCTTCTTTAACAACAGGAAACGCTCGACCAGATGAAGCTTTTTTTCATAGTTCTCCAGGCTCTTATTGATCCTGTGCAACAGATCGAAAACGCCTTGGCGGGAAATGCCGCGCAGCGCCGCGATCTCACTCAGGGACAGATCCTGGAAAATGAAATCCTCATATACGGATTTCTGGTGCTCCGTCAGGAGCTCGCCGTAAAAATCATACAATAAAGTCTGCTTGAAAATCTCTTCCATAATCCTCACCCATGTGCCGGAAACAATCGATTTTTTGCCTGACTTTGCTATCATACACGAGTCAGAAAGGTTTGTCAAGTGTTTTTTCTTGACAAATTGAAACGAGATGCCCTTTTTGCTTCCCCGACTGAGCATATTTATGCCTAAACGCTATAAAGACATATGTTTTAGGCATAACTCAATCAAACTCAATCAGCGCTGATTCGTATGCCTAAACACCACATAAACCAGTGGTTTAGTCATATTTCAGTTCTTTCGTGATGTTTGGCGAAGTGACCATCGTATAAAAAAGTGACTAAAGCCGTGCATACTACAACTTTAGTCACTCAAACCTATTACAGAGTCGGGCGGACGATCTTCGGACGATAGCCGCCTTCTTCCAGTGCTTTCATGATCTCTTCTTTATGCTCCGGTCCTTCCGCCTCAACCGTGATACGCAGTTCCACTGCGTTGTTGCGGTTGATAGATACGAACTGGTTGTGATCCAGACGAATGACATTACCACGAAGCTTCGCGATCACGCCGGCAACGCCGACCAGCTGGCCCGGCTTATCCGGCAACAGAACCGATACCGTAAAGATACGGCTGCGCTGGATGAGGCCCTGCTGAACGACCGTCGACATGGTGATGACATCCATGTTACCGCCGCTCAGAACGGATACGACCTTCTTGCCTTCAGCGGGCAGATGCTTCAGCGCCGCAACGGAAAGCAGGCCGGAATTCTCCACGACCATCTTATGATTCTCGATCATGTCGAGGAAGCAAACGATGAGTTCCTCGTCCTCGATGGTGATGATCTCGTCTACATATTTCTCGATATACGGGAAGAGTTTGTCACCCGGTGTCTTAACGGCAGTACCATCTGCGATCGTATTGACCGTGGGCAATGTAACGACCTTACCCTCGCGTACGGATTCCTGCATGCAGTTTGCGCCTGCAGGCTCCACGCCGATGATCTTGATCTTCGGGTTGAGGGTCTTTGCGAGTGTTGCAACGCCGGTGCAAAGACCGCCGCCGCCGATGGGTACCAGGATCGCGTCGACCGTCGGAAGCTCCATGATGATCTCCATCGCGATGGTTCCCTGGCCGGTCGCCACCTGCAGATCATTGAACGGATGGATGAAAACATAACCGTTCTCTTCCGCCAGTTTCATCGCATAAGCACATGCCTCATCGTAAACGTCTCCGTACAGGATGACCTCGGCGCCGTAGTTCTTCGTGCGGTTTACCTTGATGAGCGGCGTGGTCGTCGGCATGACGATGACCGCCTTGCAGCCGTACTTCTTCGCTGCATAGGCTACGCCCTGGGCATGATTGCCCGCGCTGGCCGTGATCAGGCCTTTCGAACGCTCTTCATCGGTCAAAGTACTGATCTTGTAGTACGCGCCGCGTACCTTATAAGCGCCGGTGTACTGCATGTTTTCCGGCTTGAAATATACCTTGTTTCCGGTCATGGAGCTGAAGTACTCACTGTACATCAGCTTCGTTTCCAGTGTTACCTTTTTAACCTGCTCTGCCGCTTCTTCAAATGCAGCGAGCGTAAGTGCTTCTTTCATAATATTGCCTCCGCCGATCATGCTTCAAACATATAAGGGGACCAATCGAAGGTCTCCGGATCCTCGATCTCTTCTTCGATGGTTGCGGTGACCATTGCCTCCCAGACTTCGCTTCCGACACCCCAAGCCTTCTGCTTGAAGATGAGGGACAGTTCTTCGAGATCTGCCAGGGAGATAAGTCCGGTTTCTTCGGGCTCGACCACTGCCGGAACGTTTGCTTCCGGTGCAGCCACAGCAGGCGCTGCTTCGGGCTCCTTAAAGCCGACCATGGTCTCTTCCTCTTCGGGCTCGAATTCGGGCGTCGTAAACATCGCGTTTACAAAGTCCTCGGAATCGAATTTCTGAAGATCCTCGATACCTTCACCGACACCGATGTACTTCACGGGAACGCCGAGCTCCGACTGGATCGCTACGGCGATACCGCCCTTTGCGGTTCCGTCCATCTTCGTCAGGATGATACCGGTGATCTTTGCGACCTCGGTGAACTCCTTCGCCTGCGTGAGGGCGTTCTGTCCGGTCATACCGTCAAGAACGATCAATGTCTCGCGGAAGGCTTCCGGATACTCTTTATCGATGATGCGGTTGATCTTATTCAACTCGTCCATCAGGTTCTTCTTATTGTGCAGGCGTCCTGCGGTATCGCAGATCAGCACATCGATCTTCTTCGATTTCGCCGACTGGATCGCGTCGTATACGACAGCGCCGGGATCAGCGCCTTCCTGCTGTGCGACCATGGGAACACCGGCACGGTTCGCCCATTCGCCGAGCTGGTCGATCGCACCCGCACGGAATGTATCCGCAGCGGCCAGCATGACCTTTTTACCCTGGCCCTTCAACTGTGCAGCCAGTTTACCGATCGACGTGGTCTTGCCGACGCCGTTAACGCCGATGACCAGAACGACCGAAGTCTTCTCCTCGAACTCGTACGCATTGTCCCCGAGATTCATCTTCTCGCGGATATCGTTGATCAGGAGTTCTTTGCACTCCATGGGCTGCTTGATATCGAGCTCTTCTACCTGCTCCTGCAGACGCTCAATGATGTCCATCGTCGTGCGCACGCCGATATCGGAGGTGATCAGGATCTCCTCGAGTTCCTCATAAAATTCATCGTTGATCTTATCCCTGCCCGAGAAAAGCCCGTCGAGTTTCGACAGAATGTTGCTTCGGGTCTTGGACAAACCGTCGAAAAGACGGCGGAACAAACCTTTTTTTGCCATGATTATCGCTCCTTAGTTATCGAGTTCGTTTTCTATCAGGTTGACGGAAACGAGTGCGGATACGCCCTTCTCCTGCATCGTGATGCCGTAGAGACGGTCCGCGGATACCATCGTACCACGTCTGTGTGAGATCAAAATAAACTGTGTATGCTCGGTCAATTTGTGCAGATACTCTGCAAAACGTCCGACGTTCGAGTCGTCGAGTGCTGCTTCGATCTCGTCGAGCAGACAGAACGGCGAGGGCTTCAGGCTCTGGATCGCGAACAAAAGCGAGATCGCGGTCAATGCCTTCTCGCCACCGGACAGCTGCATCATATTCTGCAGTTTCTTTCCCGGCGGCTGTGAGATGATGCGGATACCGGCCTCGATGACGTCCTGATCCTCGACCAGTTCGAGACGTGCATGTCCGCCGCCGAACAGTTCTTTGAACACTTTGTCGAACTCGACCTGGATCAGCGCAAACTGTTCGTTGAACTGCTTCCGCATGCCTTCGTCAAGTTCTTCGATGATCTTATGCAGGGCTGCCTCGGACTTCGTCAGGTCTTCATGCTGTGTCTTCATGAATTCATAACGCTCCGAAACCTCTTTGTATTCTTCGATCGCGCCGACATTGACATGTCCGAGTCCCTTGATCTGCGAGCGGAACTGGTTGATGATCTTATGCAGTTCGCTCTCGCGGTCGGTGATCTCTTCGGAAAGCGGAGGCACCTGGGTCGGTGTCATCTCGTACTCCGAGAAGAGATATTCGGTCATCTCGGTCAGACGCTCCTCGATCTTCTCACGCCGGCTTTCGAGACGCAGGCGCTCCATTTCGAGTTCGTTCTTACGATCGGAGATCTCGGTCTGTTTCGAGAAGAAATCTTTCTGCTCGGACATGACCTTATTCTTCTTTTCATTGATGCCGGCCTGCTCTTCCTTGAGTTTGGCAAGAGCCTCTTCCATCTGTCCGATGGTCTCCTTACCCTGCTCGATCTCATGCAGGCGTCCCTTTGCAGACTGCTCGGACTCATCCACGCGCTGCATCAGGTTTTCGGCCTCGTAAGTCAGGTTTTCACTGTCGCGGCGGATACGCTCGGCATTTTCCGAGAGGAAATTCAGGGTCTGTTCCTCTTTTGCGTAAGAAGCTTTGAGGTCCGACAGCTCGGAAGCGGTCTCCTCGCGCGTTTTACGGTCATTTTCCAGCCTTTTTGCGTAGTCCTGGACAGTTTGTTCATTATCGGCGTTTTGCCGCTCTATGGCGTTGATTTCGGCCTCGATCTGCTCTTTTTCCGCACGGATCGAATCGAGCTGGTTGCACAGTTCGTTGAATGCGGAATCTGAGTCGGCGATCTCTGCCTTCAAAACTTCGATCTTGTCATCGCACTGCTTCAACGAAAGCGATATGGTCGTCTCGGACAATGCGACCTGCTGCATCTTGTCAACGATCTCTTGGCCTTTCTTGTTGATCTCGGCGAGTTCGTCGTTGGCTTTTTTCAGTTTCTGCTCGGCCTGGTCGACCATCTTCTTGCGGAGAGCTGCCTGCTCTTCCCATTCAGTGATCTCACGCTTACGTCCCAGCAGGTTCGAGTTGTTCTTGTAGGCGCCGCCGGTGATCGCTCCGCCCGGCGTAAACAGTTCACCTTCGAGCGTAACGATACGCAGGCTCTGCTTATACTTTACGGACAGTGCAGTGGCATTTTCCATGTTGTCGCAGACCACGACGCGGCCCAACAATTGATCAAAAATCTCCGTGTACTTCTTCTCGAAGCGGATGAGTGTATTCGCCGTGCCGAGCACGCCCTTTTCCTTCAGGGCTTCCGGACGGGAAAGGCCTTCGTTCTTCTTCACTGCGTCCATCGGCAGGAAGGTCGCGCGGCCGAATTTATTCTGTTTCAGGTAGGCGATACAGGTC
>JAFZZY010000058.1 GCA_017615545.1 Lachnospiraceae bacterium
CGCCGGCTCGTTTTTTTCTCACCTTTTCACCCGGAAAATGCAAGATTCCCCCACAGTGCAAAGAAAAGTAGAAAAAATGTAAAAAAGGTCTTGCATTTTCCACAGAAGTCATCTAAAATGGTAAGTGAGTAGTGAGTTAGGGGTGAACCAGTGTCAAAAAGTGGCAGAACCGACGGGACTCGACTCGATTTTGGAAAGTGAGGAGGTGATCAAGACCATGAGCAAGGGTAATTTTTCCGGTGAGTATGTACATTCATTGGACTCGAAGGGACGTGTGATCGTTCCGATCCGGCACAGAGATGAAGGCAGCGACGAGTATTATATCGTGAAGGGTCTTGATCCCTGCCTGTACATATATTGCAAGGAAGACCTGGACGCTCTGTCCGAGAGGATGAGCGAAAACACGAACCTGCTGGATCAGGACCATCGTATCTTGATGCGTTATCTGATGGGTTCGAGAAAGCCCGGCGAGATCGATAAGCAGGGTCGTATGCTGATACCGCAGAACCTGCGTGAGCATGCGCATCTGACGAAGGAAGTCATGCTGGTCGGCGTCGGAGAGAGAATTGAAGTTTGGGATAAGCAGCGTTACGACGAGTACAATGCGAACCTGGATATATCGGCGATCGCCGCAAAGTTGGCGGCAAATGGTGTTTCACTGTAAAGGCCGGAAGGAGTAGCTGTGGAGTTTTTGCATCGATCCGTTTTGCTGAATGAGACCGTGGATGCCCTGAACGTGAAGCCCGGCGGCGTCTATGTGGATGCGACGCTCGGCGGTGGCGGACATTCGTATGAGATCTGTCGGCGGCTGCAGCATCAGGGCAGGCTGATCGGCATTGACCAGGATGCAGACGCGATCGCAGCAGCGAGTGCAAGACTTTCCGAATTTCAGGACATCGTGACCATCGTAAGAAGCAATTACGAAAACATTGAAACTATACTCCGCGAACAGGGCGAGGCAGCGGTCGACGGGATCATGCTCGATCTGGGAGTTTCATCCTACCAACTGGATGATGCGGCACGCGGATTTACGTATAGAGACGAGACGGCACCGTTGGACATGCGCATGGACGTGCGCCAGGAACTGACAGCCGCTGAGATCGTAAACACCTGGCCCGAGGACCAGATCAAAAAGATCCTGTGGGATTACGGTGAAGAAAGATTCGCGGGCAATATCGCCCGTAACATCTGCAAAGTGAGAGCGGAGCGGCCGCTCGAGACCGCGGGAGACCTGCTTGCGATCCTGCGCAGCTCGATCCCGGCGAAATCCCAGCAGACCGGCGGACATCCCGGAAAGCGGACGTTTCAGGCACTGCGTATCGCCTGCAACCGCGAATTGGACGTGTTGGAGAACTCCATCGACGCGATGATCCGGCACCTGAAACCGCAAGGAAGACTATGCATCATCACCTTCCATTCATTGGAAGACAGAATCGTTAAATCGGCGTTTCGCGTGAACGAGCGCCCCTGCATCTGCCCGCCGGACTTCCCGGTGTGCGTATGCGGAAGAAAATCGAAGGGACATGTAGTAACAAAGAAACCCATCCTTCCTTCCGACGAGGAAATGGAGGAGAACAGCCGTTCTAAGAGTGCGAAGCTTCGCGTGTTTGAGCGGTCGGGTGAGGAGGTTTGATTATGGCAAACGAAAGATTTACATCTGCGACCGGTACCCCTACAACCGGCAGAGCAGATTTCGAATACAAGACCTATCTGGATTACCGCTATGAAGGCGGTGCGGCACGTCAGCTCGAAGTGGCTCCGCAGATTTTCCCGGAGCCCGAGCGCGAGCCGGAACAGCCCGCCCGTCGGCCTGTCCGGCGTCCGGCGCCGGCCCCGAACCGGAAGGCACTTCAGAAGAATCGAAACCGTTTGGAGTCGATGAACCTGAAAGAGTTGATTGTTGCGGCGATTTGTGTTACAATGGCAATCGCGGCGGCAGTGTTGCATTTGCAGCTTCACACCGATCTGGATGCGAAGATCGCTAAGGCCGCAGCGCTGGAGAGCGAGCTCTCCTCTATGCGCATGCGCAACGATGAAATGGAAAATAAGATCAACGTCGGGATCGATTATGCGGCGATCTATGATCAGGCGATCAATGATCTCGGTATGACATATCCGGGTAAGGATCAGTTGATCTACTATACGGCAGATAAATCCGAATATTTTGAGATGGGAGCCGATATGGTCAACCCTTAATCCGTTGATCCCAGGGGGAACTATGGCAACAAAGGAACCCAACCGGCAGGAGGAACGGCCCACGAAGGCGCCGCGTCCCCCTTATGTGAAAGAATACATGGAAGGAAAGCTACTTCTTGTAACCGCAGTGTTCATCGTAGCTTTCCTATTGTTGTTTGTTAGACTGGTATATCTGGCAGTCTGGAAGAACGACGAATATATTAAAAACGTAAACAACAACTATGGATATCAGACGACTGCAGTCCCGGCTCCGCGAGGTCAGATCCTCGATCGGAATGGGGGCGTTTTAGCGACTTCGATCGCAAACTACATCCTCGTTATCGAGCCGAAGTCGATCACGGATCAGGATTACTACCGGATCGCGGCCTACATGGTATTCAAGAACGTGCTTGGTTTCAACGCCGAAGCATTGGACGGACACCTGACCGAGATCATGGAGGCCATCAAAGATAAAGAGGCGGCCGATCTTTTGGGCAGAACGCTGTCCGATGAGAAGCAGGCGCTCTACAACCGCCGTTGGTATTGGCGTTATCCGGAATATGAAAATGAAAACCGCACCGTCATCGACGGCGAGGTCATGCGAAAAGTACAGAATCTGGCAGAATTGCTCCGTTCGACGAAACGTGCCGATAAGGTCGAAGCCATGAAGACGCTGTTTCTGATTTCCGATGAGCAGATCGATGGTATCCTGGCGGATGTCGAAGAGCAGCGTGCTGCCATTAAGAAGTCTAAGGGCAATATCCTGACCCGTATCGGCGACCTGATCACGGGAGTGAAGCGAGAAGTCAAGACCATCGACTACGAAGGCATCGCGAAGAAGTGGAGTGTCGATGAAATGACGGTTCAGGGTGTGGCGAACATGTCCGTTCTGCGTATCGTGGGCATCCGTTTCGAGACCGAGTACGAGCGCGTCTACCCGAACGATACATTGGCCTGCAAGATCCTGGGCTTCTATTCGCCGTATTTCCCCGAAAGTTCCATGGGTCTGGAGCGTTCATATGACTCGAGTCTCTCCGGCGTGGACGGCCTCCGTAAGACCTACATGACGGAGGACCTGAACCGTGATGCGACCTACATCGAGCCGCAGCAGGGGCATACGCTGGTCACAGGCATTGACAGCCGGATCCAGACCATCATCGAAGAGCAGATCAAGCAGTTCATGCAGGAGATCGGCGCGGAAAATGTCGGCGTAGTCTGCATGAATCCGCAGAACGGTACGATCGTCGCGATGGCGGACGACCGCGTTTACAATCCAAATAAACATGACGATCTGTCCAGCTACTACACACAGGAGCAGTTGGACGAGATCTGGGAGAAAGTCTTAAAAGAAGATAAGAGCATGCTGAAGAAGCTGCAGGGCGCGACTGCGGAAGAGCAGAAAACGTTGCAGACTTCCGGCACGCTGAACTATGTATATCGCAACTACTGCCTGTCGGATACCTACGAGCCCGGTTCGGCATTTAAGCCGTTGACCGTGTCCATGGGTTATGAACTCGGCCTGGTCGATGAAAACACGGAGTTCATTTGCGACGGATTTGCAACGTTCGGAGGAACGAAGATCCGCTGCCATAACCGAGAGGGTTGCGGAAAACTGGATCTGGCCGGTGCACTTGCAAACTCCTGCAACGACTATTTGATGTACGTTTCGGGTCTGGTCGGCCGTGATAATTTCTTTGATTACCGTTGCCGTTTCAATATCGGTTCCAAGACCGGCGTCGATCTGCCGGGTGAGGTCTCTGCCGAGAACCTTAACTTTACCGCGGATCAGCTGAACGCCGTGGAGCTGGCGACCTCTTCTTTCGGTCAGGGTTTTAACACGACCATGATGCAGATGTCGGCCGCTTTGTGCACGACGATCAACGGCGGTTATTATTATGTTCCCCATGTGGTGACAGAGATCCGCTCGGCGGATGGCCAGGTCGTGGAGCGTCCGTACTCCACGCCGGTGACCCAGGTCATCAGTAAAAAGACCAGCGACTTCCTGCGTGAAGCGATGTACGAAGTCGTTGAAGAGGGTACCGCGAGCTACGTTAAGATCGCCGGCTATGAGATCGGCGGTAAGACCGGTACCGCCCAGAAAGGAAATTACGCCGAGAACAACTACGTTATCTCCCTGGCGAGCTTCATTCCGGTGGCAGATCCCGACCTCTTCATTTACGTCGTGGTCGATCAGCCGCACCTGGAAGAGCAGAACTCCAGTAAGTGGGCGCAGCTTTTGTCGAAGCGCATCTGGATGGAAGTCATTCCGTACCTGAACATCCACTCAAAGGTGGAAGGCATCGACTACCTGCATCCCGCCGAATCGGGCGAGGATCCCGATCCTCCGGCCGATGGTTACGATCCTGATGGCTTCATCACTGTGGACGAAAACGGAGAGCAGCCTGCGCAGCCGGATCAGCCGGACCAACCCGACCAGCCCGCACAGCCGGACCAGCCTGCACAACCTGTGCAGCCTGTACAACCGGATATCCCGGATGATGGGGAAAGAGACGAGTAAAGGGGATATCGTTTAACATGACAGAACTGAAACAAACCATCGTGGCCATGATGTTGGCGCTCGTGCTCAGCGCGATCTTTTGCCGCATCCTGATCCCGATCTTGCATAAATTCAAATTCGGACAGCAGATCCGTGCGTTGGGTCCGCAGGAGCACCTGAAGAAACAGGGCACTCCGACCATGGGCGGCATCGCGTTCATCGCGGCGACCGTTCTGGCCTGCCTGCCGTTCCTTCGCGCCCGTCATCTGCCGGTGCTTTTCGCCCTCGTGGGCAATGCATTCGTCGGCGGTCTGGACGACTACCTCAAGATCAAACGACACTCATCGGACGGCCTGTCGCCGAAACAGAAGCTTCTGGGCCAGTTCGCAGTCGCTGCGATCCTGTTAGTCTTCCTGTACTGGCGTGATCCGTCTGATTGGGGCAGCCTGAGACTGCCGATCTTGGCAGGCTATAGGATCAATATCTCGTACCTGTTCATCCCGTTTTTCTTCTTCACGATGCTCGGTACCGAGAACGGAGCGAACATGACCGACGGCCTGGACGGCCTCTGCAGCATGGTCACCATCATCATCATGGGATTTTTCCTTGCTGCGTCCTTCATCTATGGTGAGGGTCTCGGCGTTGTCGGCGGTGCATTCATTGGCGCCCTGATCGGCTTCCTTTTGTTCAATGCTTACCCGGCGAAACTCTTCATGGGAGACACCGGTTCCCTCGCGATCGGAGGCTTCGTGGCTATGTATGCGATCTTGATGCAGATGCCGCTTTACATCCTCATCGTCGCATTTATCTACGTGATCGAACTGGTCAGCACGATCATCCAGGTGCAGTACTTCCGCCACACCGGAGGCAAGCGTTTCTTCCGCATGGCGCCGATCCACCACCACTATGAAAAAGGCGGTTGGTCCGAGGTACGCATCGTCACGGTATTCTCCGTGGTGACCCTGGTCCTGGCATGCATTTGCCTCCTGCCCCTCCTGTGAAACTAAGCGAAAACGGCCACGCGCCGCATTCGCCCGAAAAATAAAACGTTGCCGCGACGGCTGAACCGGACGGCAACAGATAGGACAATGAATATGAAAACTTACATGGTTGCCGGTACCGGCATCAGCGGTCTGTCCGCAGCAAGACTTCTTTTGGAGACCGGAGAGCGCGTTCTCCTGTACGATTCGAACGATAAACTGAACCCGGAGGAGATCCGTGTAAAGTGCTCGGATAACGGCCAATATGACACGACAAACCTGAAGATCTGCCTCGGCGAGATGACCCGTGACATCCTGATCGAAGAGGGCGTGACCGCCTGCGTTATGAGCCCCGGTATCGACCTGACGGTGCCGTTCCTCATCCCGGTACGAGAACTGAACATCCCGATCATCGGTGAGATCGAGCTGGCATACTGCTACAGCAAGGGCGACATCCTCGCCATCACCGGAACCAACGGAAAGACCACGACCACGTCGCTCGTCGGCGCCATCATGGATGCAGACGTGAAGAGCGGACGCGGCGTATACGACCAGGCATTTACCGTAGGAAACATCGGAATCCCGTATGCACAGCGCGCGCCGCTGACGACGGAGCGCTCGGTGACCGTAGCGGAGATCTCCACCTTCCAGCTGGAGACCGCGACGTCCTTCCGCCCGAATGTTTCCGCGATCCTGAATATCACACCCGATCATCTCAACCGTCATAAGACGATGGAATGCTATATCGAGATGAAAGAGAAGATCACACGCTTCCAGTGCGAGGACGATGTCTGCGTCCTCAACTACAACGATCCCGTACTTCGCGAGTTCGGTAAGAAGGTGAAGACGAAGGTCGTTTATTTCTACAGCCAGGGCGAGCTCGAGGAGGGCGTATTCCTGCGTGGTGACCAGATCATCTCCAAGAAGGATGGCGTTGAGACGCCCGTCTGCAAGACGAATGAGATGAACCTGATCGGCGTACACAACTATGAAAACGTGATGGCGGCCATCGCCATGACCATGGCGGTCGGCGTTTCGCTGGATACCATCCGCGAGACCATCCGCAATTTCCACGCTGTAGAGCACCGCATCGAGTACACCTGCACGGTCAATGGCGTGAAGTATTACAATGATTCCAAGGGCACGAACCCGGACGCAGCGATCCGCGCTGTCCTGGCCATGCCGTCCCCGACCGTCCTCATCGGCGGCGGATATGATAAGCACTCCGAGTATGAGGAGTGGATCCGGACATTTCCCGGACACATCAAGTTCCTGTTGTTGCTGGGAGCGACGAAAGAGAAGATCGCCAAGGCCTGCGATGCCTGCGGTTTCACCGCATACCGCTTCGTGGATTCGCTGGAAGAGGCGGTGAAGATCGCGCACGAGATGGCGCTGCCGGGCGAAAACGTCCTGCTGTCTCCCGCCTGCGCGAGCTGGGATATGTTTGATAATTTCGAGCAGCGCGGCCGACTGTTTAAGGAGTACGCGCGCGCCCTCGAGAAAGCGGAGCAGGAAGCTTAATTCCAAGGAGTTTGCAGCATGAGTGAGAGACAGCCGCGTAAGGCAAAAGAAAACATTTTCATACGTTTCCGCAACCGTTTACGGCGTTTCCTGACCCAGGGATACTATGACTACAGTCTGATCTTCCTGGTTCTCTGCTTATGCCTGTTCGGCATTATGATGGTCTATTCGACGACTTCGTATTCGGATATCCAGTTGGGTCGAAGCGAATGGTACTCGACGTATAAACAGTTCCGTACGCTGATCCTCTGCGTCATCGGTATGTTCATCATCTCGATGATCAATTATCACATGTACGGCAAGGTCGTTTTCGTTTTGATCTATGTTGTGCTTCTAGTCCTTTTTGTTGCCCTGATGATCAGTGGTACTACGGCCAATGCTTCGCAGCGCTGGCTGAATCTGGGACCGTTCTACATCCAGCCTTCCGAGATCGCGAAGCCCGGTATCATAGTCATGCTGGCTTCGTTCCTGAACTCAAAATATGGCGTGATGATCCGCAAACAGCGTAACCAGAAGCGTGAGATCCACGTGAAGGAGGAGAATAAGAAGCGTGACCGTGCCGGCATGCCGAGACTCCGTGTAAAGGAAGAGGCGATCGAGTACGGAATGTTCGGTCGTTTCTCGAGAAACAACCTGTTCTTTATCGGTGGCTTCCTGCTGATGAGTCCCTTCCTCCTTTTGATCGTATCGGAGAACCTGAGTACGGCGATCATCGTATTCCTGATCATCTTCGGCATGTTCTTCATCGTAAGCGATAAAAAGAGGATCTTCGCGGTCATGGCTATCGCGATGATCGTCTTCATCATAATCGTTATCCTGCGCATCCGTGAGACCGGTTCCTTCCCTCTCATGAAGGATTACCAGGTCACACGTATCAAGATGTGGCTGGATCCTGACAGCGATCCCGCCGGAAAGGGTTACCAGATCCTGCAGGGCCTTTACACCATCGGTTCGGGCGGCCTGTTCGGACGTGGCCTCGGCTCGAGTGTACAGAAGCTGGGCCTCCTTCCCGAGGCGCAGAACGATATGGTATTCTGCATCATCTGCGAGGAGCTGGGTCTCTTTGGAGCCATGCTGGTCCTCTTTGTATTTGCATTGCTGTTGTGGCGTATCCTGTTCATTATCCGGAACGCGCCGGACTATCACGGTTTCCTTTTAGCCGTCGGTATCTTCCTGCATTTTTCATTCCAGATCCTGATGAACATCGCGGTTACGACCAACATGATGCCTAACACCGGTGTTATCCTGCCGTTCATCAGTAACGGCGGTAGTGCATTGATGGCATCCATGGCTGAAGTCGGCATTTTGCTGAACATTTCCCGTAAGATCCGCGTAAAACAACTCGATCGGGAACTTCGGGCCATTGAAGAGTCTTCGGAAGAAAGTCCGGAAGGCCGATAAAAGGGGGAGCCGCCGTGGATCGGCGGCTCTTCTTGCGTCATTTTTTGAGTTGAATGATGAGAAAGAAGAGCAGCCCGGACTGCATTATTTTTCGATAAAAGTATATCGGACAAAATCGAAAAAGGAATTGAAATTAGACCGACTTCGTGCTATGATAGTTTACAAAGGTGCACGTCCTTGGTATTTCACATATAATCAGGAGAGAGAATGCGTAAGAAGACCAGACGGATCTTGATTCCGATTGCAATATTGTTGATATTAGGTTTAGCGTGCATTGGCCTTTGGTCGATCAAGATCAAATCCTATACCGTCGATGGTAATGAACGGTACACGGACGAAGAGATATTTAATTATCTCTTCCCGACCGAGAATGACCGTCGTTATGTCGTGCGGCTATTCCGCAAATGGTTCAAAAAAGAGGAGAAGGTTTCCATCCCCTTTATCGAGTCCTATGAGATCGATGATGTATCGATGCGCGAGGTTTCCATCGTCGTGTATGAGAAGAGCATCATTGCATATATGAGTTATATGGGCGACTACCTGTATCTGGACTCCAACGGTTACGTTGCGGAGATCTCGGATCATGCGCCCGAGAACGGAGAGGACTCGGACTACATCATTCCACATGTCGAGGGATTGGATTTTGATTATTTTGTGAAGGACGAGCCATTGCCCGTGGCAGATCCCGAGATATTCCGGACCATCATTTCCCTCGCGGGAGAGATCCGGGATAAAAACCTTCCGGTTTCCCTGATCCGCTTCACCCTGAGCGGCGAGATCATCCTGCACATGGATCAGGTACGTGTCTACCTGGGAACACCGAGGAGTATCACCGGTAAGATCCGGCGACTGGCTGAGATCTATCCGAAGATAGAAGGACAGGCAGGTTCTTTGATCCTCCGGTCGTATGACAATGATAATCCGAATGCGGATATCATTTTCAAAAAAGATGAATACGAGCCCGAGGACGGGGAAAATTGAAAATTTCTTTGATTTTTTTTGAATTTGTGGTTGATTCTTTCGAGGAAATAAAATATAGTATAAAGTGTGTCGCGTGAAATCGGGATGGGGCATCGATGGAATGTGACGGGATGTAAAAATGAGTTTCCCGATGCAACACAAGACAACATAAGGAGGAAATCACCTTGTTAGAGATTAAGATTAACGAAACTGAGGGAGCAGCTAGAATTATAGTGATCGGTGTCGGCGGAGCAGGAAATAACGCCGTTAACCGTATGATCGATGAGAATATCGCCGGTGTTGAATTCATCGGAGTAAATACAGATCGTCAGGCTTTGCAGATGTGCAAGGCTCCTACCTATCTTCAGATCGGTGAGAAACTGACGAAGGGTCTCGGTGCCGGAGCTAAGCCTGAGGTTGGAGAGAAGGCAGCTGAGGAGAACATCGAGGAACTGCGCGGTCTTATGACCGGCGCTGATATGGTATTCATTACCTGTGGTATGGGCGGCGGAACCGGAACCGGTGCTGCGCCTGTTATTGCCCGTCTGGCGAAAGAGGCCGGTATCCTTACCGTTGGTGTTGTAACCAAGCCTTTCGCATTCGAGGGTCGTGTTCGTATGCAGAACGCGCTCGCAGGTATCGCAAATCTGAAGGAGGCTGTGGATACACTTATCGTTATCCCGAACGATCGTCTCCTTGAGATCGTAGATCGCAGAACTTCCGTTCTGGACGCATTCAAGCGTGCCGACGAAGTACTGCAGCAGGGTGTTCAGGGTATCACAGACCTGATCAACAGTCCGGGCCTCATCAACCTTGACTTTGCGGACGTTCAGACCGTTATGAAGGATAAGGGTATCGCTCATATCGGTATCGGTACCGCTAAGGGTGATGATAAGGCGATCGAGGCTATGCGTCTGGCAGTATCCAGCCCGCTTCTTGAGACCACCATCGAGGGCGCTTCTCACGTTCTCGTTAACATCTCCGGTGAAGTTTCCCTTCCCGAGATCTATGAAGCAGTCAGCAACGTTCAGGAGATGGCAGGAGAGGATGCAAACATCATCTTCGGTACCACTTTCGAGACATCCGCACCGGATACCGTATCGATCACCGTTATCGCTACCGGCGTTGAGGATCGTTCCCTGAACCTGAATAATTCTTCCATGTCTTCTTATAAGACAGCAGCGAAGCCTCAGTTGAACCGTACGTTCAACTATCAGCCGCCGACATTCACCGAGAAGCCGGTAACTGACAGCGTTCCCGTTCAGGGCATTGAGACTCCGGTCGCTCCGGAACCCGCTCAGGCACAGCCCGCTGAGCCTGTAACCTACACGCCGCCGACATTCGCACAGAAGAAGCCCGGTAAGGACGACGCAAACGGAGGATCAGGAATCAGAATTCCTACCTTCTTGAAACACTAAAAACATTTCGACCCGGCCCACGCGGCCGGGTTTTTGATTCTGTCCCCACCTCCGCATCTCCTTACGGACGGATCACTCGCGGTGAAAACCTACCATGCCTTCGGAGCCGGATCTCGGGGACCCTTTTCGATTTCGGCCGTTTTCCGATGAA